>CAZPJD010000282.1:0-25454 GCA_964586775.1 uncultured bacterium | reverse complement strand
GAATAGGTTGCGCTCTGGCCCGTCAAGTCGATGGCGCAATCGTAGTCGGACGGCGCGGCGACCGCGACGTACGTTGTCGTCGCCGCGAAGAGACCCAGGAACGTTTTGGCCACGTCCTCGCCGAGGGCCAAGGTCAATTTTTCTTGGAAATACGAATCGGGGACGTGTGCGTTTGGCGTTCCATCGTATTCCGGCGGCAAGGCACACTGCTTTTCAACGGCGGCGAGTCCCGCGCGCAGGTCCATCACAAACTCGTCGCGGGTCGCCGCGTCATCGCGGTACTTGCCGACGGCATCGAACCGGTGGCGCACGAGATAATCCAGATCTTCCAAATCGAATGGACTTTCCTTGACCTGTTTGGCGAACTCGACGAACCGGAGGGTCTGAACGAACGGGTGATCCTGATCGATATCCGTCAGCGCATCCGCTTCCAGCGGCTGAAACGGCGACAGACCGGACAGTTGCCGGAGCGCAATCAGGTCCTTGACAGAGATCCCCAGCCCCTTGGCCAACAGGCTGTACCGGTAGAGCACAGACACGTTAGCCAAAGTCAGTTCGACGGTATCCATCTGGATTAGAGAGTCGTTGTCGATCAGAATATTTACGATCTCTTCATTCGATAATCCCAAGGCTCCCTGCAATTCCGACAGATGATCCCGCAAAATGGGGCGAGGTTCTTTCGCCACATAAATACCCAATGGAGAGTCGAACACATTCTCCTGATCCGCAACGACGGGAAGGTTGAACAGGTCACGATAGAGTCGAATGTGTCCTTTCACGGCAATATCGCTCCACAGCGTTGCCAGTTTCAGAACGCTGTGTCCGCCGACACGCAGTCGATTGACCAGATCCTTGAGATGCGCCAAATAAACCAGCGCAGTTCCAAAGGCATTTCCGATATTGTCCAAGCTATTTAAGGATACGTTCTGCGGCAGGAACGTTATGAGCGCCCGATCGGTCTCCTCGATCGACCAGCCGAGTTTCTTCCACAATCGAACAAACAGATTGATCTTGAGAAAATCGACGCCCGACGCGCCGGATTGCGTCCCCGACGGCGTGCCGACCAGATAACGCAGCTTCGTTCGCGAGAAGTCGCACGGTCGATCCGGGTCCGGATCGAGAAATAAAATATTTCCAAACTGATTGAGCCAATACGCCACGTTGAGACCGCCCCATGTATCCGCCAGCGTGTCGAGGCGAGATTGGAACGCCAGGGCTTCGGTGGAGGGGTGGCCTGTGGACGGGACGGGATCCAGCAATTCGTCCACGTAGGTTCTCGCCGTCGCGAGATCGACCTGCTCCAAGACGTGCGGGCTGCGGTTCATCACCTCCAGAGCGATCAGGTTTGCCCGGTGGGGGTTGACGAAACTCGTATCCGTCACGGCCGCCAGGTCGAGATAACTGATCCCCAAACGATCAGCGAGCGTTTTGGCGCTTCCCGAGAGCGCCGTCAGCGCCTCGCTGTCGCCGGCATAGCCGTACAACGCGCCCCATTTGCCGGCCACGGAGTAATCGTCGGAGAATAGCTGGATCTCGGCCTCGCAAAGCCCCAGAAACTCCGTGAAGACCGAAGTGCGATTGAGGCCGCGCACGAAATGCACGGCGTCTGTGCCCAGGGCGATCTCCCTTTCATAGACGCCCCACCATTTCCCTTGTTCCGTGCCGTCGTCCACGACGACCCAGAGCTCTTGCAGGTCTTCGGCGCTGTCGGCGTCCGCGGCGCGCGTCATCGCGGCGGCCTCGCCGGCGAACACGTACACGCCGTTCTCCTTCGCGTCGGTCTGGTTTTTCAGCAGGACGCGGTCGCTGGATTGCAGCGCGACGCCGTCGATCGAACTGGGAGCGGAGGAAACGTCAACGTTTCCCGTCGAGGCAACGCGAACATTGGTCGGCGTCACCTTGTCGCTCGGACGAAACACGTCGATCAGTTTCCAGAGCGGCATGTCGAAGCGGTCGGCAAACCGCCGCGACATCTCCCTGGCGAGATCGAAGGGGAGTCCGACGCGCGGCCTCGCGTCGTTCAGAATTTCGTAGGCGGTTCGATTGACGTACGGAGGCTCCGCCAACAGGTCTTCGGTCGCGGCGTTTTTCGTGTCCATCGCCGCGTCCGCGTCGAGCGCGCCCTCTGCGACGATGTATTCGAGAATTTCGTTCACGATATCGATATAAGGCATCACGGTGTTCGTGTTTTCGCAGGTCAGCGGCAGATTCGGCAGATCGGGCCGGCGCTCCGTCAGGGCGTGAAGAGGCGAAGCTCCTTCAGGCTTCGTGTCCAGCATGTCCAACAGGTCCACGAAGTACGCGGCGGGGCTCAGAACCGACCGGCAGTGCTCGCAGTCGCAGAAACCTCCCGTGCCTGCGAGCGACACCACCTCCGGCGCTTTCTGGGCAATGGCGATCTTGACGGTTTCGTGTTGCCCGCCTTTCATGGGAGGCAGGACGACCCGATTCCATGCGTTGAAGATTGACGAGCCGAGCACCGTTGCGGCGACATCGATCCGTCGCGCCGCCCGGTAAACCGCCAGAGCCTCTTCGTCGTTTGAAAAGCTCTCTCCGTAGTCTTCGACGAACTTTTCGCGCGGCATCAACGCGACTTCATGGGCCGACTGAATCCCTGATGCATGCAGCGCGGCGAGCGCGCTGTCCGTGGGGGAAATCCGGAAGAGTCTCTGAAGCCGCTTGACGGCGGCAAGGACCTCGGGGGCCGCCGCGGAAAACGGCGCCTCGGTGTCGACGATGCGACTGGTCCCGAGTTCGAAATCGCCGCCGGCGCCCGTGATGCCGAGCAGTAAGTCCCGCACGGGTTCGTTCAGCGACGAGCCCAGATCGATCATTCCGGCGTCCACGCCGATTTTTCGCGCAACCACTCTGGTTGGGAAACTCGAGGCGACGTAGGACGCGAGGTCCTGGCAATAGGCGTTCTTGCGGGCATCGAGGTCTTCGTCGGCGTACGCGGACGGAATGATCTTCTCCAGCAGCGCGCTGTTGCCACCGGCCAGTGTATCCAGGCGGGACGACCAGGTCTCCGGCTCATGAAAATTCTGATCCGCGAGAACCCAAAGGTCGTCCGCCGGCTGGAGTCCGTTCATCACGGACTCGACCAAACCGGCGTTGTTCAGCGTCAGACGTCCCAACCTGGTTTGCTGCCGGAGCCGCTGGATATCCGTATCGCTGAAGACGTTTTGTCCCTCGCTTTGCAACTGCGCCAGCATCGTCCAAAAATTTTTATTTTCCTCACCGGAATGCAGATATCCCCTGTATGTCGCGAGGTAATGGGACTGTTGCGCCTCTGTCAGGCCGCTTCTTTGGAGCATCTCCCCGAATGTCGACACCGCCCCCGGAGACCTGGTCGATTTCAGCACCTCCGTGCCGACGGAAGAGGAAAGGAGAAGATGGCTTTCGATCGCGCCCGCGATGACACTGTCGGACAGGGCGACGATCCCGACGGAGTTTGCCTGTCGAAGCGTCTCCTCGACGATATCGGCGCCGACCGCGGCCAGCAACCGCTCATCGTGAGGAAGACCCGATCGAAGAAGTGCGTACAGCACATCGTGACGCATTCTCAACCGCCGAAATTTTTGGGCCGAAATCACGGCCACCGCAATCAACCGCGCGTCCCAACGGGTTGCCAGATGAAGGAGTGATAATTCACGAACTTTTCCCGCTTCTTGCAGCGCGGACAGTTTCGACAGCAATACATCCTGCTCCGCCAAGGCGCTCATCAGGCGATCGTATTCCGACGCCGGGCGTTGCATGCTGTTCGGCACAAACAGATTCCAATTCGCATTTTTTTTCGCCTCGCGGCGGACTTTCGAAATGGGGATTTCAGCTCCGCTGGTGGAGACTGCACGGAGCTCAAGGAGCGAATCTCCCGGAGGGATTTCATAATGCATACTATAGCGGCCGCTCGTATCGGTGCTGCCGCCGGCAAGCAAGATGTCTCTCGCGGCGAAAACCCGGTTGTACAAACGAACTTCGACCTGTGACGGGTTCGTTCCGTCACGAAAAAAGAGACGACCAGACACCGTTCCCTGGTCGGAATGCGAAGCCGTGCTTTCCGCCAGCGTCCCAGAGTCTCCTTTTGGAGCAGCGGACTCCCGGCTCATCACGGAGCGCAGCGCAGTCTGCGTTTCCACGTCGCCAGACCCGGTGACCTTCAGTCCAGACCGTTTCTGAAACAGTTTGACCGCGTCACGGGTTGCTGTGCCGAAGAGACGCGCCTTAAATTCCGCGTCGGGGATCGAGTATCCCAGCGCCCTCAATTGACGATGGAATTCAGCGACCTTTGATCCGCGTACGTGCAGTCCGAGCATTTGAGCACGCATTCTTCGACCGTCCTTATATTAAATGACCGCTCCAAGCATCACTCAATATCGTAGACAAATATATAATTCATTTTCGAGCCGTGGATCCACATCGTTCATACGACTTTGCGCGTGGACTGTCAACCGCCGCCTGCCGGCAAAATGCCACTATTAATTATGCATAATCGGGAAACAACGTTCGGCATGCCGAATCAAATCGAGTGATGCTCTTGGACACTTCGGTCGATCGCGCTAGCGCCCCCAACGATAAAAAATGCCAAATAACGTGCAACCGCGTTAAGCCCGACGCCGATCAAGCGCACAGACCCCTGACTTAGCTAGAGTGTTGGCGGTCCTTAGCGACGCGGCGCCGCACGCGGCCTACGAGTCGGACAGTCGAATTTGATGTTGCGGCTCTCTCAAATTGATCGATTTGTTCGAGATTCAGGGCCTCAACCTCGCCTCCATCCCTTTGATGATCGCCTCAAGACGCATGCGCGCTTTCTTTGCCGTGTCGTAAGCGCTCTTGAGGTTCGTAGATGGGAGATCCAGGATGCGTTTCACGTCGAGTGCGACAATGGACTCCAAGGGATCAACGAGCTTGTGGAAACCGGAGCGGAGGAGTTTGCGTTCGTTCTCGTTCTCGATAGCCCCAAGACCCCGCAGTTTCAGGAAGCCGTCCGCTTCGAGGATATCGCGGAACCTCCGCACGGAAAGATGTTCCTTCTCGATCCGCGCGATGTATTTCTTCTTGATTTCGATCGCCTTGTTCACGTCCCCGTCAGGGGCTTCGTCGATGGAGAGGAGAAGGATCTTGTGACTCGCGGTCGTCTGTTGCAACGTTGCAACAGCAGGTAGATGCCTCTCCTGGACAGCCACCGAGACCGCACGGGAGAGGGCGGAGTAGGTGAGCGGAATGTCCGGGTGCTCGGCGAGCTTGCGGAGGGAGAGCCCCTTGCGGGAACCGCGGTCCAAGGCCTTCGAGGGATCGTCGCCGAAAAAGTGACTGAGGAGGTACTGGCCGACCTCGATGACGGAAACGGAAGCGATGTTCATCCGTCCGTTGATATAGGCTACAGCATCGTCCAGCGCCCTAGCTTCTTTGGGGGAAAGAGCCGCGTCTTGCGGCGCATGCCCGACTACCGCCTTGTTCGCAAGAGCTTTCTTCACCGGCGTACGCTTTACCATGATCAAACCTCCAGATTTTGCATTCACCGAGGCATTAATGACACTTACTTCTTACACAAAGTGGGTGTCAAGGCGGAGATTTGATTTTGCGAAAATGTCTATAAATATATATTATTCATGTTGCGATCGATTTTATTCTTCGAAAACCAACCCGATCGGATCTCGGTACGTGGTGCGCCCATCGGCGCGCAGAGATGACCAGTTTTGGTTGGCGATTCCCGAGTCATCGCAACTGCGCGGATTCGCCAAGTGCTTTCCACTCTGCGCGTCGAGTTCCTGAAGCGAAAGGTTCTTCGACTACGTCGAGACGGCCGACGCGGCGGCGGGCGAGATCTGGCGCGCCATCCGGTCGAAAGCGGCGCACCACGCGTTTCCGTGGCAGCTCGCGGCGATCATGCGCGCGGGGCAGGCGATGCCGAACTTCGTCTTCGACCGGGCGATGGGCTCGAAACGCTGACGCGAGCGCACCCGGGCACGCGTCGCGCGTCGCCCCTCTCCCGCCGCGCGGGAGAGGGGAACGGCGAGGGTCTTAGCTTTCCGCTTCCTTGAACTCAGCGACGAGCTGCGTGAGCATCTGTTTGGCGTCGCCGAAGAGCATGCGCGTATTGTTCTTGTAGAAGAGCGGATTCTCGACACCGGCGAAGCCGGGGCGCATGGAGCGCTTCATCGCGATCACCGTGCGCGCTCGGTCGACATCGATGATCGGCATTCCGTAGAGTGGACTCTTTTCGTCTTCCTTGGCGGCGGGATTCACAACGTCGTTGGCCCCAATGACGATCGCCACGTCCACCGAATCGATCGTGGTGTTCACGATGTCCATTTCCACGAGCTGCTCGTATGGCACGCCGGCTTCCGCCAGAAGGACGTTCATGTGCCCCGGCATGCGGCCCGCGACGGGGTGGATCGCATACTGAACCGCGGTGCCCTGCTTTTCCAGAATCTGCCCCAACTCGTGCACCACGTGCTGAGCCTGTGCCACGGCCATGCCGTAACCCGGCACGAAGACAACGGAGTTCGTTCCCTCGAGCATGAGATACGCGTCCGAGGTCGAAAGCGGCTTGATGTCGCCGACCACCGCCGTCCCTTCGCCGCTCACGGTCTGGCCGAGGCCGCCGAAAAGGACGTTGACGAAGGATCGGTTCATGGCCTTGCACATCAGGATCGCGAGGATGAATCCCGACGCGCCGTCCAACGTGCCGGCGACGATCAGGAGTTTGTTGTTGAGCACGAAGCCGAGCGCCGCGGCCGATAGACCGGCGTAGGAGTTCAGAATCGCGATCACCGTCGGCATGTCCGCGCCGCCGATGCCCATGACGAGCAGGAACCCGAACACCAGCGCGAGCGCCATAATCACCAAAACGAGCGCGGAATGCGTCGGGTCGATGACGAGCGCGATGATGGCGAACAGCGCCAGCACGAGCACGCCGATGCTCACGTAATTGCGTCCGGGATAGATGAGCGGCTTGCCCGAGATCGTCTCCTGGAGCTTGAGGAACGCGATCACCGAACCGGTAAACGTCAGGAATCCCAGCATCATCTCGACCGACAGCACCGCCGTGACGAACGCCGAGAGGTTGTGCTCGTGGGTCGGCAGTCGCTGGTAGTACTCCGCCATGCCGATCAGAGCCACGGCGAGCGAGCCGAAGGCGTGCGACATCGCCGTTCGCTGAGGCACCGCCGTCATCGGGAGTTTCAGCGCGATGGGCACGCCGATCGCCGTGCCGACCACCGCGGCGATGAGCAGCAGATCCACGCGGTCGACGTGATACGCCAGCAGCGTCGTGCCGATGGCGAGGACCATGCCGATCGTTCCGGCGGCGTTGCCCATGCGCGAGGTTTTGACGGCGCTCATCCACTTGAGCGACAGCACGAAAAGGACGGCCGATACGACGTACAGATACCCTGCGAGGGTTGCGAGAAGAGTTTCCACTTACTTACCCCCGTCGCTTTTCTTGAACATGCGAAGAATGCGTTCGGTGATCATGAACCCGCTGACCACGTTGCTGATCGCGAGCGCCACGCCGATCGTGGCGAGCGCCAAAATCAAGCCGGGGTTGTTGGGATAGGACAGCACGATCAGGGCCGCCACGACCGACACCGAGGAGATGGCGTTCGTCAGAGCCATGAGCGGCGTGTGCAGCAGCTTCGAGACGTGCCGAATCAGACCCAGTCCCAAGAACGTGGACAGGATCAGAATGAGAAGGTTGACGGCGATGTCGGACTGGGTGATTTCCGCGTGCATGCGATGGTCTCCCGCGCGGCGTTACGCCAAGCCGTAGTGCTGTTTGAGGAGCGCGTTGCGGATCTGCGTCTCGTGGGTCACGAGGCAGCCCTTGAGGATGTCGTCCTCCAGCTTGAGCGCGAACGCCTTGCTCTCCTTGTTCCAGAATTGCTCCACCATGTAGGTGAGGTTGCTCGCGTACATCTGGCTGGCGTGAACGGCGACCTGGCCGGGCAGGTTGGCGAGCCCGATGATGCGGACGCCGTTGACATCCACCTCCTTGCCCTCGACCGAACCCTCCACGTTGCCGCCGCTTTCCACGGCCATGTCCACGATCACGCTGCCGGGCTTCATGCCCGCCACCATGTCCTTCGTGAGGATTCGCGGCGCCGGCCGACCGAACACCTGCGCGGTGGTGATGACGACGTCGGACTGGGCGCAGACCTTCGCCATGCCCTGCCGCTGCTTCTCGAGCTGCTCCGGCGTGAGGGCTTTCGCGTACCCGTCCTTGGTGCTGCCCGTCTCGCCCAGATCGATCTTGACGAACTTCGCGCCGAGAGATTGGACCTGCTCGGCCACTTCCGGCCGCGTGTCGAATGCCTCCACGCGCGCGCCCAGACGTCGCGCGGTGGCGATCGCCTGCAAACCCGCCACGCCCGCGCCCACGATGAACACGCGCGAGGGTTGCAGCGTGCCCGCGGGCGTCGTCATCATCGGGAACACTTTGGCCAGGCGCTCCGCGGCGAGGATCACGGCTACATAACCACCGAGATTCGCCTGTGAGCTGAGGGCGTCCATCTTCTGCGCAATCGTCGAACGCGGAACGAGTTCCATGCAGATCGCCGACACGTTCCGGGCCGCCAAGGCCTCGACGAGATCGCGCCGATTGAACGGATCGAGATAGCTGATGTGGATGGCGCCGGGCTTGAGCAGGGCGACGTCCTCGTTCGCCGGCGGACGCAGGCGCAACACCAGATCGGCCGCGCCGAAACCCTCCGCGCGATTGCCGATCACCGTGGCGCCCGCACCGACGTAGGCGTCATCCGTGATGCCGAGCGTCGCCCCGAGCTGCGTCTCGACCGTCATTTCCGCTCCGGCCGCCGCGAGCCGCTTGACCGAATCCGGAATCATCGGAGCGCGCGTCTCCCCGGGCCAGGTCTCCTTCGCAACGAAAAGCCTCATTGCCACCTCCGCAGCTTTTCACATGGCGTCAAAACGCGGGCGAAACCATCGGAACACCTCCACCGGACGCACTCCTCTTGGGATGAAGATCGCCGGCATGGCGGGTGTTTCCTCTGGAATTGGCGTACCCCTTGGAAAGCGAGATAAAAAAAACCGGAAATCAAAGGACGCGGCGGGAGCCGCGCCGCCGGATTTACACCACGCCCCCCTCGATGTCAACGAAAAACGGCCCCGAAACCGGGGCCGCCAACGCGCACAACCGAACTGATTTTCGCGGGAATTCGCGGCTCGCGCGGGCGCGATTCCCGATCGGGATGCGCGGACTCACGCCATCTCGGCCTCGGCCTCGCCCGGCTTTTTGCGCGGCGCTTTGAAGAAGACCTCGGTCTTGATGTGCTCCTTGTCCACGCAGTGGTCGTGCAGCCAGTCGATCACGTCGTACATCATCGCGTCGAGCCCGCACAGGTAGTAGTAGGTGTCGGGGGTGCGCGGCATGGCTTCCAGCAGGTCGGTCACGCGGCCTGGGTGGAACTCGGGACGCGGTTCGCGCGAGATCGCCATGCGCACATCGCACCACTCGGCGAGCTCGCGGTGGTAGACCGCGTCCTCGATGCGCTTCACGCCGTAGAGCACCTGCACCGGCGGGTTCTCGATCCGGCTGTGAAACGCGGAGAGGAGCGGCGTGACCCCCGTGCCCGTGCAGATGTAGATCCACGGGTCGGGCGTCTTGTGCTGGCCGGGTTTGAACATGCCAAAGGGCCCGCGAAACTGGATTTCCTCGCCGGGCTTGTGCTCGGCGATCCACGGCGAGACCTTTCCGCCGGGAACAAGCCTGATGAGCGAGCGGAACTCGGGCTCGGCCGTCCCCGACGACAAACTGAACGAACGCACCGTCTTGCCGTCCGGACCGAGCACGCTGATCGCCATACCCGGCGAAAACGGCAGATCGAGCCGGTCGATCGCGACCTCGAAAATGTCGTCGGTGTGCCACCGGATCGACCGGACCTTGGACGTGTGCGTGATGATCATGCCGTCTCCGGGGACAATGTTCCATGCCCGGCGCACCCGCGCGCCGGGGGGATCGGATTTTGGTTTCGTCATCGGGAAATTTCAAGCGGGCGGCGTGCCCGCACTCGCCCCGCCCTACATCATGTTGAGTTCGAGCTTGGCGGCCTCGGTCATCATGGCGGGTTCCCACGGCGGATCCCACACGACCTCGACGCGGGCCGCGGCGACGCCATCGACGTCGCGCACCTTGCACTCGACCTCGGGGGGCAGCGTACCGGCCACGGGGCAGGCGGGAGAGGTCAATGTCATCTTCACATCCACCACGCCGCCGGGATCGATGTCGATGTTGTAGATGAGTCCAAGATCATAAATGTTGACTGGAATCTCCGGGTCGTAGCAGGTTCGCAGCGACTCGACGATCTTGCCTTTGAGTTCATCCATCATGGCCGTTTCCTCACTCCGTCGTGACGACGTCGGCTTCGTTTTTCATCGCGGACCTGATCGTGTGCCACACCAGCGTGGCGCACTTGATCCGCGTGGGAAACTCGCGCACGCCCGCGAAGGCGGCCAGCTTGCCCAGGCCCTCGATTTCGGCTTCGGCGGTCGGGTCGGACGTCACCATGCCGTGAAACGCCGCGAAGAGCGCGTCGGCCTCGGCAATGGTCTTGCCCTTGAGCGCCGCCGTCGCCAGCGACGCCGACGCGGTCGAAATGGCGCAGCCCGAACCCTGAAAGCTCACGTCCACGATGCGGTCGCCGTCGAGTTTCAGAAAGACCGAAACCTTGTCGCCGCAAAGGGGATTGAACCCGTCCGCGCGGTGATCCGCGTCCGCCATGGCGCGGAAGTTCCGGGGATTCTTGTTGTGATCGAGAATGATCTCCTGATACAGGTCCGATAAGCCCGACATCACCCGAAAACCTCGCGTATGCGCGCGATGCCCTCGACCAGTTGGTCGATCTCGGCGCGCGTATTGTAGAACGCGAACGACGCCCGCGCCGTCGCGGGAACGCCGAAACGCTCCATGACCGGTTGCGCACAATGGTGGCCGACGCGGATCGCGATGCCCTCGCGATCCAGGATCGTGCCGATGTCGTGCGGGTGCACGCCCGCCATCACGAACGACAGCACGCCCGCCTTTTCGCGCGCCGTGCCGATGATGCGCACGCGGTCGATCGCGCCCACGCGCTCGGTCGCGTAGTCGAGCAGGTCGCGCTCGTGCGCCTCGATCGCCGCGAAGCCCAAATTCTCCATGTAATCGATGGCCGCGGAAAGCCCCACCGCCCCGGCGATGTGCGGCGTGCCGGCCTCGAATCGAAACGGCGGCTTGGCGTAGGTCGTCTTCTCGAAGGTCACGTTCAGGATCATGTCGCCGCCGCCCTGATACGGCGGCATTTTTTCCCACCACTCCTTTTTGCCGTAGAGCGCGCCGAGCCCGGTGGGGCCGTAGAGCTTGTGCGCCGAGAACGCGTAGAAGTCGCAGTCGAGGTCCTGCACGTCGACCCGCAGGTGCAACACCGCCTGCGCGCCGTCGATGAAGACCGGCACGCCGCGCGCGTGCGCCGCACGCACGATCTCGCGCACAGGATTCACGGTGCCGAGCGCGTTGGAGACGTGGACGACCGACACGAGCTTCGTGCTCTTCGTGATGCGTTTTTCGAACTCGGACCAGATCAGCTCTCCCCGGTCGTCGATCGGCGCAACGACGAGCTTCGCCCCCGTGCGCCCGCACAGGAGCTGCCACGGCACGATGTTGCTGTGGTGTTCCATGTGCGTGATGAGGATCTCGTCGCCCTCGCGGATGAAAGCCGCGCCGAACGAAGACGCGACAAGGTTCACCGCGTCGGTCGTGCCCTTCACAAAAACCACGTCGGTGGGATTCGGCGCGTTGAGGAAGCGCGCCACACGCCCCCGCGCATGCTCGTATTTCCACGTGG
Organism: uncultured bacterium; assembly: GCA_964586775.1. Taxonomy (GTDB): domain Bacteria; phylum Lernaellota; class Lernaellaia; order JACKCT01; family JACKCT01; genus JADLEX01. Next base: position 13,617 of record CAZPJD010000282.1, on the reverse strand, counting down.
ACTGCTCGGAGAGCCAGTGCACGCCGCGATGGACGTTGGCGTATTCCGATTCGAGAAATGCGGTGGTCGCATCGAGCACCAGCCGCGGCTTTTGCGTGCTGGCCGCGTTGTCGAGATAGACGAGCGGCTTGCCGTGCACCTGCCGCGCGAGAATGGGGAAGTCGCGGCGGATGGCCTCGACGTCGAGGTGCGGCGCGGGCGCGTCCATTCGCTCGTGTTCCACGTATCGTGTCGCGGCGGTCATGCCCGATCCCCCGTGAGATCGACCGGCATCCACGTTTCCATCGACTCCTCGAGCCGCTCGCGCAGCGCGGCGACCTTGATGTTCGCGAGGATTTCGCCCGCGAACGCGCGTACGAGAATCATCCGGGCGTCGTTTCGCCCCACGCCCCGCGAACGCAGGTAGAAGATCGCCTCTTCGTCGAGCTGGCCGACGGTCGCCCCGTGCGAGCACTTCACGTCGTCGGCATAGATCTCGAGCTGCGGCTTGGTGTGCACGGTCGCGTCGCGCGTGAGCAGCAGGTTCTTGTTATTCTGGTAGGCGTCGGTCTTCTGCGCGTCGGGGTGAACGTGGATGCGCCCGCGAAACACGCCCGTCGCGCGCCCGCCCAGGACGCCTTTGTACTTCTCGTTGCTGTGGCCGTTGGGATGCGCGTGATCGACCTGCGTGTGATGGTCGACATGGCGCGCTCCGTCGGCGACGAACAGGCCGTTGAGATAGGTCTCGACACGGTCCCCGCCCATCATGGCGTTGATGTCGTTGCGCACGAGCCGCCCGCCGAGCGAGAGTGAATGGTTGGCGTACACGCTGCCCTCACCCTGCGCGACCTGCGTGAGCGAGGTGTGAAACGCGCCGAGGCTTTCGCGTTGCAGACGGTAATGATCGACGTTCGCCCCCGCGCCGATGGAGATCTCCGACACCGCGTTGGTGAAGTACCCGTCGCCGACGCCTTCGTAGCTCTCGACGATGGTCGCCGACGCGCCCTCGCCCGCCACGATCAGGTTGCGCGGGAAGATCGCCGCCGCCCCGTCGCCGCTCGCCAGGAAGACGATGTGAATGGGCCGCGAGATGGTGACCCCCGCGTCGATCGCGAGCAGCGCGCCATCGGTCATGAAGGCCGCGTTGAGCGCGGGGAACGGTGCCGTACGCAGATCGACAAGGCGACCGAGCGCCTCGGCCACGAAGGGGTCGTCGCCGTCGATCGCCGACGCGAGATTCACGAGACGCACTCCGCTCGGCAGCGCCGACGCATCGGACAGCTCCGCCGAGAAGCGGCCGTTCACGAACACGAGCCGGTGCGCCTCGAAACCGCCGAGCAGCGCCGTCTCGACCAGCGCGTCGGGTACGGCGATGTCGATCGCGCGCTCGGGCGGCGTGAAATCCGATTTGGCGATGGCGTCCACGTTCGTGTGCCGCCACTCCTCGATTTTTTTCGTCGGGAACCCGAGCGACGCGAACGCCTCGAAGCCCTCGTCGCGCCGGTTCTGCGCCCATCCGGGCTCGCGCGAGGCGACGAGGCCCTTGAGCCGCGGATACGAATCCGAAAATCGATCGAACGCGTTCATGCCGGCCTCACGACGCCGCGGACGCCGAAGCGCCGTTTTCGATCCACGCGTAACCCTTTTCTTCCAGCTCGTGGGCGAGCTCGGGCCCGCCCGAACGGGCGATGCGCCCATCCACCATCACGTGCACCACATCGGGCTCGATGTAGTTGAGCAGTCGCTGGTAGTGCGTGATGACCACGATGGCGCGATCGGGGCCGCGCATGGCGTTGACGCCCGCCGCGACGATGCGCAGCGCGTCGATGTCGAGTCCCGAATCGGTCTCGTCGAGAATGGCGAGGCTGGGTTCGAGCACGCTCATCTGGAAGATGTCATTGCGCTTCTTCTCGCCGCCGGAGAATCCCTGGTTGACGGAGCGCGACAGGAAGCTCGAATCCATGTCGAGCGCCTTCATCTTTTCCTTCACGAGCACCAGGAAGTCCGCAGCGTCGAGTTCCTCGAGCCCCTTGTGGCGGCGCACCGCGTTGAGCGCGGACTTGAGGAAATACGACGTGGAGACGCCGGGGATCTCGACGGGATACTGAAAGGCCATGAACAGGCCCTCGCGCGCGCGCTCCTCGGTCGACAGCTCCATCAGGTCGCTGCCGTGAAAGCGCACCTCGCCGTCGGTGACCGCGTAGGTCTCGCGCCCGGCCAGCACCTGCGCGAGCGTGCTCTTGCCCGTGCCGTTCGGCCCCATGATCGCGTGCACCTCGCCCGGCTTCACCGTCAGGTTCACGCCCTTCAGAATTTTTCGCCCCGCCACCTCGGCGTGCAGATTCCGGATCTCGAGCATCGAAACGTCCTTCCCCTTCGTGCGCGCCGCGTTCGGCGCGCGTTCGTGCGAAATTCGATCAGCCGACGCTGCCCTCGAGGCTCACGCCGAGCAGTTTTTGCGCCTCGACCGCGAACTCCATCGGCAGCTCGCGGAAGACCTCTTTGCAAAATCCGTTGACAATCAGCCCCACGGCGTCCTCGGTCGAAAGACCCCGTTGCCGCAGGTAAAAGATCTGGTCTTCGCTGATCTTCGAGGTGGTCGCCTCGTGCTCCACCTGCCCCGACGGATTCGACACGTCGATGTACGGGAAGGTGTGCGCGCCGCATTTGTCACCGATGAGCAGCGAGTCGCACTGCGAATAGTTGCGCGCGTTCTCGGCGCCTTTTGCGACGAAGACCTGCCCGCGATAGGTGTTCTGGCCGAAGCCCGCGGAGATGCCCTTCGAGACGATGGTGCTTCGCGTGTTCTTACCGATGTGCACCATCTTGGTGCCCGTGTCGGCCTGCTGCCGGTTGTTGGCGAGGGCCACCGAGTAGAACTCGCCCACCGCGTTGTCGCCCTGCAGAATGCAGCTCGGGTATTTCCACGTGATCGCCGAGCCGGTCTCGACCTGCGTCCACGAGATCTTCGCGCCTTCAAACGCCTTGCCGCGTTTGGTGACGAAGTTGTAGATGCCGCCCTTGCCGTCCTTGTCGCCGGGATACCAGTTCTGCACGGTCGAATACTTGATCGTCGCCCCCGGCAGTGCGACCAGCTCCACCACCGCCGCGTGAAGCTGGTTCTCGTCACGCATCGGCGCGGTGCAGCCTTCCAGGTAGCTCACCGTCGCGCCCTCGTCGGCGACCAGCAACGTGCGCTCGAACTGCCCCGTGTTCGCCGCGTTGATGCGAAAATACGTGGACAGCTCCATCGGGCAGCGCACGCCCTTGGGGATGAAGCAGAACGATCCGTCGGAAAACACCGCCGAGTTGAGCGCGGCGAAATAGTTGTCGTGAATCGGCACCACCGAGCCCAGATACTTCTCGACGAGGTCGGGGTGCTCCTGCACCGCCTCGGAGAACGAGCAGAAGATGATGCCCAGTTCCATCAGCTTGTCGCGGAAGGTCGTCGCCACGCTCACGCTGTCGAAAACCGCGTCCACGGCGATGCCCGAGAGGCGCATCTGTTCGACCAGCGAAATGCCGAGCTTGTCGTACGTGCGCCGGATCTCGGGATCGATGTCTTCGAGGCTCTTCGGCTTATCCGCGTCGCCCATGCCTTTTGGAGCGGAAAAGTAGGAGATCGCCTGATAGTCGATCGGCGCGATGCGCAGGTGCGCCCAGTCGGGCTGCTCCATTTTGAGCCATGCGTGATAGGCCTTCAGCCGGTAATTGAGCAGGAATTCGGGCTCGCCTTTTTTCTTCGAAATCAGCCGAACGACGTCTTCGGTCAGCCCGGGCGGAAACTGATCCGCCTCGACATCGCTGACGAAACCCCACTTGTATTCCTGGCTGATGCGTTCCTGGATGACATCGGTTGGACTCGACATGGTCTCTCCCCGCACTCTCTTCCGCGCGGTTGGCGCGCGTATGGCTTTGGCGCCGATTTACGAGGCGTGCGCCTCGGACAGTTGCTCCAGGGCTTTCAAAAAGTTCGCCGTCGGCCCGCAGTTCGCCGGGTCCGACACCATCTCGGCGATCGTCACCCGCGCCAGCGCGTCCTGCACCACCTGATTGATGCGCTGCCAGTTGGGACGCACGGGGCAGTGCTCCGTGTTTTCGCATTCGGTCTCGCGCCCCCGGTCGTCCACCGAGACGCAGTGCGTCATCGAGATCGGACCTTCGAGCGCCGCAATCACCCGCGCCACGCTGATATTCGTCGGCGGAACCGCGAGGCTGTAGCCGCCCTTGGCCCCGCGCTGCGACTCCAGCAATCCGTCTTTCGCCAGCAATTTCAGGATTTTGCTGACCATGGGCACCGGCAGTCGCGTGAGCGAGGCCAAGTCCTTGGCGGCGAAGCTCGCGCCGGGCGCCCGGCCCACGTACTGCGTGAGCAGGACGATCCCGTAATCGGTTTGTCGTGTGATTCTCAGCATTTGGCGTTGCCCAAGCCGCGTCGTGGACCAAAACAGGACTGTTTTAGTCCGATATGGCCGATATTTAGTCCCGTCCGGCCCTGTTGTCAACGGAAATTTCTATGCGCCGCGTCAGGCCCCGCGCGCGAGTGCCGCGCCGCACGAAAATGCGGTATCGTGCGTCGTTCAGTTCGGGAGCGCGACATGGATCTGCGTCTACAGGGAAAGACCGCGCTCGTGTGCGCGGCGAGCAAAGGCATGGGCCGGGCGTGCGCGCTGGAGTTCGCCGCCGAGGGCGCGAATCTGGTGATCTGCGCGCGCGGCGAAGCGCGGCTCGCGCAAACCGCCGACGAGGCCCGCGCGCTCGGCGTCGAGGTCGAGTCGGTCATCGCCGACATGACCAGCGCCGATGATCGCCGGCGCTTGTTCGACGCGGCGATTCGAAGGTTTGGCGGCGTGGACATTCTGGTCAACAACGCGGGCGGGCCGCCGCCGGGGTCATGGACGCAGTTCGACCTCGACGCGTATCGAAGCGCGGTGGAACTCTCGATGCTCTCGGCCATCGACATGACGCACCTCGCCCTGCCCGGCATGACCCAGCGCGGCTGGGGGCGCATCGTGAACATCACGTCGATCGCCGTGAAGCAACCGGTGATCGGGCTCATCCTGAGCAACACCGCGCGCACCGGCCTGATCGGATTCGCGAAGACCGTCGCCACCGAGGTCGCCGCGCGCGGGGTGACGGTCAACAACGTCTGCCCCGGCATTGTGCTGACCGACCGCATGCGCGAGCTGCTGGGCGGCGACGTGGCGATCGACATGAAACCCGAGGGCGACGGCGCGGCGGCGCGGCTGATCCGCGACACTCCCGCGGGGCGCATGGCGACGCCTGAGGAGGTGTCGGGGCTCGTCGCATTTCTCGTGTCGGATCGCGCGTCGTTCATCACGGGCACGAGCATCGCCGTGGACGGCGGCGCGGCTCGCGCGCTGTTCTAAGCCGGATCGACATGGGCACCATCGACCTTGCCGCAGCGCTCGCGCGATTTCCGCTTCTGGCCGCGTTTCAAGACGCAGCTCGCGACGCGAACGCGCACGTATGGCTCGTGGGCGGCGTGGTGCGCGACGCGCTGCTCGGGCGCGCCACCAAGGACGCGGATCTCGTCACCAACGGCGATCCCGGCGCGATCGCGAAGGCGGTGGGGCGCGCGGCGCGGGCGACGGTAGTACACATGTACGACGACCCGCCGACCTATCGCGTGGTGCACGGCGGCATCGAGTACGACCTGACGGCGCTGCGCGAAGCAACGCTAACCGGCGATTTGCACGCGCGGGATCTGACGATCAACGCGCTGGCGGCTTTGCTCGGCGGCGACGGCGCGGTGATCGACGCGACGGGCGGTCTCGCCGATCTCGACGCGCGCGTGGTTCGCGGGACCTCGCTCGCGAGTTTCGAGGCCGATCCGCTGCGCGCGCTGCGCGTGTACCGATTCGCGGCCCAGCTCGACTTCGGTGTCGATCCCGAAACGCGAACATGGTGCTCGCGCGTCGCCGTTGGGCTTGACGAAATCGCCCACGAACGCATCTGGGAAGAGACGCGACGGTTGCTGGCGACGCCGCGTTCGGCGCGGGCGCTGCGCATGGCGTTCGACGACGGCGTTCTTGCCGAGGTGTTTTTCCTCGCTGATCTCGAGTTCGACACCGCGGTGCAAATCGTCGAAGCGCTCGATGGCGATCCGTCGATCCACGGCGAACCGAGCGGCGTTTTCGACGACGCCGTGACGCTGAAACTCGCCGCCCTCGACCACAACCGGGGCACGTCGGTGATCGCGGACGGCCTCCATGCGCCGAAAAGCGTCCGGCGGGCGGTGGACATGATCCTCGCGCATCGCGACGCGCCCGCCCGAATGCGCGACGACGTCGACGGCGGCGCTGATGCACGTCGCGCGCTGGCCGACTACGCACTCGCGACGGGCGAGGCGTGGCTCGCCGTGGCGCGGCTCGACGCGGCGTCTCGCCGAGCGCGCGGCGAGACCGCGACGGACGAGTGGGTCACGTGGCTTCGGACTCGGTACAGAGAGATCGTCGAGCCCGTGCTCGCTTCGCCGCTGGTGACCGGGAACGATTTGATGACGGAGCTCGGCGTATCACCGGGGCCGGGGATCGGGCGCGCACTCGCGGCGATCACGCGGGAGCGTATCGCGGGGACGGTGGAAACGCGTGAGGAGGCGCTGGCGCTGGCGCTGGAAGTTTTCCGCGAATCCGCGAAGTAGTCGTTGCGCGACATGCACAGCCACGCGACATTGCCCCTCACCCCGTCTCGCTTCGCTCGCCACCCCTCTCCCGCCGGGCGGGAGAGGGGCCGGGGTGAGGGCTATGCGATCAATGCGAAAAAGGGCCGGGTTTCCCCGGCCCTTTCGCGTCTCGAATCAGGATGTCACGGAACGACGACAAGGTCGGCGAAGATGCCGCCATAGTCGTAGTTCAGGCCGATGACCTGCTCGCTGAGGATGTCGAGGGTCACGTCGTCGAACGACGGGATCTCGATGCCGCCGATCAGATCGCCGAGCACGGGGATCAGGAGCGGCGCGAGCTGGTTCACCAGTTCGGTGAGCGTCGCCGTATCCCAACCGTAGCCCAGCGGCTCGCTGATGACCGTGAGCAGCATCTCGGGCGTGCCGAAACTCACCTCGAGCAGGTTGCCGTCGGTGACGGTGAGCTCCGCCGGCAGAATGATGTTGGCCGCCATCTGCAGGAAAAGCGTCTGGTCGCCGCCGTTGTCGATGATCCAGTCGACCATCATTTCGCCGATCTGGATCTCGACGCCGAGACCCGACGCGGCGACGATGGTCGGATTGTCGAACAGGGCCACCGGTGGCAGCAGCGGACGCAGGCCAACGCTGATGTCGCAGGGGCAATCGCCGTAGTCGTCGAGGCCCGCGAAGATGAGCTGCATCGCGAGATCGTCGGTCGCGGCGATATCGGATGCGTCGATCGAGATCAGGCCCGCGCGATAGACTCCGTAGAGCAGGCGGTTGAGGAAGTCGTCGGAGAGCACGACGCCGAATCCGTATGGCGTGGCCGAGTCGGGAATGTTGGCGTTGAGAATCGACGGTCCGGGTGCGATGCCGGGGGTGCTGAGCGACCCGCCGTGGTTGGGCACCGTGCCGCTGGAATCCGACACGCTAAAGTTGAGATCCATGTAGAACGAGCCGCCGTCAAGATCCCATACGATCTCGCCGATGCCGTAGCTCGCGGCGAAGTCCACGTCACCGATGCTGAAGTCGAAGCCCTGCGGGATCTGGCTGAGCAGATCGGAGAGCAGGTCGGGGATCATGTCGGCCAGCGCGTCGTTGATGAGGATCTCCATGAGCCATTCGATGATGTCGTTGAACAGGCCCTCGATGAAGTCGGGGAAGTTGTTGATGTCGATGTTCAGGCCGTCGAGGGTGAGGTCGGTCTGGTCGGACACGACGACCAAGCGACCCGCGGCATCGCCGTACACGTTGGCGTGCGCGTCAACGTCCACCGAGTCGATCGTGACCTGGCCGCTGACCGAATAACCGATGCCCGCGATCGCGCCGCGGATGCGCCAGTCGAGACGCACTCCCGGCGAACCGGTCACGCCCATGTGGATCGTGGGCCCGCTCTCGAAGGTCTCGACGTCGAGATACGCCGTGCCGAGGTCGGCGAAGGTGACTTCGCCCTTGGCGGACCACAATTCGAGGCCCCACAGCTCCTCGCGTTCGTTAAAGATCGGGTTCATCCCGTAGATCATCGCGGGGACCTGATCCATGTAGGTATTCACGATCGGCAGCAGGATGTCCTCGAGCTGATCGAATCCTCGTTCGTTCATGCGGAAAAGCAGTGCGTCGGGCACGAGCTGGCCGTCGGCGTGTTTGGCTCCCTGCATGACGCCGAGACCGAGGTGCGTGTGCAGCCCGGAGGCGTCTTCGAGCACGTCGATGTCGAAGATGTTGAGACCGGTCGTCAGATCGAGGTCGCGCTCGAATTCGCAGTTTTCATCCGGGCGGAATCCGAACGGGAAGTCGATGTCCGGCGTGATCTGAATGAGATCGTTGTCGGGGTCGCAACCCTCGACGATGCCGGAAACAAAGATCGTGCTGCTCGTGGTCCACGTGCCGCGCGCCGGCGTGTAGAGCCGGATGTTCGGCGGCGTGGTGTCGGCGACGAGGACGCCCACCTGCGCGAACAACCCCGAGAACGGCGCGTCGGCCGTCGCCTTGACGAGATAGTAGCCCGAGTCAGGGAACGTGATGTCGCCCGGGCCCGGCGTATCGACCTGCGAGGTCCCCGGAGGCGAGACGACGAGCGTATAGCCCACGTCGGTCACCTGATTTCCATACTGATCGCGCATCACGACCTCGGGGTGGACGAAATCGCCTTCCTCGATGACCGGATTGGGGAACTGGATGGTGATGCTCACCGGATCGCCGGGGCTGACGTGCAGGATCTGCTCGTCGAACACGTCCGTGCCCGCGACGTAACCGCGCACGGTCAAATCCCCCGCGCGATACGCGGTGATCTCGGCCGGGTCGCCCTGGTCGATGGTCACACCGTAGCTCGGCCAGACCTCGAACAGGATCTCGGCGTAGATCTCTTCATCATTCTCGTTGTACGCCACGCCCCAGGCGTCCACCGTCTCGCCCGCGTCGGCGAAGCTCGTGGACAGGAAGATCTCGACGCGGTCGGGTTGCTGGACGTCGACCCACACGAACGCCGATTCCTGAAGCGGCGTCGAATCGATCACCGTGGAGAGCTGCACCTCGAACACGCCGGGGGCGTTGAACGTGACCGTCTGGTCGTCTTCGTCGATGACGACCGCGTTAAACGGCGACACGTTCCACGTCATGTCGGCCTCGGCCGTGCGATCCACGCCGTCGTCGTCATACACCGCGTACGCGACGTCCACCGTCCCGCCGGTCTGCACCATGTTGGGCGTCACCGTCATTTCGATGTGCGCGCCGACGACCGTCACGGTGAAGTAGCTGCTCGCGCTCACCTTGCCGGTGGGGTTGCCCGGCGTGACGTGATTGGGGTGCGTGCCTTCGACGAGGATGATGTGGTCGCCGACCTCGATGTTGGGCAATTCGCCCGTGATGAAACCGCCGCCCATCCCCAGGTCGCCCGTGCGCTCCACGCCGTCGAGATACAGGTGCATCGTGTTCTGGTTGATGTTGATGAACTCGACGCTGACCGGCACGTCGCGCGAGAAGACCTCGGCGCCGGGCGTCGGCTCGTGGATGACGATCTTGCCCATGTCCATGTTGAACGTGACCGAATCCGACGCCTGCGCCGCGGTCACGGAATCGAACACGGTGATCGTCAGCGTGTGCTCGCCGGCGTCCACGGCGACGGTGCCCGTCACCTTGCTGGCCGTCCGGCTGACCATGTTCGAGATGTCCAAGCCGTCCATCTCGACGACGGTGGAGTTCCACACGACGTTCGCGACGTCGGCGTCGATGTCCACGAGATACTCTTCGAGGACGCCGCCCTCGGTGGGCGTGTTGATGACGACGGAGGGATCCGTACCCGTGTCGTCGTCGCCGGTGTCGTCATCGGCCGTGTCGTCGTCGGCCGTATCGTCGTCGGTCGTGTCGTCGTCGGTCGTGTCGTCATCCGTCGTGTCGTCGTCGGCCGTATCATCATCGGCGGTGTCGTCGTCGACCGTGTCATCGTCGGTGGTGTCGTCGTCCGTCGTATCGTCATCGGTGACATCATCGTCGGACGTGTCGTCGTCGGTCCCATCGTCATCGGTCGGCGGGATGTAGACGCTGTCGTCGTCATCCACGTCCCCGGACCGGCCACCGGCCTCCTCATCGCCTCCACCGCCGCACTCGGACCCCATGGTCGCGAACATGACGGCCACAACCGTGAACCACACCCACAACGCCTTGCGATGACGACCGACCGCGCTTGTCATTCTACGCACTCCTTGACGGCGACCGCGGCCCGCGAACCGCGACGCGAATTTCACACCGCCCCGGAAAAAACGACAAAAGGAGGGACCAAGCCCTGAATGGAACCGATTGTATGATTTGGCTATCCCCAGTGTCAAACGAAATTCGCCTCATCGGCCGCGCTCATGGCGTTTTCCGCAACGGCTTCGCGCGGCCTTTTCGACGCGGGCGCTTTGACATCGCGAATGGCCGATTTTAAGATCCACCAACGGCGACGCGGGGGCGTTTCGCCGCCCGCCTTTTTTTCGCTCTCGATGGAGCGTGGGGTTTTTCCATGACATCCGGACCGGACGTCCTTCGCGTCACGGCCAGGGGCGAAGCGCCGCTCTTGCAGCCGCCCGATCTCGAGGCGTTTCGCGCGCACAACCGCGCCAAGGACAAACGGCTCGTTCCCAAGCTCATGACCGGCGCGCAGGCGATCGAGAAATTCGTGCGTGACGGCCAGTACCTGGGTTTCGAGCTGTACGGTTCGGTGCGCTGCCCCATGACGCTCACGCGCGACCTGATCCGCTCCGGCAAGCGCGGGTTTTCGATCGCGGGACAGGGCGTACACGAGGCCGATCTGCTGCTCGCCGCGGGCCTCGTCGAACGCATCGACTTCACCTATATCGGCATGGAGGTGTACGGCGTTTCCGACATCGTGCGCCGCGCGTGCGAGCCCGGCGGCACCGTGCGCGAGATCGTGGAGTGGAGCAACGGCGCGCTCACGTGGCGGTTCAAGGCCGCGTCGATGGGCGTACCGTTCCTGCCCACCTATTCCATGCTCGGCACCGACACCTTTCGGCATTCCGCCGCGGTCGCGGTCGAATGCCCATTCACGCACAAACCCGTCGCGCTGCTTCCCGCGCTGATCCTCGATGTGGGCTTCATCCACGTCGCCCGGGCGGACGAATTCGGCAACTGCCAGATCGACGGCATCTCGGGCTTCGCGTTCGAGATGGCTCGCGCCTGCAAGCACCTGATCGTCTCCGCCGAGGAGATCGTCTCGACCGATCGCATCCGCGACCAGCCCGACCGCACGATCATCCCCTACTACCTTGTGGACGCGGTGGTTCATGCGCCTTACGGATCGTGGCCCGGCGAGATGGCGGGGTACTACGAGCGCGACGAGGAGCACTACCGCGCGTTCATCGAGACCTCGCACTCGAAGGAGGCGACCGACGCCTATCTGCGCGAGTGGGTGACGGGGCTTTCCGGTCACGCCGAACTGATGGAAAAGGTCGGCACCGCGCGCCTCGAAAAGCTGCGCGTGAAGGGAGGTCGGCGATGACCGCGACCCACTCGCCTTCCGAGCTGCTCATCTGCCTCGCGTCGCGGCTGATGGAAGACGGCGCGACCGCCTTTATCGGCACGGGCATTCCGATGCTCGCCGCGTCGCTCGCCCAACGCCGACACGCGCCGAGCCTGATCCCCGTTTTCGAGTTCGGCGGCACCGGCGCGCAAATCGACAAGCTGCCGCTCGCCGTCGGCGACATGCGCACCTTCCACCGCGCCATCGCCGCGTCGGGCATCTGCGACATCATGGAGACCGCGCAGCGCGGTTTCATCGAGTACGGATTCCTCGGCGGCGCGCAGATCGACGCTTTCGGCAATCTCAACACCACGCACATCGGCGCGCGTGAAAATTTCAAGGTGCGTCTGCCGGGTTCCGGCGGCGGCAACGACGTGGGCTCGCTGTGCTGGCGCACCATCGCGATCATGCGCCACGATCGGCGCCGCTTCGTACCGCGTGTCGATTTCGTGACGACGCCCGGCTACCTGACGGGCCCCGGCGCGCGAGAAGCGGCGGGGCTTCCCGCGGGCACCGGGCCGCATCGCGTCGTGACGAACCTGTGCGTGATGGATTATCCCGAGGCCACGCGGCGCATGCGCGTCATCGCACTCAACCCGGGTGTGACGATCGACGAGGTGCGCGCGAACACCGGCTTCGACGTCGACGTCGCCGAGACGCTCGCGACCAACGACGGACCGAGCGAAGATGAGCTTCGAATCCTACGCGAGGTCGTCGACCCGGATGGGCTGTATCGCTAACGAATACAGCCCCTTTGAGGCTCTGGGCGATGTTGCGCCCAAATGAACCGGATTCATTTTTTTTGGTGCGCATTTCCGCGCGTAACATGCTGATTTTTCACGATTAACGTGTATCCCGGTCCCGACGCGGCCATCGCCCCACTCGTCACTCGCTTGACACGAAAACGCGCCGCGTGCTAAAAAATCCTGAGTGAATGCTCATTCATTTTTTCGCCTTTGGCGAACTTGAATTGGACAAGAAGGGAACCGGCGTCGCGAGGCGGGCCGGGCAGCGCCGGAGGCGGTTGCCCGTGTGACGCCAGACGGCGGATGGACGTTGCGGGGACGGCGACGCGCGCGTGCGCACGCCGGCGGGTTTTTTCGATCGCGCGCGAAGTTTGAGGGTCCGAGCCATGCTCGAGAAACGAGGCGGCGCGAAACGTCCGGTGGCCAAGGACAAGCACGAGCGGATCCTGAAGGCCGCCGTGAAGATCTTCGCCAAGCACGGATTCCACAACTCGAAAATCAGCCAGATCGCCAAGGAAGCCGGGGTGGCCGACGGCACGATCTACCTGTACTTCAAGAACAAGGACGACATCCTCATCAACCTGTTCGAGAAGAAGATCGACGCCGCCATCCAGGACTTCAACGCGGCGCTGGGCGACATCCGGGATCCGATCGAGAAGCTGCGCACGTTCATCGTCACCTACGCCGGGTACATGGAGAAGCATCAGGCGCTGGCCGAGGTCATCTCGGTCGAGCTGCGCCAGTCGAACAAGTTCATGAAGGAATACGTGCCGGTGAAATTCGCCGAGTTCCTGCAGATCCTCTCGATGATTATCCGCGAGGGCAAGGATCTGGGGGTGTTCCGGCGGGACATCGAACCGGGCATCGCCAAGCGCGCGATCTTCGGCGCGCTCGACGAGCTGATTCTGTATTGGGTGCTCGCGCCAAAGCCCAAGTACACGACGATGCAGATCGGCCGGAATCTGGCCGACCTGTTCGCCGAGGGGCTCAAGGCGCGGCCGTGACGAACATCGAGAGGGGATAACGCGGGGCGCGCGACGACGCGCGGTCCGCCCGAACCGCGAGCGAACGGGTTTTTCATCCTTCAGCCAGGAGGTCGAACGTGAATATTGTCGTGTTGTGCAAACAGGTTCCCGACACGGAGAGCCGCATCAAGCTGAAAGGCGACGGCTCGGGATTCGACATGGAGGGGATCAAGTGGATCCTGAATCCCTATGACGAATACGCCG
>CAZPJD010000281.1:0-4720 GCA_964586775.1 uncultured bacterium | reverse complement strand
CCCCGCCGCGATCGATCCGCTTCCCGCCGTGGCCACCGACCGCTGCCTGATCGCCGACGTGGATCTCGACGACGTGGATTGGTGCGCGGGCTACAACGGCGCGGACACGTGCTGCACGCCGGACGACCCCTGCGGCTACGGTTACGACGGCCTGTGCCAGTGCGCCGACTCTTGCGAGTGGGACGTGATGGACTGCACCGGTGCGCCGGTGGGGATTCAGGTCTTCGACGCGGACGGCGAGGGACAGATCGGCATCGTCGGGGCGGAGTGCGTGATCGTGGATAACGAAACGGGCGAGCCGGTGGAGCCGGAAATCTCGACGACATCGAACGCCAACGGCTATTGCTGGTTCCCGTCGATCAACGGCGCCGAGACCTTCTCCGTCCGCGTGACGCACGACGACTACCTGACCGAGTACCTCTTCAACCTGCCGTCGCCGGCGCTGCCGCAGATGTTCATGTTCCCCACGGCGATCCTCGGCGATCTGGAGGAATATTTCGAGATCGAGATCGATCCGGAGGACGGCATCGTGTTGGGCCTGGTGCTGTGGGGCGGTCCCGGCGGCGTTCACGAAACGGTGGGCTGCGCCGAGGTGACAAACGACTCGGGCCAAAACACAGTCTTCTATTCCGACGAAAACGGCCCGAACCCGCTGCTCACGCACACCAGCCCGCTCAACTCCGGCTTCATGGTGTTCAACGTGCCGGCGGACGGACCCTATGAATTCACATCGACGGTGGACGAAACAGACGAAACCGAAACAATGATGCCGCAGGTCTTCGCGTCGTCGGTGACGATGACGTACCTGGTCTACGGCGAGGGGTACGAAACCAATCCGACGCCGACGGGCTGCGAGTGAGTTATTGGGATCGGGGACACCCTTCGCGAGGCGCGCGGGGTGTCCCCATCCTTTGCGCTACGTGTCCCCCAAACCGGCCCGGGAGTATACGCATCCGGGGCCGCCGACGTTCAACCAACCGTCACCGATCAACCGAATCAGCTCACGCAATTGACGCTTCGCGGCGCGTCGCCCATAATCCGCCCGCGTCTTTGATCGTTTTTTTACGTAGGAATTTTTCTCGGGATGCGAGGGGTGGCCCCGTGACGGGACAGGGCAGCCGGGCCTTTTTGTTCGGTTTTTTTCAGGACCTTCTGATCCTCGCGGCCATCGCCGGGTCCTGCTACATCCGGTTCCTCATCGAGCCCTTCCCCATGTCGATCGCCGCGGACGCGGGGCCGGTGCTGCTGCTCTTCGCGGTCATCAAGTTCACCTTTCACTACTTCAACCTCTACGAAATCACCCTGCACCTGTCGCTACGCGAGTTCGTGATGCGCCTGCTCATCACGCACGCCGTCGCGCTGATCGTGCTGACGCTCGTCTACTTCCTGTTCGAGGACCTCGTCATCGGGCGCGGGATTCTGGCGCTCACGATCTCGCTGACGATGGTGTTGACGACCGCTTATCGGCTGCTGTGGGGCGTGTTTTCCACCGACGTGCGTTTCGCCAAGAACGTGCTCGTCCTGGGCGACGGCCGCAACGCCGAGGTCGTGCTCGACGAGATCGCGGCCTACCGCAACTCGGGTTACCGGGTCGCGGGGCTCGTGAGCAACAAGCGCGAGCTGCTCGGGCGCGAGTTCAAGCACGGCGCGCACGTGCTGGGAGGTACCGACGAACTAGTCGCGATCTGCCGCGCGCGCGACATCGACCAGATCATCGTGGCGCTTGACGAGGCGCGCGGCAACCTGCCCTTCGAGCTGCTACTCGAGGCGAAGGTCATGGGCGTGCGGATCGTCGAGAGCACGCTCTTTCACGAGCAGTTTCGCGGCAAGATCGTCATCGAGGGACTGCGCGCGAGCTGGTTTATTTTCTCTGAAGGCTTTGTCGTCAGCCGCATGACGCAGGTCGCCAAGCGCGCGTTCGACGTCGTCACGTCGCTGGGCCTGCTCATTTTCACCGCGCCGATCTGCGCGTTCGTCACGTTCATGATCCGCGTCACCAGCCAGGGTCCGATCTTCTATCGACAGGAACGCGTGGGGCTGCGCGGCGCGACCTTCCAGCTTCTCAAGTTCCGCTCCATGCGCACCGATTCCGAGGTGGACGGCCCGCAGTTCGCGCAGGAAAACGATCCGCGCGTCACGCGGATCGGCCGCTTCATCCGGCGTTTCCGCATCGACGAGGTGCCCCAGATCATCAACGTTCTGCGCGGCGAGATGAGCTTCGTCGGCCCGCGACCCGAGCGGCCCTTCTTCGTGCAGCAGCTCGCCCGGACCATCCCGTTCTATTCGCAGCGGCACGTGGTCAAGCCCGGCATCACCGGGTGGGCGCAGGTGCGTTTCCCGTATGGGGCGAGCCTCGAGGACTCGAAGGAAAAGCTCCAGCTCGACCTGTACTACATCAAGAACATGTCGATGGGCTTCGACATCAAGATCCTGTTCGAGACGGTGGGCGTGGTTCTGGGCAAGATGAAGGTGCACTAACAGGGCGTTGAAAAAGTCCGTCCTGGACTTTTTCCACCCGGAAATCAAAAAGCGCGGTTTTTGATTTCCTCCATTTTTCGCCCACATGCGCGTGCGCGAAAAATGCCTCGCCATCCATGGCTCGGTTTGCAGGCTGTTTTTCAACAGCCTGCTGAGCGCGCGGCGTCGTCACCTCTCGCTGTTCGCGTACTTCATGACCCACTCGCGCTGTCTTTTTTTCGAGATGAATAGCTGCAGGTGTTTGGGAATCACGCCCGCGGCGGTGCGTGCGAAGTTGCTGAAGCGGTAGGTCGTCGTCATGCCGACCTTGATGGGGAAGTGAAGCAAGTCGTAGACGCCTTTGCGGTCCATGGCGCGGTCGAATCGCAGGTAGATCGTGCCGATGTCCTTGGGCAGGTGCGCGTCCGACCCCGCCGTCACGTTCTTCTCGAAAACCTCGGACAGCATATACGCCTTGAAGTTGCGGTGGTCGCGCATGTGCCCGTTAATGACCTCGATGAGATCGACGTGGCAAAACATGCGCGGATCGAAGAGCGCCGCCTTGCGTTCGCGCCCATGGTTCACGTTCTTGTACGAAGGTCCGAACGGGTGCGGCAGGCAAACGAGCGCACCGTGTTCCTTGGCGGCGGGAATCAGTTGCGTGAACGAACGGTCGAGCTTGGTGAAATAGCGCGCGCGTTTATGGGGCTCGACCTCGCGGCTGTAGAAGCGCTCCAGCTTCGCCGGGTCGTCGAAATACGCGAGAAACTCCAGCTTTTCCCGCGAGCCGACCTCGAGCGCGGGCACACACAGAATCTCGCCGCGCTCGATGAGGCCCATCGCGCCGCGGATCTCGTTGTGATCGCAAACGGCGATGCCCACACCGGTCTCGCGGCAACGCTCGGTGATGGCGTCGAGCGTGCACTTGGGCGCGTCGGAAAAATTCGTGTGGATGTGCATGTCGACGGACAGCGCCGTCGGACCGACAGGC
Organism: uncultured bacterium; assembly: GCA_964586775.1. Classification (GTDB taxonomy): domain Bacteria; phylum Lernaellota; class Lernaellaia; order JACKCT01; family JACKCT01; genus JADLEX01. Next base: position 1,272 of record CAZPJD010000281.1, on the reverse strand, counting down.
GCGTGACGGCGTTCGATAAAGGGCTGCGGAGCTTCGGGCGGCGTTGGACGCGAGGAGTGTGGACTCATGGCCGACCCCCGGACTCCGGACTACCCTTTCTTTCGCTCCACGAGGCGCGTCGAGACGTCGCCGTACGACACGACATCCGAGACCTTGGCCGCCACGGGCACCAGCTTGTCGTCGATCAGCACCTTCGCGACGCCGGGCTTGAACCCGAAGATCTCCTGCTTGATCTCGACGATTCCGAGCTTCTTCGCCCCCGGCACGTCGCCCGCCCACTTCGCCTCGTCATCCCATTCCTTCTGCGTCGCCACGCGGATCGTATAGGACGAGACGTCCTTGTACGGGATGCCCTCGATCTTGATGACGTCGCCGGGATTGGCGGGGCCGTAGACGCCGGCGCGCAGGTTGTACGCGAAGCCGACGAAATCCTCGTAATAGACACCCGGCGGGATCTTCTTGCGCTTACGCGACTTGCGTTTGCCGTTGATCTCGATCGTCACGTACCAGTAGCCGCGCCGGTAGTCGAACTGCTGCAGCGAACGGTACTTGCGATCGGGGCGCTCCGATTCGCGCGAGAACGAGAGCGGGACGAGGCGCGTCTTGCCGCCGCCCGTGTCCATAATGCGAAGGCGCGTCTTCATGACCTGGCGCTTGGTCTTCGACGCCCAGCTCACCATGCCCGTCGCCTTGGCCTCGAGTTCCGAGATGATCTCTTCGCCGATGCCTTGCTTGAGCGTCACCACGACGCTTGCAGCCTTGATGAGCCCCATGAAATTGACGTCGTAGACGAGCTTTTCGCCGATGAACGGACGGAAGCGTGCGTCGAGCTGATCCACAGACGCCGCGTGACGCAGCTTGAGCGTCTTGGCAGGTGTGCCGGATTCGCCCGGCGTGGGCGATGGCGTGGGGCTCGGCGACGGATCCGCCGGACGCACGCTCACGAAGGGTTGCAGAAACGAGGGCACGACCGCCGAGGCGAGCAACGTCGCCAGACCATCTCCCACCACGCGCCGCCGCCCGAACAACGGACGACGCACTTCGCTCTTCGGACTTTCGTCCATGAAGTCTCCCTTGCGGACCAGAGCGCCCATTATTGGCGCGGCCCGGGGAGTGTCAATCGAAGAGAGCCGGAAGGGCCTGCGTCACCGGACCGGGTATTGGTCTTTTCCTTTTTTTTTCGCCGTGCTATTGTAGATTAGCATCTACACAGCAGTAGGAGGACATTCCCATGAGCACCACGGAGTCGTTGCGGATGCGTCGGGAAGCCAT
>CAZPJD010000280.1:0-4421 GCA_964586775.1 uncultured bacterium | reverse complement strand
TCGAGGTAGCGTTTGGTGACGAGCGAGGCGAGGAATTTGGTGCGTTCGTAGGGATTGTGGAAATGCTTCGGTTCGTGCTCCAGCGATTCGTCGGCGATCTGATTTGCGTCGGAGTGACCGATCGCCATGAACGAGGAGGTGTGAACGATCCTCTCCACGCCGGCCGCCATCGCCTTTTTGAGCAGGGTTTCGTACGCGTCGACGTTCACGCGGTCGAAGATCGACCAGTCGGTCACCCACTCCTTCACCACCGCCGCGACGTGATAGACGCGACTTACGCCCGCGAGCGCCCGATCGAGCGCCGCGTCGTCGCGAAGATCGCCGGCCACGATCTCGAGCCGCTCGTGCGCGACACCCAGCGCCTCGGGCGAGCGCACCAGCACGCGCACCGACTCGCCGCGCGCGAGCAACTCGCGTAGCAGGTTCTTTCCCAAAAATCCGGTCGCGCCGGTGAGCAAAGTCGTCATGTCTCGGGTCCCCGTCTTACGCGCGGGCGCGCAGCCCCGCGAGGGCGTGTTTCACGCGATCCGTCACGTCTTTGCCGCCGATCAGGTCGCACGTAAGTTCCGTGTCGAAGCTCCATCTGGCGACGCCCGTGACGGCAACAGCCACCGCCCGCCCGACGTCGTCCTTTTTCACCTGCGTGACCTCGTGCCCCGCGAGCAGGGACTTGCCGAACGCGTTGACCTCGCGGCCCGCGGCCTTTTGATAGATCTGCGCGAAGCACAGCAGGGCGACATCGATGTCGCGCGCGCCGAGCACCTGCGTGCATGCGGCATCGTAAACCCATTTTCGATCCGGCAGAAACACGCCCCACCACTCGAAGGCGGTCCTGAACGACGGCGCTTGCCGGTACATCTCCTCGGCGAGTCGGCGCGCCATGTGCGACGCCGCCCGCGACGAGCCCAGCACGCGCACCGCCAGGTCGTCGAGCGTCTCGCGTGTGATCGCCTTCGACGTTTCGCCGAAGGTCGTCGCGATGCGGATGGCTGCCTGAATGCGCTCCGCCGTCTCGCGCAGACCGAGCAGGCGGACGACGATGGCGAGGTCGGGTCCCTCGAACCGGCCGGTCAGCGCGATGCGCACCAGCGGCTCGGCCACGTTTGGCGCGATACCGGATCGCGCAATGCCCGCCGCGAGCCCGGCCCCCGCGTCCACATATGCGGACGCATCGCCCGTCACGATTCCCTCGCGAATAAATGCGTCGAAAAAACGCGCCGCTTCGGAATACATCCCGAGCATGTGCTTGAGCGGGGTGGGCAGCTCGATCCCGCCCGGAATCATCGGGGTGATGTAAGACCGCGCGTCGCCGATCGTCTCGACGCGCTCGAGCACCTGATCGAGGTACGACGCCAGCACGGGAGACTGCATCTGCGCCGGCGAGAGATAGAGCAGGGCGAGCTGGCGGATTTGTTCGGGATCGACGTTTGTTGTCGTTGACATGTCAACCACGCGAAGAGATGGATTCCAGTGTTTTTCGCAGTCGCAACCGGACCTCATCGAGGCCCAAAATCGCCGCCGTGGACGCGATCGCGGGGCCGTGCGTGCGTCCCGTGAGCGCGACCCGTATGGGCATGTAGAGGCCCTTTCCCTTCAGCCCCGTGCGATTCGACGCCATTTTCACGACGGACTGAAATCGATCAAGGGTCAATTCGGATTCCGTTTCGAGCGCATCCAGAATCGCCCGAAGCACCGACTCACCCGACGGCGCGGAGACCGCATCCCGAGCGTCCGCGTCCAGCGCAAGAGCGCCCTTGTGAAAGACGGCGAACTTCTCCCGCAGATCATCGACCGATACGATCTCGCCCTGAAGCAATTTGAGCGCCGAAACGCATCGTTCATGATCGGTCGCAAAGTCGTCGTCGAATTTCGGGGAAAGGTGCGCCAGCAACTCGTCGAGCGGCGCGGCCCTCAGCGCCCGGGCGTTTTCGTGCGTTAGTCGCGCGGCGTCCCACGCACAGGGAGCCGCCGAGAGATTCTCGATCCGAAACGCACGCGCGTACGCGTCGATCGGATTTCCGACCACGTCCGGCGGCGACCATCCCAGGTGGGCGAGGGTGGCCACAACCGCTCCCGGGAGAAATCCCGCGTCGCGCAGCGCGGCGACCGAAAAATCCCCTTCGCGTTTTGAGAGCGGACGCCCGTGTTCGCCGTGAATCAGCCCGAGGTGGCCGTATGCGGGCGCTTCGAGCCCGAGCGCTTCGAGCATCAGCATCTGGCGCGGGGTATTGGGGAGGTGGTCGTCGCCGCGCAGCACGTGCGTGACGCGCATGTCGGCGTCGTCGAGCGCGCTTGCGAGCAGAAACGACACCGCGCCGTCCGAACGCGCGATGATGACGTCGTCCAGATCCTCGCCGCGAAAACGCACCTCGCCGCGCAGCAGGTCATTCACAACCACGTCGCGGTGCGGCGAACGAAACCGAATCGCCGGTCGCGCGCCCGCCGCGATCAGCGCTTCGCGTTCCTCGCGCGTGCGTTCGCGGCATCGTCCCGAATAGCGCGGCGCGCGGTGCGTCGCGATCGCCTCGCGTCGCGCGAGTTCGAGGTCTTCCGCCGTGCAGAAGCACGGATATGCGTGGCCGGATGCGACAAGCTGCGCCACGGCGGCGCGATGGTGGTCGATCCGTTCCGACTGGCGATAGGGACCGAAATCGCCGGGCCGATCGGGCCCTTCGTCGACAACGATACCAAGCCACTCCAGGTCGCGGGCGATCATGTACTCGAACTCGGGCCGAGACCGCGCGGCGTCGGTATCCTCGATCCGCAGGATGAAGGTGCCGCCGGTCGAACGGGCCAGCAAATACGCAAATAGCGCCGTGCGCGCGTTGCCCAGATGCAGCCGGCCCGTTGGGCTCGGCGCGAATCGCGTGCGGAGGGCGGTCACCGGACGGCCAGCAGCGCCACGGCCTGCGCGGCAATGCCCTGCCGCGCACCGGTGAATCCGAGTTCTTCCTCGGTGGTGGCCTTCACGTTGACGCACCCCGCGTCGATTCCGAGCGCCTCGGCGAGCCGCTCGCGCATCGCACCGATGTGCGGCGCCATCTTCGGCGCCTGTGCGATGATGGTGGAATCGATGTTGACCACGGCGAATCCGCGCTCGCGAACGAGAGCGGCGACCCGCGCGAGCAGCGCGATGCTATCGGCGTCTTTGTAGGCGGCGTCGGTGTCGGGAAAGTGCTTGCCGATGTCGCCAAGCCCCGCCGCGCCCAGCACCGCGTCGGCGATCGCGTGCGTCAGCACGTCGGCGTCGGAATGGCCGAGCAGGCCCGTTTCATGTTCGATGCGCACGCCGCCGATGATGAGCGGTCGGCCGGGCACGAGGCGATGCACGTCGTATCCGGTTCCGATGCGAAAGCCCGTGGTCATCGCTTCGCTCCCCGCGTGGCGGCCTTTCGCCTTCGCCAGATGACCTCGGCGAGCTCCAGGTCGACGGGATTCGTGATCTTGATGTTGTCGGCGTCGCCCTGCACCACGACGACCATCACGCCCATCCGCTCCGCGAGCTGCGAGTCGTCCGTGGCGCGAAAGTCCTCGCGCGACGCTTCCTCGAACGCGTGAAGAATGACGTCGAATCGGAACGTCTGGGGCGTCTGCGCGGCCATCAGTTTGCGGCGCTCCGGGGTGTCGATGACGAATCCGTCGTCGGCGATCTTCTTGATGGTCGAGGTCACCGGCGTCGCGACCAGCGCCGCGCCGAAATGCCGCGCCACGTGTACGCTGCGCGCGATCTGGTCGGGCGTGACGAAGGGGCGTACGCCGTCGTGAATCGCCACCACGTCACAGGGCTCCTTGATTGCACGCAGTCCACATAGAACCGAATCCTGCCGCCGTTCACCGCCCTGGCAAACCGTGCGCACCTTGGTGAAGCCGTATTTTTTCACGACGTCGGCGCGTGTCGCGGCGACATGCCCGCGCGGCACGACCACCACGACGCCGTCGATGGCGGACGTTTTTTCGAAGACCTCCAGCGTGCGCGCGAGGATCGGCCTGCCCGCCAGGAGCAGGTACTGCTTGGGGACGTTGCGCCCCATGCGCCGACCCACACCCCCCGCGACGATCACGGCGTATGCCTTGCGAATCCGGTCTTCCATGCGGCTTGGGTTTGGCATGGCGCTCTTTGCCGTGTCAAGTTGGCGCCGCAATTCGATGGACACGCGCCGGGCGAAATGACATGAATGGCGCGATGAATTTCGCAGGTCGAGTACAGAAGACTTGGATCGCGGCGTTCCTTTCCGCGACGATGTTGGCGGTCGTGACGGTCGCCGGTGGGCAGGAAGGCCCCAGCGGGCGGGATTGGGGTGGCGCGACGCCCGTACCCACACCCGTGCCGACCCCCGATCTCGCCGCACGCGCGCGGTCGAACGCGAAAAGGTTCCTCTTCGCGCGGGAGGACTTCTACGTTGCGCGCGTCGTGGTCGATC
>CAZPJD010000279.1:0-13595 GCA_964586775.1 uncultured bacterium | reverse complement strand
GATCAAGTACGGCGCGGCGACGGCCGCCGACATCGACCCCGACGACACGGTCGAGATCAACGACGGCGGGCGCGATCCCAAGTGGGTCGCCCGGCAGGTGCTGTGCGAGATCATCGAGCAGCGCTGCGACGAGATCCTGCGTCTCATCCACGCCGAACTCGACGCCGCGGGCTACCTGCACGTCACGCGCGCGGGCCTCGTCCTCACGGGAGGCTGCGCGCTGCTGCCCGGCATCGACCGTCTCGCCGAGCAGGTCTTCGACACGCCGGCGCGCGTGGGATTCCCACTGGGCGTGACGGGCCGAGCCGATCTGGTGCGCGACCCGGCCTTCGCGACGGCGGTCGGGCTCGTTCACTTCGGACGCGAGGAACTGGCGCGCGGCGGAGGCAAGGCCGCCAAGAGCTCGAAGATTCAGACGCGGTGGCACCGCACCAAAGAGTGGATCAAGGACTTCTTTTAAGGGCATGCCCGCGCGGGCGCGGGCCTTTCACGGAGGAGCGATCGCATGATTGAGATGATTGAGCGGCATGAAACGGCGGTCATCAAGGTGATCGGGGTGGGCGGCGGCGGAGGCAACGCCGTGAACACGATGATCCAGTCCGGCATGGGCGGCGTCGAGTTCATCGCCTGCAACACGGACGCGCAGGCGCTCGAGTCGAATCTCGCGCCCTGCCACATCCAGATCGGGCGCGGCCTGGGCGCGGGCGGGAATCCCGACGTCGGCCGTCAGGCGGCCGAGGACGCCGAGGACGCGATCCGTCGCCACATCGAGGGCGCGCACATGGTCTTCGTGACCGCGGGCATGGGCGGCGGCACGGGCACCGGCGCGGCGCCGGTCATCGCGCGGATCGCGCGCGAGATGGACGCGCTGACGGTCGCCATCGTCACCAAGCCCTTCGTCTTCGAGGGGCGGCGACGCCAGCGCCAGGCCGACGAGGGTCTCGACGCGCTCAACGAGCACGTCGACACGCTCATCACGATTCCCAACCAGAAGCTGCTCGCCATCGCCGGCAAAGACACGTCGATGCTCGACGCGTTCCGCAAAGCCGACGAGGTGCTGCTCAACGCGGTGCAATCGATCTCCGACCTCATCACCGTGCCGGGCCTCATCAACCTCGACATCAACGACGTGCGCACGATCATGAAGGACATGGGCGTGGCGCTGATGGGCACCGGCATCGCCACCGGCGAGAACCGGGCGATCGAGGCCGCGAACATGGCCATCAGCAGCCCGCTGCTGGAAAACGTCGAGATCCGCGGCGCGCAGGGCGTGCTCATCAACATCACCGGCTCGTCGGACATGACCCTCGCCGAGGTGAACGACGCGGCGAGTCTGGTGCAGGAGGCCGCCGAGGCCGCGACCGACCGCGCCAACATCATCTTCGGCGCGGTGATCGACGAGCGCATGGGCGACGCGGTGCGCATCACCGTCATCGCCACCGGCTTCGACGCCGCCGCCGTCGAGTGGGGGAGCACGACGATCCGCCGCGACGAGCCCGTCGCCGTGCCGCGCCGGTCCGAGCCCGTTCCGGTTTCCCGCGCATCGGTGATCTCGCGGCGATTCGACGAACGCCCCGCGCCGACCGCGCGCGAAAGCCGCCCCGTGATTCGCATGGGCCGCGTCTCCGACGTCGACAACGAGCCGCGCGAGCAGGTCGTCACGCACGCCCGTCCCGAGGTCAAGGCCGCGGCGGCGGGTGGACGTCGCCGCGACGCGCGCCAGGGCGAGGACTACGATATCCCGACGTTCCTGCGCCGCCTCGCCGACTGACGAAAAGGTCGGACGAAGTGGCCGGTCGAAACGTCCGGCGAACGAGAACGAACATCGCGGAGCGAGCGCGCTCCGACAAAGGTCTTTGACAAAACCGAAACGGCGCGATCGGAGGCTCCTTCGCCGATTGCGTCGCGGGGACCGCGCCCGCCTCTTGCGGTCTCCAAACGGCGCCCGGGTTCCCCACCCGACCGCCGCAACATCCCTTTTCTCGGCCACCGGTTTGCCGCTCGGTGGCCTTTTTTTTATTCTTTTTCGCAATTGGCTACTTCGAAATCGAATAGGCTAATTATTGGCTAATGATCGTCGCGCCCTGCGCGACATCTGCCCGCGAGTATGTGTTGGCGTCGCTGCGCCGCTATCACGCCATCGTCGCGGCGATCTGCGCCGGGCGCGGCAGTCGACGCACGAAACGCAGCGCCACCAGCGCCCCGCCCAGATGGTGCTCGATCTGCGCGGGCAGGATCGCCGCCAGCGCGTCGTGATCGGGCTTGGCCAGATCGCGCGTGAAAAGTTCCTCGCGTGGGCCGGCGAACGACGCGGCCATGAACGCGCGCGCCGCGGGTCCGATCATCGCGAGCTGATGATCGGCCAGGCAGCGCGAACACACGATGCCGCCGCGCAACGTCGAGTATCGCGCCGGGTCCTCGGGGCGCGCCGCGCGTCCGCAAACGACGCAGTTCGTCAGATTGGGCGCGAGCCCCGTCGCCGCGAGCGTCGCCGCCTCGAAGACCCGCAGCACGATGGGACGCACCCCGTCCTCGAGCGCCGCGAGCGTCGCGCACGCCGCGTCGAAGAGCTCGGGCTCGGCGTGACTCTCGACCGAAAACCTGCGCGTCACCTCGATCACGTGCGCGAGGGCGGAGAACGCCGCGACCGAATCGACGCTTGCCCAATGCCCGTCGAGCATCTCGCCGGAATCCACCGTGGGCATACCGCCGCGCCGCGCCGAAACGCGCACACGCACGAGGTTGCCGAGATCGAAGACGTTGGCGAAGCGCTTCTGGCTCTTGCGCACGCCGCGCACGAGCGCCGAGACCAGCCCCTCCTCGCGCGTGACGAGCCACGCGATCCGGTCGCTCTCGCGAAACGGAATCAGCTTGACGACGAGCGCGGTGAGCGGCGTGCCGGACACGTCACCCCCGCTTCGGCGCGGTCAACCGCTGGCGGTGGATTTCGTACAGCGCGCACGCGGCGGCGGCGGCGACGTTGAGCGACGCGATCGGCCCGGCGGCCGGCAACCGGCAGACACGATCGGCGTGCTCGCGCACGAGCCGTCGCGCGCCCTTGCCCTCGCTGCCCAGGACGATCGCCACGTCGCCCGACAGATCGATCTCGTGCAGGTGCGCGTCGCCGTCGGCTTCGAGCGAGTAGCACCAGAAGCCCGCCTCCTTCAGCATTTCCAGCGCGCGCGTCAGGTTGGTGGCGTGCACGATCTGAACCGCGTCGGACGCGCCGGACGAGATTTGATCGACCAGTGGCGTGACCTGCGCGCTGCGATCGCGCGGCAGCACGACAAAGCTGACGCCAAACGCGCCGCAGCTTCGCAGGATCGCGCCGAGGTTCTGGGGGTCGGTCACGCCGTCGAGCACCACGGCCACGCGCGAGCCGGAAGGCATGCGCTTGATCGTCTCGTCCAGCGACGCACCCTCGTGGGCACGCACATCCGCAACCACGCCTTGATGACGACGGGAAGGATCCTTGCGATCGAGCTCGTGACGTGGGACGGACTCGACACTCACCCCGGCCCGCCGCGCGAGATCAACGAGCTTGCCGAAGCGGTCGGCGCGCTCTCGATCGAGATAAACGCGCGTGACGCGGCCCGACGACGACGCCAGTGCCGCCTCGACCGCGTGAACCCCGACAATTCGCTGCGTCATCCGAAGCCCCCCGTCGACTCTCCGGGCTCTTCTACCGCGTTCAGGCGGGATTACCTAGCGTAACCCGTGCGGAGATTTCCCGACGCGAACCCACCCGATTCGCGGCGAAAATGAACGAATCGACCGCGTTCACCACACAAATCCTGACCGTCGGTCGTGACGATACGAACGGAACGTTCCTTGCATCAAGTTCGCGCAGGAAGATGTCGATACGTTCTCAAGGGGGAGAACGGCCATGAGACGGATCCTGAAAAGCCCGATTGGCGGAAAACGCAGCGGCGTGACGTTCATCGAAATCATGATGGTGCTGCTCATCGCGAGCATCGTCTTCGTCGGCTGGTATCGCACCATGTCGTGGACGCGCCACCGGGCTATGCTCGCGGTCTTCATGTCCGACATCCGCCAGGTCAAAATCGCCGCCGGGCGCTTCCAGACCGACGTTGGCGTCTACCCGCCCGATGTCAATCGGGGAGTCGACCCAGGCATGATCGACAAGTTCGGCTGGCAAACGGGGGGGCACTCCTCGAAGTGGAATCTGGTGGATCTGAGCGGGTGGAAGGGTCCGTATCTGTCCGAGTGGAAAATATGGAAACGCAACCCCTGGGGTGGGCTTTACGACTGGGATAACTACGAACCCGGCTACAACTACATGGGCATCACGGGTGGCGCGGTCTATCTGACGCTCAAGCCCAGCACATGGGGCGGCAAGGACGGCCTGCCCAAGCCAAAATACGAGGACATCCTCGAAGATCTCGGCCTCGACACGAGCCCGTGGGAGAGCGTGATCTCGGTCCGCATGGGCCACTATCCGAACACGAACCAGAACCTCGGCGGCGGGCACTAGCGGTAAACAACCCCGTCAGCCATGCCGCGCGCCGCGTTCAATTGTGGCGCTCGTTGTGCAGGCACCACCACCGGCCCGCGCCGAACCAGTAATCCATCACGGGCGCGTCCTTCGGCGACTTCTTGTGGAGCGGGCAGACGACGAGGCCCGCGTGATGGCGTTCGTCGAGATCGATCACCATCTCGCGCGGAAAGATCTCGCCCGGCGCGGGCAGAAAGATCAGCACCATCTCGCGTTTGCCGTCGGGACGGGTCACCACGTGGCCCGTGGACAGCAGCGGAATATCGATATTTTCGTCGGCCAAAACGGACCAGAGCGTCTCGTCCGCGGACTGCTGATTGAGCTGGCACATTTTCGCGTAGCGGAACTCGCGATATTCGCCGACCTTCATGATGAGAAGGATCCCCAGCAACATCGCTGTCAGCAGCAGCAGCAGGTCGATCAGGGCGATCCCGTCTCGCCGGTTTTGCAGGCGCGTCGTCATTCGATCGCGAGTTCCCCGGCGCCCGTCGCGTAGAGCTTCACAAAGCGGAACTGGTCGGCGCGCGGAAGCGAGAGTACGAACCCGTTTTTCGGATCGAGCACGTAGTTGAATCGTTCCTCGGTCTTCATGATCTTCGGTTCGCTCGGCAGGTAATCGGGAACGAGCGCATTCAAATCCGCGGGGTACCGGCCCTTGTCCGCGCGATACTGAAAGATCTTCGTGAGCACGTACGTGAACTGCGGCGCGGGGGTGTTGTTCTCCCACAGGCGCGGGTCCGTCACCAAGATCGTTTCCTGCGCGTATTCGAGTTGGCTGTCGATCCACATGTGCGCGACGACGATTGCGACCACGACCAGCACGAGCGGCAGACTGACCTGAACGTTGAAGCGCTCGCGCCACGACACTTGGTGCGCCCGCTCGTGCGCGAGTCGTGCGAACTCCTGCTGCTCCACGACCGCCCGGTCCGAGTGCGCATCCGCGGCCGTGTCCAGATTGCAGGTCGGGCAGGTGATCTGGTCGCTGTCGCCCGAAAAGACCATGCAGTCGCCGCACACCGGCTGACCGCACAGCGAGCACTCGTAAAGCGCGTCTTCGCGGGGATGGCGATAACACTTCATGGCCGATTCTCCGCATACGGGATTAGGCTGCGATGCGGGGCGTGTCAAGAATCGGCCGAGCGTCCCTTTTCGCCCCGAAAAATCCGCCTTCACGCCGCGACGAGGGTGAACCATCGCGTTCGCCGGACGAGAAATGGGATTCTCCGTCCGCGAATCAGTGAAAACAGGCCCTTCGGTGAGGCCATGGTCACGTGGTGCCGTTTCGCGACTTCCATTTCGGAAATAGGACCTTTGGAATTCTCCTCGGCATCGCTCCGGGCTGATTCTCGATGGGCATCGCTTCGGTCGACTTACCGGATCCGGACGTTTTTCGTCGCTCGACGGCCCATTCATCGATCCTTGTGACGCGGCGACCGATTCCTTAGTCTGCACGGCGAAATCGCGGGAGGGCGCGTGGGCGCGACGCTGCGCAGCGTTCAATTGACCTACGAAGACGTCGATCGCGGCGACACGCCGCTGGGCGAGGTCACGCTGCGTCGTTACGCGACCGATGACGGCCGGGTCGGCTACGAGATCCGCCTCGGCGGCAACTTCCTGATGGCGACGCACGGCCACCACTCCGAATCGGCGATGGCGCGACTCGCGTGGGAGCGACTCGCACGCCAGGGCGACATACGCGTGCTCGTCGGCGGCCTCGGCGCGGGCTACACACTGCGCGCGGCGCTCGACCTGCCCGGCGTGCGCGAGGTCGACGTGGTCGAGATCGCGCCCAAGGTGGTCGAGTGGAACCGGCGCTACTTTGGCGAGACGAACGGGGGCGCGCTGGATGACCCGCGCACCCGCGTGGTGATCGCGGATCTGACGGATGATGTGGATGCCAACGCGGGCGCGTACGACCTTGCGCTCCTCGACGTGGACAACGGCCCCGGATGGCTCGCCGCCGAGGGCAACGAGCGGCTCTACACGGCGGACGGGATTCGCCGGACGGTCGCGGCGCTCGGCCCCGGCGGGGTGCTCGCGGTCTGGTCGCCGTCGCCCAACGCGCTTTTTTGGGCGCGATTTCGCGAGGCGGTTCCCGGCGCCGAGGAGATCGCGACGGACGCGATCGGCCGCGAGGTCGGCGAGCCGGGCGATGTCGTATATCTTGGGGTTCGTGCGTGAGGCGTTTCGCATCGCGAAAGAGCGCCGTCACCGGCGCGGCGATCCTGCTCGGCGCGATCGCCATTTGCGAGATCGTTCTGAGCATCGGGGGATACGGCGCGCTGCACAATGGGCTGCTGCCCGACGGCACGCCGACCGAGGGGCACGGATATCAGGCGCGCAACCCCTACGTCGATGCGTCGTTTTCCATCGTGACGGACAACGTGGTCGTGGTCGGCGACGCTTGGGCGTTCGGCCTGGGGTGCAAATACGAGGACATCTTCTCGTCGCGGCTCGAAACGCGCCTCAAAAAGCGGCGCGCGCAGGCCCGCGTCGTCAACCTCGCGCATCCCGATTTCACATCGCCCGACGTTGCCGCGAATTTCGGCAAGGATCTGAAGCGCTACAAGGCGGACGCGGCGATCGTGCTCGTTTCGCTCGCCGATGGCGTGCCCGAGTTCTGGAAGGACGAGTTTTTCGCGCGAACGCCGTTCGCCGCGTCGGCGAGAACCGGGCCGGGAATTCGGCTCGGCGCGCTGCTGGGCGACGTGCGTCTCGCGCGTCGCGTGACGAGCGCCTCATGGGATCCCGAGGCGAAGGGCGGCTACGTGCGCCGCGTGAAGACGCTCGCCGACACACAATCCGCCCTCTTCGACATCGGGCGCGTCGCGCGCGACGCCAAGGTGCCGGTCGTGTGGATCACCTATCCCGTCGCGCCGGCGCGCGGTTGGCCGCATCCGCATTATCCCGTATACGCGCGCAACAACGATCTCATTCGCGCGACGGCGGTCAACTACGAGCAGGCGGTCGTGGATCTCGAACGCGAGATTCCGGCGGAAAAGATCGACACGTTTATTCTCCCGTGGATGCCGTGGCCGCACCCGTCGCGAGGCGGGCACGAACGCATCACGGACTTGCTCGACGGCGCGGTTACGGCGATCCTTAACGCGCGCTGACGAAATTTCGGAGAACAACCATGCGCAAGTCCCCCATCAGTACCCCGAAGGCGCCCGGCGCGATCGGACCGTATAGCCAGGGCATCAACGCGGGCACGCTCGTCTTCACGTCGGGGCAACTGCCGATTCGCCCCGAGGACGGCACGATCCCCGGCGACGTGCAGGAGCAGGCGCGCGTCGCGCTCGCGAATGTCGATGCGATCCTGAAAGCGGGCGGATCGTCGCTCGCCGCCGCCGTGAAGGTCACGGTGTTTCTGACGGACATCGCCGACTTCGCCGCCGTGAACGCGATCTACAAAGAGGCGTTCGCGGGCGCGGAGCCGTTCCCGGCCCGGTCCGCGGTGCAGGTCGCGGCGCTGCCCAAACCCGAGGCGAAGATCGAGATCGAGGCGATCGGAATGGTGCAGACGTGACGCCGCGCGGGCCGGAACCGGAGGGGACGCGCGCATCAACCGTCGTTCGCGCGTGGGGCGATTCGGACTGGTTCGTCCATGTGACCGCCTCGGCCGGGCGGATCGTGCGGGCCGAGTTCGTTCGATACACGGACAGCGAACGCGATTCCGCGGAGCCGGTGCTTCGAAAGGCGCGCGATCAAATTCGCCGCTACTTCGACGGTTCGCTTCGCACGTTCGATCTTCCGCTCGAGCCGGCGGGTTCGGAATTCGCCAAGTCGGTGTGGCGCGAGGTGGCGGCCATCGGATACGGCGAGTTGCGAAGCTACGGCGAGATCGCCGCGGCCATCGGATCGCCGCGCGCCGCGGTCGCCGTGGGGGCGGCCAACGGCGCGAACCCCATCGCGCTCATCATCCCTTGTCACCGCGTCATCGGCGCGGCGGGCGATTTGCGCGGATACGCCTACGGGCTGGACCTGAAACGTCGCCTTCTCGACTTCGAGGGCGCGCGATCGGTCAGCCGGGATTCGACGCGAACGTCGCGGCTTTTCTGAGCCGGGCCACGGTTCGCTCGCGCCCCAGCAGCACGATCGTGTCGAAGATCGGCGGGCTCACGGTGCCGCCGGTCAGCGCCACGCGCACGGGCTGCGCCACTTGGCCGAGGCCCACGCCGCGCTCCTCGCAGATCGCGCCAAAGAACGCCTCGAGCGCGAATTCTGTGAAGTCGGTCGCCGTTTCGATTCGCGTCGCCACCGTCTCGAGCAACTCGGCGCTCGGAGCGGCGAGCCACTTTTTCGCGGCCTTCTCATCGTAGCCATCCGGTTCCTCGAAAAAATACTTCACGTGATCGGTCATCTCGACGAGCGTCTTGAAGCGCTCTCGACACACCATAACGAGCCGGTCGAGCCACGCGCCGGGCTCGGCGACGTAACCGCGCTCCGTCAGGTACGGCAGCCATTCGGCGGCCACCACCGACGGCGGCAGCGTCATCATCTTCTGCTGGTTGATCCACTCCAGCTTCTGCATGTCCATGATGCCCGGCGACGCGTTGCAATCATGGATGTCGAAGAGGGCGATGAGTTCCTCGTCGGTGAACAGCTCCTGATCGCCGTGGCTCCAACCCAGGCGCACGAGGTAATTGCGAACCGCCTGCGGCAAAAAGCCGAGCTTGGCGAAATCGGTGACCGCCGCCGCGCCGTGGCGCTTGGAGAGCTTTTTGCCGTCCGCGCCGTGCGTGAGCGGCATGTGGGCGAACTCGGGCGGTTTGAAGCCGAGCGCCTCGTACACGATGAGCTGCTTGGGCGTGTTGTTCAGGTGGTCGTTTCCGCGAATGACGTGCGTGACGCCCATGTCGTGGTCGTCGGCGACGACGACGAAGTTGTAGACGGGCGTCAGGTCGGAGCGCGCGATGATCCAGTCGTCGAACTCGGCCGCCTGCATCGAAATGGGGCCGAGAATCAGGTCGCGAAACGCGATCTCGCCGTCCGGCGGCAGCTTGATGCGGATCGTGTGCGGGCCGCAGTCGGGTCCGAGGTTCAGGTCGCGACAGGTGCGGTCGTACAGGTACTTGCGCTTCTCGGCGATGGCCGCCTCGCGCTTGGCGTCGAGCTCCTCTTTGCTGCACACGCATCGGTACGCCTTGCCCTCGTCGAGCAGGCGCTGGATCAGCGGGCGATAGTGGCCGACGCGCTGCGACTGGTAGACCGGCGGCGCGTCCCAGTCGATGCCGAGCCAGCGCAGTCCATCGAGGATGATCCGCACGTTTTCGGGCGTGCTGCGCTCCAGATCCGTGTCCTCGATGCGCAGCAGCATCTTGCCGCCCGTGTGGCGGGCGTAGAGCCAGTTGTAAAGCGCCGTGCGCGCGCCGCCGATGTGCAGACTGCCGGTCGGCGACGGGGCGAATCGAACAACGACACCGGAATCGGGCATGGGCTCCTCACGACAGGAAATAGCCCGCCACGTAACGCACGCCGAGAATGACGATGAACACGGCGAAGGCGGTGCGCAGGGGCTTGGGGTCGAGTCGGTGCGCGGTTCGCGCGCCGATTCGGGAGGTCAACATACTGGCCGCGGCCAGAAAAATCCACGCGCCGATGTGGACGAACCCTATCGCTCCGGGGACATCGCCCGCGCTCGGCGATCCGCCGTAGTTGATCATGCCGACGAGCGCGTTGAAGACGATGAGCGCGCTGCTGGTGCCGATGGCGCGGTGCGTTTGGTAGTGGGCGACCATGCACAGAAGCGGCACGGTGACGATGCCGCCGCCCACGCCGAAGAACCCCGCGATGAACGACGACGCGAGCCCCACGACCAGAAGCCGCCCGATGGTGTTGCGTTCGATCGCGTCCGCCGGACGTGGCGCGTGGGCGAAAAATCGATACGCCACGCCGAAGAGCAGCAGGCCGAAGAGCGCCTTGAGCACACGGGGATCGAGGCCGATCGCGGCCTGCGCCGAGAGCGTCACGCCGACGAGCCCGCCCACGGCCATGATGCCCACCGCGCGCCAGTTCACCTGACCCGCGCCGTGGTGCGTATACGCGCTCATGGCCGAGGTGGCGGTGATGGTGGCCAGCGAGGTGCCGAGCGCCATGTGGAACGCGACCTGATCGGGGATCCCGAATCGCCGAAAGGCGAAGTCGAGGACGGGGACGTACAAAATGCCGCCGCCGACGCCCAGAAACCCGCCGATGAAGCCCGCGGCGAGGCCGGTGGCGATGTAGGCGAGGGCGATCGGCAACTCGGGGAACGACATGGGCGAGATACCATTGGGATTGGCGGCGAAAAGTCAATGGAGATCAACGAAATCTCCACCTGGCGGGTGATTCGTATTCGGGCGAATGGACGAGGGGAAAAGCATGTCCTCGAAAACCTTGACTTTTCCCGGCCCGTTTGTTAACCACACGCGGCTTTGCGCCCCGCACGGGCCGAACGGCGACGGTTGCTCCCATGATCCTGAAAATCTCGGATTTGGGCCGTGGGCCTCGCCGGTTCGATTTCGATCTTGATTCGGCGTACCTTCACGACGCGCTGGGCGGTCGTCCCGACATCGGGCGCGACCCCCGGGCGCGGGCTTCGGTGGAGGCGTCACTCTACCGGCGCACGGTCAACGTGCGTGGGTGGGTCGAGATCCGGTTTTGGTTCGATTGCGGGCGCTGCGCGGGTTCTTTTCAGGGGACGTGGCGCTTCGACTGGCATCTGGTGCTCGCGCCGCACAGCGACGCGCCGGGACCGGAGGAAGAGGACGAGGGTTTCGGCTGGTACCGAAACGATCGCTTCGACCTCGGCCGGGCGGCCGCGGAACACGCGGCGCTGACGCTGCCCGAGGTGCTGCTGTGCCGCGACGATTGCCGCGGCCTGTGCGCGGGATGCGGCGCGAACCTGAACGAAGAGCCGTGCCGATGCGCGGCCGGGAAGACATGAGCGGCGAATCGGGTGTGTGAGGGAATGTTCGCGGGGGCATGTAAGAGTCCCCGATGAAGGAGAGGGAAGATGGCTCGTCCGAAACGTAAAACCAGCCACCGACGCAAGGGCCTTCGCTCGGCGCACGACGGACTCAAGACCGCGAATCCGGTCGCGTGCCCGAACTGTCAGGAGTGGGTGATGCCCCATCGCGTCTGCCCGTCCTGCGGCCACTACAAGGGCAAGGAAGTCATCGCGAAGGAAGCCGAAGAGTAAACGATGCCCGTCTCGCGACCGGCTCTGCTGTTTCCGGGGCAGGGCGCCCAGTTCGTGGGGATGGGTCGCGATTTTGAGGAATCGTCCCCGGCGGCCCGGCGCGTGCTCGACGCGGCGCACCGGGCTTCGGGATTCGACCT
Organism: uncultured bacterium; assembly: GCA_964586775.1. Taxonomy (GTDB): domain Bacteria; phylum Lernaellota; class Lernaellaia; order JACKCT01; family JACKCT01; genus JADLEX01. The sequence goes on along the minus strand of CAZPJD010000279.1, from coordinate 1,756 downwards.
GCGGGGTCTGTGCTTCGATGGCCCCGAGGAACGGCTCGCCCTCACCGAGTTCCAGCAGCCGTGCGTGCTCGCGGTGTCGGTCGCCATTCACGCGGCCCTCGCCGAGCGCGTCTCGCTTCGCCCCGTCTGCGCGATCGGTCATTCGCTCGGCGAATACTCCGCCCACGTCGCCACCGGCTCCCTGAAGATCGAAGACGCCGTCGGGCTTGTCCGCGCGCGCGGGCACGCCATGCAGCAGGCCGTTCCCGCGGGGATCGGCGCGATGGCGGCGCTGCTCGGCACGGATGAGCAAACGGCGCAGGCCGCTTGCGACGACGCCGGTGGCGAGGTGTGGGTCGCCAACCTCAACGGCGGCGGGCAGGTCGTGATCTCCGGGCGCACCGACGCCGTGGAGAGGGCTGTCGCGGCGGCGAAGCAACGCGGAGTGCGCCGGGCGGTCATGCTGCCCGTCAGCGCCCCTTTCCACTGCCCTCTGATGGAGCCCGCCGCGCGCGCGATGGACGAGACGCTTCGCGCGGTCGCGTTCGTGTCGCCCGAATTTCCCGTCGTCACCAACGTCGAAGCCCGCCCTAGCGACGATCCCTCGCGTTTCGCCGAGTTGCTCATCGCGCAGATCACGCATCGCGTCCGTTTCGAGGAGTGCGTGCGCGCGGCGATCGGGATGGGGGTCGATGCGTTCGTCGAACTCGGCCCCGGCGGCAAGCTCACGGGGATGGTGTCGCGCATCGCGCCGGACGTTCGCACCCTTTCGATTTCTTCGATTCGGGAACTTGACGAGGCCGTCGTCGCTATCCAGAGTTGACGGATGTCCACCACCGAAAACCCGCGTCGCGTCGCGCTCGTCACCGGCGGCAGCCGGGGCATCGGCGCGGCGATCTGCGCCCGCCTCGCGGCGGACGGATTCTTCGTCGGCGTCGGCTTTCACACGAACGAGAACGCCGCGACCGACGTGCTCGCGCACATCCGCTCTCAAGGCGGCGAAGGCGAGGCGATTCGTATTGACGTTGCGGATGGGAACTGCGTAAAAACGGCGATCCGCGCGTTCGCGGACCAGGCCGGGTCGCTGGATGTGCTCGTGGCCGGCGCCGGCGTGACGCTGAACAATCTGGCGGTGATGACCGGCGACGACGAGGCCCGTCGTGTGCTGGATGTGAATGTCGCGGGGGCGTTCTTTTGCGCGAAGGCGGCGATCCGGCCGATGATTCGCGCGGGCGGCGGGCGGATGATCTTCATCGGGTCCGTCGCGGGGCTCGCGGGCAATGCGGGTCAGGCCGTTTACGCCGCGTCGAAATCGGCGTTGACGGGACTGGCGAAGTCGCTTGCCAAGGAATTGGCCGCGCGGCATATACTCGTCAACGTCGTTGCGCCGGGGCTCGTGGACACGGGCGCGGGCGGCATGGCGGACACGATGGACGAAGCGTTTCGCGCGTCGATCGTGGAGCGGATTCCGCTGGGTCGCGCGGGGACGCCCGAGGACGTCGCGGCGGCGGTCGCGTTTTTGGCGGGACCGGATTCGACCTACGTGACCGGCCGGACGCTGGTGGTGGACGGCGGGCTCTGGATGTGAGCGTTCGCGCCGATGCGCGAGCGAGGGGCAAATCGGGCATCGGCCCGCGGAGGCGTGATGTATACGGGCAAGAAGCAAGAGGTCTATGAACGGGTGGTCAAGGTGATCTGCGCGAACATCAAGCGCAAGGACTCCCCGCTCGTGCCCGAGATGGTGAAACCCGAATCGGATTTCATGAAGGATCTCGGG
>CAZPJD010000278.1:0-45352 GCA_964586775.1 uncultured bacterium | reverse complement strand
TCGGCGAGGCGGGCTTCGAGCAAAGGAGGGACCTCGCGGCCAGAACCTTCTGCAACGCCTCACGACACGCATGACCCGGCGAGAGAACCTGGGACAAAAAGGCCCAGAAGACGACTTCGGGGGGAAAAGACCCGTCGCCGGCAAGGCACGGGCGGCGGGGAGATCCAGTCGCCGAACAGCGCCGGAAGATCGGTCACGACGTGTTGCCGAAGGGAGTGAAGACACGCGGAGAAACGGGGGAGAGGCATGGGTCCTCCGGGGTCGGGGGTGGATGAATGAACATAATACACGTATATATACTTGTATTTATGTTTGTGCAAGAGTGCGTCGCATGACGACCAAAAAACCCGAATCCCAAATCGAACGGCTGCGCGCCCGGTACGAGCGCCTGCGCCGGCAACTCGACCCCAAAGGGCTCGTCCTGCTCGGGACCATCACCGAGCGGACGATCGAGCGGCCCGATCCGGGCGATCCGTCCCGATCACGGACCTTCGGACCCTACTTCCAGTGGACCTTCAAAGAGGCCGGAAAGACCGTCACCGTCAACCTGAGCGCCGGGCAGGTCCGCGCGTTTCAGGCCGCCATCGATCGAAACCGGAAATTGGAGGAAACCGCTGAAGAAATGCGACGTATCGCACGCCAGATCCTCGACGCCTCGACCCCGGGCGTCAAAAGGCGGAAAAAGGCCAACGAGCCGTTAACTTAGCGCCATTCAGGACACGCATTCTGCGGCAGCGCGTCCTTGGTCCGGTTCGCAGACACGCATCACTCCGCGCTGCATGTCCCCGGCAATTCGCACAGCCGAGGGCGACTGTGCCACGTGTCAGACGGGGACACGCATCGCTTCGCGCTGCATGTCCCCGACAACCCTCAGTGCGTCAGCTTCTTGTAGCGGATGCGGTGTGGCTGGTCGGCGTCGGCGCCCAAGCGGCGTTTCTTGTCTTTTTCGTAGTCCTGGTAGTTGCCCTCGAACCACTCGGCGTGGCTCTCGCCCTCGAAAGACAGGATGTGCGTCGCGATGCGATCGAGGAACCAGCGGTCGTGGCTGATGACGAACACGCACCCGGCGAACGCCTCTATGGCGTCCTCCAGCGCGCGCAGGGTGTCGACGTCCAGATCGTTCGTCGGTTCGTCGAGCAGCAGCACGTTGCCGCCCGAGCGCAGCATCTTGGCCAAGTGCACGCGGTTTCGCTCGCCGCCCGACAGGTGCTTGATGAGCGCCTGTTGCGAGTCCTTTTTGAACGCGAACTTCGAGACGTAGGCGCGCGAGTTCACGGGCGTCTTGTCGAAGTACAGGATCTCCTCGCCGCCGGAAATTTCCTTCCACACGGTGTTTTCGGGCGAGAGGGCGTCGCGGCTCTGATCGACGTACGCGAGCTTCACGGTCGTGCCGAATTTCATCGATCCGCTCGTGGGCGCGTACTGCCCCGTCAAAATGCGAAAGAGCGTCGTCTTGCCCGCGCCGTTGGGGCCGATGATGCCGACGATCGCGCCGGGCGGCACCTTGAACGTCAGATCCTCGAAGATCACGCGGTCGTCGAAGACCATCGAGAGCTTGTCGGCCTCGATCACCAGATCCCCCAGGCGCGGGCCGTTGGGGATCACGAGCTCGGCGTTGCTGCGCCGCTGCGCGGTTTCCTCGGAAAGCAACTGTTCGTATGCGGTCAGGCGCGCCTTGCCCTTGGACTGCCGGGCCTTGGGGCTCATGCGGATCCAGTCGAGCTCGCGTTCCAGCGTGCGCTGGCGGGCGGTCTCCTGCTTCTCCTCCACGGCGATGCGCTTGCTCTTTTGATCGAGCCAGCCGCTGTAGTTGCCCTGATACGGGAAGCCCTTACCGCGGTCGAGTTCCAAAATCCATCCCGCGACGTTGTCGAGGAAGTAGCGGTCGTGCGTGACGGCGACGACGGTGCCAGGATACTCGGCGAGAAAATGCTCGAGCCACTCGACCGATTCGGCGTCGAGGTGGTTGGTGGGCTCGTCGAGCAGCAGCAGGTCGGGCTTTTCCAGCAGCACGCGGCACAGCGCCACGCGGCGGATCTCGCCGCCCGACAGATGCGTGACCGCCGAATCGCCGGGCGGGCAACGCAGCGCGTCCATCGCGATCTCGATCGTGCGGTCCAGATCCCACGCGTTGGCGGCGTCGATCTTGTCCTGCAACTCGCCCTGCTCGGCGAGCAGCGCGTTCATCTCGTCGTCGCTCATGGGCTCGGCGAATTTCGCGTTGACCTCGTCGAAGCGGTGCAGCAGGTTGCGGATCTCGCGCACGGCCTCCTCGACGTTTTCCTTCACGGTCTTGTCGGGGTCGAGCTTCGGCTCCTGCGGCAGATAGCCCACGCGGATGCCGAGGCCCGGCTTGCCCTCGCCGTCGAACTCGTGATCGACGCCCGCCATGATGCGCAGGATCGAGCTTTTACCCGCGCCGTTGGGGCCGATGACGCCGATCTTCGCGCCGGGCAGAAACGCCAGCGTGATGTCGTCGAGAATGACGCGCGGGCCGGAGACGACCTTGCGCAGCTTGTACATGGTGTAGACGTATTGCGTGGACACGCGGCGTTCCCCTTGTTCCCAAAATTCGACGGGCGCGAAACCTAGCACAACGCCCGGTCGGCGAAAAGACGCCGGGCGCGAGGTCCGGGAGCGGCCCCACAGCCCGGGCGTCGATGGCCCTGGCGATTTTTCAACCTCAAATAATCCGACGGATGCGAAATGCCCGTTACAAAAAAGCGACCGAAAAACAGGGTGTTGGCAGCGCTGTGGATGACTCCCGGTCACCGCGATCCTGCCCGACCGGGCGGTACGCAATTCTATCAGAAAACTGTGGCCGACTGTGAAAAATTGTCACGACTTCCCGAGGGCGTTTGCCGCGAGCGAGGCCCAAGTGCCTGAAATCCCACGTTTCCCGGACTTGGCATCCCATTTGCTCTGTTCAAGGCTCGGCAGAGCGGAGCGGCTCTTTGATATAAGGGGGGATTTCGCGGAGGCGAAACGCGGACCTGACCAGACCAGAAACGCCGCGATTTCCCCCCTCTCCATTTGCCTTTCGATTCGGAAAAGCCGGACCGCAAAGTCCGAGAAGATCTTTTACAGTCCCCTCGAGGCGGTTTCACGCCGTCTCACCCATCCCCACAAGATAGGATGACCCACACCTATCTGCCTGCATGAGCAACGGAAACCGCGTTTTCAATTCCCCCGAAAACGCGGTTTCCACTTTTTTGGGCGGGATAATTCCAATCGTCGAGCGCACTACAGCGCCCGCAGATACTCCGGCTTGAGCATGCCCGCGTCGCGCGCGTCGATCACGCGGCGGATCGCGGCGAGCGCGGCGTCCTTTTCGTGCGGCATACGCACCCGCACCGGCAGGTAGTTGCTGGCGTGGTTGCTCATGAAGAGCCCGCCGGACATTCGCGTCTCGCGCAGCATCACGTAGAGCTCGGCGAGCAGATCGAAGGCATCGGGTACGGCGTATTCGCCGCGTTCCTGAAAATCCCACAGCGGAGTGCCGGGCACGACCATCACGGTCAGCGCGCCGACGAAGTCGGGATCGATCGCGCTCAACACGCGCCCCGTCTCCTCGGCGTGGATCGCCCCGCGCCCGGGCCGCGCGATCCCGAGCAGCACGGTGGCCGACAGCAGCAGACCCGCGTCGCGCACGCGCCGCCCGGCCTCGATCATGCGTTCGACCGGCTGCCCTTTTTCGATGAAGTCCAGCGTATCCTGATCGCCCGACTCGAGCCCGAAATACACGATGCCGAGCCCCGCGTCGCGCAGCTCGGCGAGCTCGGCGGGCGTCTTGCGCAAGATCGCCTTGGCGTTGCCGTAGATGCCCACGCGCGCGAGATGCGTGATGCGCTCGCGAAGGATGGCGAGCCGCGCGAGCAACTCGCGCCGCGGCATGATGAGCGCGTCGCCGTCGCCCAAAAACACGCGCCGCCAGGGATGCACGGCCATCTCGTCCACGTCGGCGCGGAAGCGGTCGATGTCCTTGATGCGAAACTTCGTGCCCTTGTAGGTGGGGCAGAACGTGCATTTGTTGTGCGAGCAGCCGAAGGTGGCCTGAAGGATGAGCGAGTCCGCCTCGGACGGCGGGCGGATGACGATGCCCTCGTATTGCATGGGGATTCCCTGACCGGCGCCGCTACTCTTCCGGGTCGCTCAGGACGCCGCACAACCTTTGCGACAATTTTTTCTTTTCGTCCATGTTCACCTGCCGTGCGATCATGATCCGCTGGGCCTGCGGCGATCCCGCGCCGTGCAGCGACTCGGTCAGGTAGCCGACGGCCGCCGCGCCCAGCGTCATGTGCTCGATCAGGCGCAGCACACGCAGCCGATTCTCGGTCGGGACATCGGGCTTCGTCCGGAAATATTTTTCCACCCACGGCCCGACCTCGGGCGATCGGAAATCGGCCGCGGACGGCAGCGTGACCATCGCCCCGCCGGCGACGTCCTGCGCCAGCCGCGCGATGGTGAACGGAAAGCGCGTGACGTTGTGCTTGGAGACGTTGGCGAGCAGGGGATTGACGATGTACGTCCCACTCGGCTCGGCGTGGCCTTCCGACGCGCACGCGATCGATCCGCAGTACAGCGTTTCGTTCAGGTGGTTCATCTCGATGATCTTGTCGCGGACATGCGCGGCGTTTTGCGTGCCGTTGTATTCGGCGATGGTCTGCGTCGCTCCGATCAGCACATCCCCGACGCCGACCTTGCACGCGTAGCTCTGGCGGTGAAAGGTCGCGAACTTCTCCACCAGCTCCCCGACAAAAGCCGTCTCGCCGCACATGAAGACGCGCTCCCACGGGACGAACACGTCGTCGAACACCACCAGCGCCTCGTGACCGCCGAAGTACGGATTGCCCACGTCCAGCGCGTCCCCTTCGAGTTTACGCGTGTCGCAGGACTGGCGGCCCATGATGTAGATGACGCCCGGCGCGTCGCTGGGCACGGCGAAGGCGACGGCCCAGTCGCGGTCTTCTTCCTTCATCGCCACGGTCGGCATCACGATGATCTCGTGGCTGTTGACCGCGCCGGTCTGGTGGGCCTTCGCGCCGCGCACGACGATGCCATCCTCGCGGCGCTCCACCACGCGCAGGTACACGTCGGGATCCGGCTGCCGGTGCGGCGGAAGCGAGCGGTCGCCCTTGGGATCGGTCATCGCTCCGTCGCAGACGAGATCGCGATCCTGAACATCCGCAAGATAGGTCCGGAAGCGTTCGTGGTAAGTCGTCCCGATTTGCCGGTCCATGTTGAACGTCGTGATCGACAACGCCGAGAGCGCGTCCATCCCCACGCACCGCTGAAAACAGCATCCCGTGTGCGCACCCATCAGGCGGCCCATCTTGGTGCGCATCAGCAGATCGTGCGTGCTTTGGGCGACGTGCGTGAAACGGTTGATACGCCGCCCGGTCAGGTGGGAGGTGGCCGTCATGATTTCGGCGAATTCGGGGCGGGCGGCCATCTCGTAGGTCTTTGCCACCGCGTTCATCGACGGGCGGATGATGGGATCGTCGACCGGGTTCTCCACCCGGCGACCGAACATGTAGACCACGAGCCGGAGCTTTCGCAGGCTCTCCTCGTATTCACGCGGTGTCATCATGGCGGTGCTCTCGGAATCGGGGTTTCGGATTCGACCCCAAAAGCGTCGGATTTTTCCGCCGGGAATGCAACGGGGAAACGCGACGAGCGATGGGACCGAATTTGGTCGGCCCTTGACACTCATAATACTGAGTGTATACTCAATATATGCGTGGTCGACCGCCGAGCATTCGCGAAGAGGACCTTCTGGATGCCGCACGCGACGTGTTTCGCGAGGAGGGACACGCGGCGACCACGGCGGCAATCGCCCGACGGGCCGGCGTGTCGGAAGGAATCCTCTTTTACCGATATAAGTCCAGGGAAGCCTTGCTCGCCGCAGTGATTCACCGCGAAACGCAGCCTCCGGAAGCGTTGCACGCCTTTGCGAAGTTCGCCGCCCGACGGGACCTTGGCGAGAACCTCGAACACCTTATCGAGGTGGTGCTCGAATCGTGTTTTCGAGTCCACCCGTTTTTAGAACTCGCGGAAACGAGTTCGATGTCGGGGGAAATCCGCCGACTCCTCTTTGCTCAGCCCGAGACACCGCCCCCCCAGCAAATCGTCGAACGAATCAGTGCCTGCTTCGAGGCGGAAATGCGCCTTGGCCGCGTCCGCCGCTTCGACACAATACCGCTCGCTCGCGCGATCTTCGGCGGCTGTGTCGATTTTGTGCGGTCGCGACGGTTGCCGAACGTCACGGACAGTCGGGAGTCCTTCGTGCGGGGCTTCGTCGACGCTCTTCTGCACGGGATCGCGGATCCACAGCACCGAGATGACAATCGTGAGACTCGAATGCCTCCTCGAAACCGAACGCGTCGCCTGCCCGGTCGCGGACAACCCCGCTAGTGCCCGCGCGGTCGATGCGCCCGCGCGGATTCAACGGCGCGAATCGTCGATCGGGAAATGGGCGCGACAAACCGCGACCCACCCGATCGGCAGGGAAAGACCATGAAACAGGCGGAAAATCCAAACACGACCGTACTCCCTTCATTGAACGCGCTCCTGAAGTCCGAGTCCGAAAGTCCGTATTGGCGTCGGCGGAATTGGCTGCTCCTGACGCTGCCCACGGTCATCGGTCTGGGAATCGCTGTGCTGACCTTGCGCGCGGGAGGGCGCGTTGCGGCAACTCGTTTTCAGACGGAAGAGGCGGTGATCGGGAATTTGGTGGTGACGGTGTCCGCAACGGGCACACTTCAGCCCACCAACAAGGTCGAACTCAGCAGCGAGCTTTCCGGAATCGTCGCCGCCGTATTCGTCGACGAAAACGATCGGGTGAAAACAGGTCAGATATTGGCGAAACTCGATCACTCCAAGTTGCGCGACGTCGTGAACAAATCGCGGTCAACGCTCGCGGCCGCCGAAGCGCAGATGCTGCAGGCGCAGGCCACGGTCGCCGAAACCGCCGCCGTATTGGCGCGTCTTCGGCATCTTTTCGAGATTTCCGGCGATTTGGGAACGTCCCAAAGCGAGCTCGAGATGGCCGAGGCCAACTGGAAACGTGCAGAAGCAAACGAAGTCAGTGCCCGCGCCGGCGTTTCTCAGGCCCGCGCCAACTTGCAGACCGCCGAAACCGATTTTGGGAAATCCGCCATCAAATCTCCGATCGACGGCGTGGTGCTCGCACGTGCAGTGGAGCCCGGTCAGACGGTTGCCGCGACATTCCAGGCGCCGGTGCTGTTCTCGCTGGCCGAGGACCTGACGAAGATGAAATTACGTGTGGACATCGATGAAGCCGACGTCGGTCAGGTGAAGGAAGGGCAGAGCGCCACGTTCACGGTGGACGCCTGGCCCGGACGCAGGTACTCGGGCATCATCACCCGGGTCGGGTACGGATCCAAGACCGTGGACAACGTGGTGACCTACTCCGCGGTGCTGACGGTGAGCAATGGCGACCTGAGCCTGCGTCCCGGCATGACCGCCACGATCGACATCGTGACCGTGACCCGCGACAACGCGCTGCTCGTCCCCAACGCCGCCCTTCGTTTCACGCCGCCCGCGACCGATCCGGTGCCAGCTGATCGATCCGGCGGCTTTGTCGGGAAGCTGATGCCGCGCCCGCCGGACCAGCCGGGAAGGGCCTCGGTCGCCACAACGGACGGAGTGCCGCGCGTGTGGGTTTTGCGCGACGGCCAAGCGGTTCCCATCGAAATCCAGACCGGCGCCGACAACGGCCGGTTGACCGAAGTCGTCGGCGGATCGCTGAGGGCCGGCGAGCACGTGATCACCGAGACCATCGGGACGGCGTCGTGAATGACGAGGCTCTCATTCGGCTGTCCGGGGTCACGAAGACCTATGGCGACGGGCCGGCTGCGTTTCAGGCGTTGAAAGGCATCGATTTGGCCGTCGTTGCGGGAGAGTTCGTCGCGATCATGGGACCGAGCGGTTCGGGCAAATCGACGATGATGAACATCCTCGGATGTCTCGACACGCCCACCGGCGGGAGCTACGAATTTCAAAACGTCCACGTCGAGGCGTTGTCCCGCAACCAACGCGCCCTGCTGCGCCGACACTATCTGGGATTCGTGTTCCAAGGCTTCAATCTGATGGCTCGCACGACGGCGATCGAGAACATCGAACTCCCGCTGATCTATCGTCGTGAAAGCGCCGCCAAACGCCCGATCGCCGCCCGTGCCGCTCTGGAGCAGGTCGGACTCGGCGGTTGGGAACGTCATCACCCTTCGGAACTCTCCGGCGGACAACAGCAGCGAATCGCCATTGCGCGTGCGATCGTCACCCGGCCCAAAGTGCTGCTGGCGGACGAACCGACTGGTAATCTCGATACCCACACGAGCGCGGAAATCATGGAATTGCTGGTCGCATTGAATCGCGACCAAGGCATCACCGTGCTGATGGTAACCCACGAACCCGACATTGCGACCTACGCCGGACGTGTGATTCACTTTGTCGACGGGCGCGTGGCCAGCGATCGCCGCAACCCGGAGAGCGTCTGATGTTGTGGAACACGGTGATCCTCGCCCTTCGCGCCATCCTCCGCAATTTGCTCCGCTCGTTTCTCACCACCCTCGGGATTGTCATCGGCATCGCCGCCGTCATCACGCTGGTCACCTTGGGCAACGGCGCGACCAAGTCGGTTTCCGACCAGATCGCCGCCATGGGGACGAATCAACTCATGATAATCCCCGGCCAACGGATTGGCCCGGGTTCCGAACTGGGTGCATCCGCTTTTACGAACGGAGACGCCGACGCGATTCGGAACCAGATCACGGGCGCACGTGATGTCGCGCCGGTTGCGGGAAAAGCGACGACCGTCGTCCATCAATCTCAGGCATGGTCCACGCAGGTCACGGGGACAAACAACGAATTCTTCGCCGCGGGAAGCTGGACGATGGCGCTCGGGCGCGCGTTCACCGACGCCGAGGAACGCGCGGGGAAGTCAGTGTGCGTGATTGGGGAGACCATCCGGGACAAGCTGTTTGGCGGCGCGAATCCGGTCGGCTCGGAAATCCGTCTCGCCGGATTCAGTTGCGAGGTGATTGGGCTGCTTCAGGGCAAGGGCCAGTCCGCCATGGGACAGGATCAGGACGACGTCGTCGTAATGCCTCTGCGCACGGTGCAACGCCGACTCACCGGCAGCCAGGACATCGCGCGGATCATGGTCGCGGTGCGGAATGAGGGCTCCGTCGATGAGGTCAAGCAACAACTGGTTCTGTTGTTTCGCGAGCGGCGCAAGATCGGCGAAACCGAGGAAGACGATTTCCGCGTACTGGACACGCGTCAACTCGCGGAAACGCTGACCGCCACCACTCGGATTCTCACCATGCTGCTCGGTTGCGTGGCGGCCGTAAGCCTCCTGGTCGGCGGAATCGGCATCATGAATATCATGCTTGTCTCGGTCACCGAGCGCACGCGCGAGATCGGCATCCGGCTCGCCATCGGTGCCCTGGAGCGTGACGTGTTGCTGCAATTTCTCATCGAGGCGATGGTGTTATCCAGTCTCGGTGGTGTTGTGGGCATCGCCCTGGCCGCGGCGGCTTCGATCGGGCTGGCGGGCGTGATGGACGTACCCTTCCTTTTCAACTCCAACATCAATTTGCTGTCATTCCTCTTTTCCGCCGCGATCGGCGTGATCTTCGGCTACTTCCCCGCGCGACGTGCGGCCAGTCTGAATCCCATCGACGCGCTGCGGTACGAGTGAGCACGGCGACGGTCGTTTCCTATGCCGTCGGCGATGGCCGACCTTCCCATTTGGGGTGGCTCAGGGTTCCTCGCCGGACCGGAAGCCGAACAAGAGGGAGGCTGTTCATTTTCGAGAACAGCGTCACTGGGGTTTGATCGACGTCCCCAACGGGACTCGAACCCGTGTTGCCGACGTGAAAGGCCGGAGTCCTGGACCGCTAGACGATGGGGACGCACCGTACGGAACGGACGCTTGATCTAATGGAAATCCCATGGGGTGTCAATCGCATCCGGGCCGTCCCGGGGGCGTCGTCGGCGCGCCCAAAACGGAAGCGTCGTCCCGTTTGCGCTCGTGGGCTTCCGCGATCGATGGGAATTGCGAATCCGACCGCCGGTCAGGTATTATTCAACCTGTTCGGTGTTCTCTCCGATGACCATTAAGCGATGGCGAGCGCGCACCGCTTGCCGCGGAGGGGTCCATGCGTGGATGGGCGATTCTCGGTGTGCTGATGTTGGCCGCCACCTGCGCGATCGGCTGCGACTGCGGCAGCGAGGATGAGACCACCGGCCGATTCGGGGGGGCGAACGACGACGAAGATACGATCCCGACCTGCGAATTCGGCGACGCCCCGCTACAGGGATTCGTGCTCGCGCCGGACGGCATCACGCATGTCGGTGGTGCGAAAGTGGAATTGCCGGAGCTCGGCCTGGAAACGACGTCGGACGTGGAGGGCTTTTTCGCGTTCGATCTCGTCGAGGGCGGGATTCAGCATCTGAAGGCGACGAAGGGCGAGTACGTCGGCGACGCGAGCGCACAGATCTGCGCCGACGAGACGAACGAAAAGGACATCATCGTGCGTCCGCCGCCGCACACGATCGCCGTGGTCCCGGGCGATTACGACACGGTGCAGGACGTGCTCAAGGGCATGGGGTTCGTCGAGGGGACGGATTTCGACATGCTCACTCCGACGGATCTGGAGGACGAGTCGAAGATCGCCACTTACACCTACCTGTTCCTCAACTGCACGGCGGAACCGTACATTGCGCCCGCCGGTTCGGATGACGACGCCGACGATGACACGACGGACGACGACACGACAGATGACGACGCGACGGATGATGACACGGTGGATGATGACGCGGTGGACGACGATACCGTCGCGACGTCGGGGCACGGCGGCATCGAGCCGCTCGACGTGGGCATGGTGAACGAGAATCTGTTCAATTTCGTGCAGGCGGGCGGGCGGCTCTACGCGTCGGATTGGTCTTATGCGTATGTTGAATTCGTCTGGCCCGACGCCATCTCATTCCCGTCCAATCCCAAGATCGGCCTCGGCAGCTACGAGGTGCTCGCGGACGTGGTCGATGCCGACCTGGCCGAGCATCTGGGCAAGACGCAAATCGAAATCTTTTTCGACCTGCCGATCTGGGTGGTGATGGACGGCGTTGGCGAGGGCACGTCGATTCTCGTGCAGGGATCGTTCGAGACCAACACGGTACCGTTCGAGGATGAGCCGCTGCTCGTGCGCTTCGACTCGGGAGAAGGGCGCGTCACGTACACGTCGTTCCACAACGAGGCGCAGGTCACCGACGACGTTTACCAACTGCTGTCGTACCTGATGTTCAACCTGTAGCTGTCACTCGCTCTTCAGAAACGGAGTCGGACGTCCGGCTCCGTTTTTTTATTGTCGTCGCGGTGACTTGGCGCTTATAATCCTCCGTCATGTCATGACATCGAAGGAGGACGAGCGATGTTCGCGGTTCGTTTGCGTGCTTTGGTTTGGGTGATCGCGCTCTTCGGCGCACTGACGTTTGTCGCGGGCTGCGGCGACGACGACGATGACGACGACTCCGGCGATGACGACGTCGGAGACGACGATACGGACGACGATGCGACCGACGATGACACGAGCGACGACGACAGCCCCGTGCTCGACGTTCCGCCCGACGAGACGATCGACATCCCCGGGCTCTCGGGCGAGGCGCGCGTCGCCTTTGACGAGTACATGATCCCCTACGTCTTCGCGCGCAACACCGAGGACGCCGTCAAGGTCATGGGCTACGTGCAGGCGATGGAACGGTTCTTCCAGATGGACTTCTACCGCCACTTCGCGCAGGGTCGCCTGACGGAGATCGCCGGCGACGTGGCGATCGGCGTGGACATCGAGCAGCGCACGAACTTCATGGCGACGGACGGCCGCTCGGTCTTCGAACACATCGACGAGACCATGGACGCCGAGCTCAAGACGCTGCTCGAGAACTATGCCGAGGGCGTCAACGCATGGCTCAGCGCCCGTCGCGCCGAGGCGCAGCCCGTGGGTTGGCCTGACGAGTACGGCTTCTTCGCGCTCCAGCCCGCGGACGTGCCCGACTGGACCGTGATCGACACCATCTCGTTCGCGCGCTACCAGACCTGGGACCTGTCGAACTCGCTTTATAACGAAATCTCCCTGACCGAGTGGTCCGACGCGCTGCCCGACGACCTGTACGACACGATGTTCACCCGCGCGATGGCCACCGACACGGTGGTACTCGACGGAGCGAAGTCAGGGGCGAAGTCGGCCGGCAAGTCCGGTGCGCCGCCCTCGCCCCAGCGCGTGCTGCCCGCGGGCTACCACGGCGCGCGCCGCGTGCTCGAATCGATGCGCGCCAACGCGGCGTTCAAACCCGTTTCGCCGAACGGCGAGGCGAGCAATAACTGGATCGTGTCGCCCGACATCAACGGCGGCGTCGGCTTCCTCGCCAACGATCCGCACCTGTCGCTCTCGTATCCTTCCGTCTTCCACCTCGCGTATCTCGACACCAAGGAGCTCGGCGCGGGTGACATGCGCACGTGGGGCGCGATGTTCGCCGGCGCGCCGATCGTCGCCATCGGCGCGAACGAAAACCTCGCGTGGGGCGAGACCGTGGCGGGATTCGACGTGCTCGACGTGTACGCCGAAACGTTGGTGCTCGATGGCGGCGAGCCCGTCGCCGTGCAGTACGACGGCGGCGAGGTGGACGTGGCCAAATCCACGCAGACCTTCGCGCTGCCCGGCGGCGGAGAGATCACGCAGGACATCTACGTCGTGCCCCATCACGGCCCCATCCTGCCCGATTCGATCGACGGAACGACGGCCATGTCCTTCCGCTGGACCGGCCACGAGCCGTCGGCCGAACCTTTGACCTTCCGTCAGCTCGCCGTGGCGACCAACGTGGACGAAGGCTTTGCCGCCATCGAGAACTTCAAGGTCGGCGCGCAGAACTTCGTTCTTCAGGACGTGAACGGCGACCTCGGCTACTTCCCCAACGCCCGCGTGCCCGAGCGCTCCTGGGCCGCGACCTACAAGCCGTGGTTCGTGCTGCCCGGCGACGGATCGGCGGAGTGGGAAGCCGACATCGCCGACATGCCGCAGGTCAAGAACCCCGCCAAGGGCTGGCTGGTCACCGCGAACAACGACATCAACGGCACGCTGCAATCGGGCGACCCGACCGATAGCGACCACTACTGGTACTTCGAGCGCGACATCGGCTATCGCGCCCAGCGCATCACCGAGATGCTCGAGGAGCAACTCGCGGGCGACGGCGTTACGATGGAATCCACGCAGGCGACGCAGTTCACCGTGCAGGACAACTACGCCCGCGACCTCATCACCGCGACGCTCGATGTGCTGAACGCGGACATGACCGGCCTTTCGACCGAGGCCGAGGACATGGTGGGCTACTGGGAAGACTGGACCTTCGAGACGCACTCCGGCCTCGCGGGCTCCGATCCAAACGGCCCGGCGTCGGATGACGCCGACGTGCGCGCGGCGGCGGTGGCCGCGATGGGCTTCGCCGAGTACGACATCGAGCTTCGCGTCGCGACCTTCGGCGACGAGGTGGCCGACGCCGGCTTCGACTATCCGTACGGATGGACCGAAACGCAGGTCGCGATCCTCGGCCTGCTCGACGACGAAGCAAGCGACCTGTGGAACGACGTCTCCACGGTGCCCGTCGAGACTCGCCGCGACACGATCGTGAGCGCGATCAACGGTGCGGTGGCGGCCATCGCGGGGTGGGACGAGTTCGACGGCGCCCCGATCGAGGACTGGCTGTGGGGACGCAAGCATCACCTGATGCTCGGCCATGTGGCCTTCTCGGCGTTCGGGCTGCCGGGCTTCGACCTCGGCCCCTTCGCCATTCCCGGTTCGGACAACACGCCCAATGTGGCGGGCTACGACGAGAGCAACACGGACTTCGAGACGACGTCGGGCCCGAGTCTGCGCATCATCCACGAATTCGTGGATGGCGAGATCACCACGCACGTGCACTACCCCGGCGGGCAGATCCCGGTTACCGGCGACCCGAACCAGCAGGACATGCTCGCGAACTGGCTTACCGGCGACTACTACGAAATGCCGCACGCCGTGCAACCGATTCTCGATGCGACCGAGTACATGATGGCGTTCGTCAGCGAGTGACGCGCGCGTAAAAATTCCCGGCGTCGCCCGCATGGCGGCGCCGGGATTCGCTTTTTGGACGCATTGCGGCCGCCGATCACCCCGTCGCTTTTTTCGGAAAGACGAGCGACGCGACGACCGATCCCGCAATCAGCAGCGCGACCACGCCGAGCGAGATGCCGATCGGAATCTTGTAGACGCCCATGACGAGCATCTTCGTACCGACGAACGCGAGCACAAGCGCGAGGCCGGCTTTGAGATAGTGGAATTTGTCGATGATTCCCGCGAGCAGGAAATACAGCGAACGCAGCCCCAGGATCGCGAAGATGTTGGACGTGTAGACGATGAAGGGGTCTCGCGTGACGGCGAAAATGGCGGGGATGGAATCGACCGCGAAGATCAAATCGGTGAACTCGATGGTGACGAGCACGATGAACAGCGGCGTGCCCACCCATCGGCCCGCTTCGCGCACGAAAAAGTGCTCGCCGCGGTAGTCGTTCGTGATCGGCAGCGCCTTTCGCACGAGCTTGACCAGCGGGTTGTTCTCGGGGTGAACGCCGTGCTCCTTTTGCAGCAGCATCTTGATGCCGGTCACCACCAGAAACGCGCCGAAGACGTAGATGATCCAGTGAAAGCGCTCGAGCAGCGCCGCGCCGGTGATGATGAAGATCGTGCGCATGACGAGCGCGCCGAGCACGCCCCAAAACAGAACGCGGTGGTGATATAGCGACGGGACGGCGAAGAAGGAGAAGACGAGGACGAAGACGAAGATGTTGTCGACGGACAGCGACTTCTCGATCAGGTAACCGGTGAGGAATTCGAGCGCCTTGGTCGAACCGTGGGCGATGTAGATCCAAGCGTTGAAAGCGAGCGAGAGGGCGATCCACACCACGCTCCACGCCAGCGCCTCGCGCGTGGTGACCACGTGCGACTTGCGGTGGAACACGCCCAAATCCAGGGCGAGCATCGCGAGAATGAACCCGGTGAACACCGCCCACAGGGCCGGACTGCCGATCGAAGCTTCCATCGCATCTCCTCGCATTTCGCGAACGCGCTTTTAGCCGAAGAAATTCCTTGTGGGAATGATGACGAACAGGCCGGCGCGCAAACGGCGTCTCCTCAAAAAAAGTGGGCGATCTTTCGATCGCCCGTAGGAGGGAGAATGTTGCGTGGGCTTGCGTTGCGGTCGAAGGCGAAGCATGGAGCCGGCCTTCTCTCGCGCCGATCGCCGGGTGTGGCGGCGATCTATTCGTACTGACAACACGCTCGCGTTCGGGTTCCTGATTTTGGTCATAGTGCGTCGCGCGGGGGCGAGATCGGAAAAATTCGCGGAATTATCGGAGTGGATAAAGAAACCGACGAGGGAAAGGGGCCGGGCCGGATCACGTGGGGGAGGAGGCGGTGTCTCCCTCGGTCGGTTTGGAAGGTCGTACCCCGTGCGGGGTCGTTCTTGTCGTCAGGGTGACTCGGCCTTTCGCAAAGCCCCGGACACTTCGTGTGGGTACTTGGTCGGACAGCGCCAAGGGGGCGTGGGTTCCCGGTCCTAAGACAGCGCTTCCGCCAGTGAAATACGGATTTCCTCCACGTCCTCCGCGGTCAGTTTCCACAACTTGGCGGCCTCGCGATCAATTTCCAGCTCGATCCGGGCGAGGGCGTCCGACTCGCCTTTCGCCGCGGAAACGTGCGCACGCTGCGAGAGCTTCGCGAGCGTGGTGTGCACCGAATTAGACGCGGAGAACTTCGGCACCTTGATGTTGTCGAGCACGTGGGGGTCCATCTGAATGTCGACCGCGTACGCCGCAACGGCGAGGCGGACATGGCAGGAATTCAGTGCCGCGCACAGGTAATGCGCTTCAGCCTTGGATGCGGCGGCGACCAGCATCAGCTTGTGATCGGGAATGATGACCTTGCCGTCCGCCTTGCCGATCACCGCTGCCGTGAACTGGGAAGCCTGCTCCCTCCACACGACCTTCCACGGAGCGAACGTGTAATCCCCAACTGCGAAGATCGAATAAAAAGGACCCTTCTCCATCAAGCGACGAACCGCTTGGCTCCTCCTCGCCCTTAAGACAGATTCGAACCGACGTAGATATGAATACGCCTTGGGATACTCGGCTGAAACCACGGCCTCATCTATCCCCATCTTCGTCTTCGGGTCTTGCATCATGAGAATATGGGCGGAGGGTTCCGCATTCCATCGCCTCACATCGCGACCGCGGAGGAGAGGATAAACCAGAGCCTCCTCTACCGCCGCCTGAATTCGCGGAACCTTGATCTTGGCTCCTTCCGTCAGGTTCGACGCGACGAGCATTCCGCCCGGTCGCGCCCCGGACACCTCCAACCAGTAGACGGCATTCGCCCCGCCGGTGAAGGAACCGGCGTGGGCGGAATACCTGGAGTTGCCCAGGACTTTCGTGAGCGCGCCAAGAGCCTGCTTTCGCGCCGTGATCCACGCTGAAGTAGGATCTGCGTCGCTCACCGGCCTCGCGTGCCATTTCAGCGCCCGAACCCATTCGCGAAAGACCTCGTCGTAAACGCCGTCAAACGGCACCCGGCTTCCGCGTCCACGCCTCAATTTTTTCCAGACGGTGTATTCGACGGGATACGTGGTGCGCTTGCCCTTTAGAAACACCAACACGGCGGTGCGGTTGGTCGCACCCTCGAACGGATTGAGTTCCACCATGTCCTCGGCACGAATGACGCCAAGCGATGTGCGATCGGGCAACTCGAATTGGCGGAACCCCTGTCCGGATGCGGACGATTTGAAGAGGCTTTGCGATACGACGAAACCAAGCCGCCCGCCGTGTCGCAGGTATTTGTCCGCGGCGACGTACGTCATCAGCATGGAGATGTCTTTCTTGCCCTTGCCGAGAATTGTATCCATGCCGCTGTGGACGAACAGGTTGTAGTGACGCCACAGGTCCTGCGTCGTCGTTCGGTACTCGTCAGGCAGGTTTTCCCAATTCACCCAGGGCGGATTGCCGACGATGTAGTGGCTGGCATCGTTAAAAAGCGGCGCGAAGGCGTTCTTGATGATTCGCGCCCACACGCCGTTCATGCCTTCGTCGTGCAAGCCGCGGAGCTGGTTGTGGAGCACCGTCAGCGAGGTCGAGGTCGCGGCGACCTGATCGTCGTCCAAGCCAGCGGCTGCACGAATCCGATGGAGAAATGCCTGGGGTTTGATTTGGGACTCGACCGCGTCGTCCAGCTCGTTCGCGAGGATCTCCATCAATACGCGATTCGCGAAAAGCGTCGGAACGCGAAATTCGCCGACAACGGTTTGAATCCGGTATTCGCCAGCTTCCAAACGCAGCGAAAGTTGCCCGTTTCTCACGCGCTCATGCGGGTAAAACGGAGTCAGAACGGAATCCGCTTGATAGACGGGAATGTCTATATCTCCGGTTCGCTCCCGAAGAAGATCACCGAGTGCGAGAAGATAATTGGTGCGCGCGGCGATGACTGCCAGCGGATTCAGGTCGAACCCCACGACGTTTTGCAAAGTCCTCTCCAGGACCTCGGCGGGATTCGATCGGTTTCGCGCAGCGCGTTCGCGAATGAAGCGGATGACGAGGACGAGAAACGTCCCCGATCCGCATGACGGGTCCAGCACACGCTTACGCGGATCGCCCAAGTCGGCCGCGTCCACGGTGCTTCGAATGACGTGCTCCGCGAGCCAATCCGGCGTGTAGTATTCGCCGAGGGTTTGGCGCACTGCGCGCGGGAGGATCGAGTGATAGAGGTTTTTCAGCAAGTCGCGGGCGTTTTCCGGCGCAAGATCGAGCGTACCCGGGTCGTAATCGTGCAGACAGCGAATCAGCCCGCCGACGGCCTTCTCGACCTCTGGACCCCAAGCCGCGACGTACCAACCGAAAAAATCGGCCTCCAGAAAATTCCGGATTCCGTACTCGCGAAAGATCCCGCCATGCTCGATTCGTTCGAAGGCGTCCCGGAGCGCGGTTCCCTCTTTTCCGATAATTCCCGAAAATGGCTGCCGAGCCGCCCCTCCCGCAAATCGCGCCGCCGCGAGCGTGGCGATCAGCTTGATGAGGAGCGCGTAATAGGTGTGGAGGACAAAAAACACGCGCGGGGCGTCCGCCGATTTCGGATCCAGTTTCGTTTCTGCAAGAATCGCATGAAACTCGCTCTTGCCTCGGATGTGCGCGAACCATTCGCGATAGTCCGTCGCCGCGCTAAAAAATCTCTTCCACTGCTCGAACAGCTTTGAGACGAGCGGACGATCACTCCCGCCATCGAGCTGACATTCCAGACCCGCATACAACGCATTGAACGCGACGACAAATCGCTCGGATTTCGGCCCGAAGTCCCGAAGCAGGTTCTCGGGGATTAACGCCGCTCCTGTGGCAAGCGCGAAAAGAAACCGAAGAAACCGAGCCGTCGACGTCGCGTTCACTTCCTCCGGCTCGTCCAAAACCCAGCTCTCGCCGATACGGCGAATGAAAACGAAATAATGACCGTCCGTGACCACTCCTACGAATCTCTGAGATTCACGTTTGTGCTGGCTCGCGACGTCGACAATGTATCCTTGCGTCTGCTCGATGACCTCCCGGTTCTTTCTGGTCTCGTTGCTGTTGCGAAGGGTCCCTGGCGCTTTGTATTCGAGAACGAGCAGGTTGTAGAGGCTGTCGACCCGCCCGCTCGCGACCGTGTGTTCGTCTCTGGGAGTCAGCTCGAGACCGGCCTCGCCCGCAGCCCTCTCGATGAGTTTCGCGGCCTCGCGTCGGAAGTCGGCCTCCGAATCGAAGTCGCGCGCGGCCTTCTTGATACCGGCCGAGATTGCGCCAGCCAATTCTGTCGCCACGCGCTCAAGGTCCTTCTCCATCTTCGCACTCCTCCAGGCTTCGTCGAAACGACGAGAAACGATTGCCGTAGGAGCAATGAGTCTCGTCCATGAGGGAGCCGGTACACATTAGTCACCACAATCGATTGGCGTCAATTCGAGTCGGCGACAACCGCCTTTTGACCGCCCGCGTGCCGGTGTATGGTGGCGCGAACGCATCCGGCGAGCATGGTGGCGACGCAAGGCGAATCCGAAAACCGTTCGTTTTGGCATCCGACGCGGCGGCCGATCCGCGTCGCTCTGCTCGTCGTGCTCGCGTTCGTCGCCACCGATATCGCCCTGCGCGCGGACCTCGCCCGGCAGTTCGCTTCCGGCACGTTCCGCCTGCCGCGCGACACCAACCTCTTTCTGCGCGAATACATCGCGTATCTGGGCGAACACCCCGCGCGGCGTGTTTACGTGATCGGCGATTCGGTAATTCAGGGGGTGCGTCTCGCGCCCGACGAGACCGTGCCCGCCCGCGTCGGCGCGCGGCTGCCCGCGCCGTGGAGCGCCGCGAATCTCGGCCTGACCGCGTCGAAGATTCCCGACTTTTTTTACATGACAGCGCTGCTTCGCGCGCAATCGGGCGACGTGGCGGTCTACAACATCAATCCGAAAAACTTCAGCGCATACGATCTCGCGAGGCCACTGCGTTTTTACGACCTGTACGACGCGACTCTCGATTCCGTCGCGGGATTCGACGCCGCGGACGCCCTCGCCATTCCGCCGGATCGACGCGGGCCGAGGGCGAGCGGCGATGCCGCATCGCGCGCCGCGAACGACGCTTGGTTCTTTTTTCGAAACCGCGACTGGATCAGCGCCGAGCTGCTGGGCACGCACCCGCGTAAGTTGATCGACAGCTACCACCGCGTCTTCGTGTATTCGGGCGTGCGCGGGTCGATCGACCGGCTGCTGCGCCGCGCGGGACGCACCGACTGGCGCGAGAAGCGCTGGGACCCGTGGGCGATCGACGTGCTGAAAAAATACTACGACGTGCCACCGCTGGATGGCGCGAACGCGGTGTTTCGCTTCATCGCGCCGTGCGCGCGTATCGCCCGCGAACGCGGCATGACGCCGGTGTTTTTCATGACGCCCATGAACCGCGCCTTCGCCGACGAACACGCGCTGGTCGACTGGGCGCGTTATGCCGAAAACCTCTCGCGCATCCGCAACGCGATCGAGGGCGAAGGCGGCGTCTTCGTCGACACCACCGATGCGGTCGCGCCGGACGGCTTCGCCGACAACGACCATTTGAACGCCGCGGGGTCCGACGCGCTGGCGGGCGTGCTCGCGGGGGCGATCGTTCCGCTTCTGGGCGATGACGGGGGCGCGCCGTGATCCTCGCGACTTGGACCGACGCCCTCATCCTGCTCGCCCTCGTCGTGCTCGCGCGGCTCGTTCCGCGCAGGGTGCGTCACGGCCTCGTCGCGCTCGCGTCGGTTGCGCTGCTCGCGCGGATTTCGCCGCAGGGGGCAGCGGTGAGCGTCGCCGTCGGCGCGTTCGCCCTCGCGGCACGCGCGCGTCTCGCGGGTGGTCACGCGCGCGTCTTCGCGCCCGGCGTGGTCGCGATCGTCGCCGTACTGGTCGCATTCCAGACGTGGGAGGCGATCGACCCCACGAGCGCGCTGCGTCCGCTCGGTTTGTCGTATCTGTGCTTTCACGCGCTCTCGTCGCTCATCGAAACACGGCGAAACGCGACGACCGGCACGGCGACCGGCGAGGCCGCCGCGCACCTGTTCCTATTCGCGACCGCGCCCGCCGGGCCGATCAAGAACTTCGCGCGCTTTCGCGCGAACCTCGCCGAGCAACGCGAGCTCGCGGGCGACCTCGCCTTCGGCGTGCGTCGCATCCTTTTCGGCATCGCCAAGACGCGCATCCTGGCCGCATCGCTGAAGCCCATGACCGCCGCGCTCGCGCACCCATCCGACGCCGCTTGGCTCGACCTCGCCATCGCCGTGTGGGCCTATACGTTTTGGATCTACTTCGATTTCTCGGGCTACACCGACGCGGCCATCGGCATGGCGCGCCTCGCGGGCTACCGCGTCGAGGAGAACTTCGACCGGCCCTATCTGAAGGCCAACATTCGCGACTTCTGGCGCGCGTGGCACATGTCGCTCACCGCGTTCCTGCGCGACGCGGTCTACATTCCGCTTGGCGGCAACCGCGCGGGGCGCGGGCGCGAGATCGCGAACACGGCCATCGTCTTCGCGGCCATCGGCGCATGGCACGGCTTCGCGGCGCACTACCTGATCTGGGGCCTCTGGCACGCGGCTGGGCTGGTGGCGTATCGCGCGTGGCGTCGGCGGCGCGGGCCGGGGTCGACGTCGCGCGTGAGGCAGGTCTGCGCGTGGGCGCTGACGATGAGCTTTGTCGCCGCGGGCTGGGTGTTCTTCGCGTGCGACACGCGCACCGCTCTTGCGGTTTTCGCGCGGCTTCTCACGGGGGTGATTCCATGAACTGGATTCGCGAACTGGCGATCGACTTCGCCAGCGCGGCGTTCTGGTACGCGCTCATCGCCCTTATCGTGCTTTTCACGACCACCGAAAGCCTGTCGTTCCTGTACGTCACGTTTTAACGCGCGTCCTCACGCTGTGTGACAATCTCAGCCAAACCGGATAGTATGTGGATGTTCAGGGCGAAGTCGTTTCTTGATCCGCTTCGCCCGCTTTTTTCTTCCGAGGTCGTGGATCATGCGCAAATTTGTCTGGTGGAGCCTCGCCTTCGCGCTCGCGGCGGCCGCGTTCGGCGCGACATCGTGCGCCGTGGTGCAGCCCTTCGAGCGGGAAACCCTCGCCGATCCGATCATGCAGTTCGATTACGACGACCTCGACGCGGCATATCTGGCGAAGATGTGCGAGACGCGCGAGGCATCCGCGGGCGGCCAGGGCGGCGCGTCCGGCGGCTGCGGCTGCAAGTGACGGGGCGAAACACATGTCCAGACATCTGTTTCGCGCTCTCGCGCTGATCCTGTCGATTCCGCTCGCCGGCGTCGCCTTCGCGGATTCCCTCAAGACGCAGGTCAACGGCTTCGCCGACGACGCGGCGAACTACATCGTCACCGGCGCGATGAAGTACGAAAACGAGTTCCAGGATCACTACATGCTCGGCGCGAAGGCCGTGGTGGACGGCATCTCGTCGGCCACGCCGCAAAGCCGCTACCACGACAAAACGGTGACGGGGCTGGCCGGCGCGTCGCGCGAGGAACGCCGCAACAAGCTTGGCGGCTTCGTGGGCGGCTACAACGCGGGCACCAAGACGGGGCTCTTCGAGGACACGCCCGACATCAGCGGCAAGCGGCGCGTGGAGCTGTCGGCGTTCGGCTCGGCCGAAATCGACGAGACGACCCTCGGCGGTGGCTACATGTACTCCAGCGAAAAAAACTACCTGTCGAACACGGTGTACGGCACGCTCGCGCGGAACTTCGCCATGCGCAACACGACGCTGGCCGCCACGTACTTTCACAACTTCGACACGGTCGAGACCGACAACGCCGACATCGAGCGGGCGGAGGAATTCCCCAAGCCCAAGGACGTGGACGGCGTGAACCTGGGCCTCACGCAGGTCCTTTCGCGGGGGACCATCGCCCAGGTCGTGGGCAGCGCGATCCTTCAGCGCGGGGCGCTGGGCGATCCCGAGCGCGACATGGACGTGGAATACGACGGCGATGTGTGGCGGCTCGACATTGAGCGCCTGCCGCACCGGCGCTCGCGCTATGCCGCGTCGGCACGCGTGATTCAGGCGCTGTGGACCGGCTCGGCCCTCGAGGGCGGCTACCGCTATTACACCGATGACTGGGGCATTTTGTCGCACACCGTGCTCGGCGAGTGGCGGCAGTATTTGGCGCCGTGGGCGCTGCTCAAGCTGCACGGCCGGTTCTACACGCAGTCCGAGTCCGACTACACGATGATGACCGCCCGCAACGGCGTGGACGAGTTCTATACCGCCGCGCCCGTCATGCAGAAGTTTTCGTCGACGCTGATCGGCGCGCGCATCGCGCTGATCGATCACGGAGGCGTCATCGAGGGCACGCACCTGACGGGCGGCGTGGGCGCGGACGATTACCGGCAGTCCTCGCGCGAGGCGGTGGAGGACGGATACCACGCGGTTATCGGCCGAGCGTACCTCGCCTTTGAATGGTGAGTCAGGGCTTCAGAAGGCCGCGGATGACCGCTTCCATCTTCTCCACGTCGCCGGTCTGATATCCCCGGTTGACGTGGCGGATCACGCCGCCGCCGTCGATGACGAAGCTTGTGGGCATCGCATCGACACCGAACGCCTTGGGCACGGTCTTGCCGGGGTCGAACACGACGCGCAGGTGCGTGAGACCGAGCTTCGTCTTGAAGCGCTTTCCATTCTCGGCCTTGTCGTCGATGTTGATCGCCAGCACCACCGCGCCGGTGTCCGCGAGCCTGGCGGCGAGTTTGTCCATCTCGGGCAGTTCCTGCAGGCAGGGCGCGCACCAGCTCGCCCACACGTTCACGAGCACCGGCTTGCCCGCGAAGTCGGCGAGCGCTATGGGCTTGCCCGCGTCGTCCGCCGCACTGAACGCGGGCGCCTTGCCGCCGACATCGGACGCCGTCGCAACGCCCACCCCGATCGCCAGCATCGCCACGATCAGAATAAAACCCCTACGCCGAATGGTCATTCGGGAACTCCGTTGTCAGATGTCGAAACGGGAACGCCGCGGCGGCCGCGCGCGCGATAAGACGATCACGGATCGAGGGCGTCGCTGGGCGCGATGTGCAGCGCCTCGGGATTCATCGTCATGCACGAATCCGTCATCGAGAGCTGGCGCACGCGCCGCCACGGCAGGTAGCCGAGTTCTTCGAGGCAACGGCCGCCGAGCAGGTACGAGATATAGGTGTTCTGCGCCACGTCTGTGGTGACGAGCGCGGTCCCCGTCGCGGGCGCTCCATAGCGAAGCAGAAGTCGGGACGCGTTGCGCAGGTTCGTCGTCGTGTGCCGCGCGTGGGGATCGACGAGGATGGCGTTCTCGGGAATGCCGTGAACGTCCATCAGGTATTTTTTCATCTCGATCGCTTCGGAGTACGGCGTCATGTCGGGATGCACGTGACCGCCCGAGGTGACGATGAACGGCGCGAGGCCCGCCTTGTAGCGCGCGGCGGCGAGGTCGCAACGGAATCCGCCGAGCGGCGAGAGCGGCCGATCGAGCGTCGTCGGACCGTAGCCGGGCACGACGATCGCGATGAAGCGATACGCCGTCCAGTCAATCTTCGCCATGCGCGCGATGGCCGGCGCGTTGATGCCATGGTCCATGGGCTCGTAACGCACCGCCTCGTCGCGGTCCTGAGCGAAGAGCGCTCCCAGCGCCGACCACGCGAGGGGTTCGTAGAACTTCGTCGATCCGGGATGCTCCTCGGACGCCTCGCGCATGAAGATCTCGAAATCCACCGCCGTCATGTTCCCCGACGCGGCGAGCACGATGTTGCTCATCGTGCGCACCGTTTCGCGCCACGCCGTGACCAGCACGTGCGCGTCGTCGTCGTCCGCCAGCAGTTCGAACCGACCCGAGGGACGCAGATGGTCGTTGACCGGATCGGCCATGCGGTCGTCGTCGGCGAACAGGTCGTACAGGATCTTCGCGGCGGCGGTGACCTCGGCGTCGGTCCAGAGCACCGAATCCACGAGGCACGAGACGTTGGGACCGCAAGACTCCACGGCGTCGCGCCAGCGCTGGTCGCGCGCGGCCGAAAGCGAGCGCGCCCGGGCGTCGTTCTTGATCGCCAGCGCGGTCGCCTTGTCCTTCATCAGGACCGTCAGCAGGTACCAATTCTTGTCGAGCAGCGTCGAATCGCTGTGCAGCGATTCGTAACCCAGATCGATGTCGCCGAAGTCGATGGGTGGCGAGTCGGCGCATCGCGACGGATCGAGCGCGGGCAGCGGCGGGGTCTCGTCGGGAATCGCGGGGTTGTCGAAGTCCTCTTCGTCGCTGTCCGTCGCCGTCTCGTCGCCGTCCACCGGCGGGGGGGTCGCGTCGTCGTAGGTCGCGGGCACGGCGGTGTCGGCCGCCTCGCCGCAAGCCCAAACGCCCACCGCGAACGAAAGCAACAGCGCCGCCAGCGTGAATTCGATCTTGTTCATGAAAGTCCGCAGTCCGTGCCCAGGCAGTCGCGGAAGGCGTCGCACTCCCCATGCGCATCCCAGCAGCCCACCACGCACTCCACCTTGTCCTGCCCACACGCGCCGAGCAGCTCGTTCTGCGTGATGACCTCGCCCGCGCCGTCCACGAATTGCGCCCCGCACGCCGACACCGAGGTGTTCAGCGCGTCGCGGCAGTGCGTGGTATCGGGTGTGGCGCCGGGAGTGGGAACGGGAGAGGGATTCGTGGCGATGTCGTCGTCCGAAGACGGCGACGCCGATGAGCCGGGCTCCCGCGAGTCCGGGTCGTCCTTCGAATTCGAGCAGCCGTCCGCCCCAACCGAGGCAAGAACGAGCATCAGGACCGCCATCGCTTTCCGCACGCCGCAACTCCGCTCTCAAACCATCGCGCCGCGACATGCAAATCGTCCGCGCCGTCGTTCCCGAAAATCGGGCCCTCGGACACGGACGGCGGGCGTTTATCACACCCCCCGAAGGAATTCAATGGGAATCTTTATGCACCCAAAGAGCCTGTGGATAAGTCGGACGCGCGATCTGGCGACACCTTCGCCGGTTCGTGATATGTTCCTGATAGACGTACGTATCAGGCGTACGCATTCGCGAGGACGCCATGCCCATCACCGCCACGCAGCTTCGGGCCGACCTCTACCGCATCCTCGATCGCGTCGCGAAGAACGGAGAGACCGTCGAGATCGCGCGCAACGGCACGATCATTCAGATCGTCCCCGGTTCGCCGCCGGGCAAGATGTCGCGTCTTGTCGAGCGTCCCGAATACATCGTCGGCAACGCGGACGACCTCGTTCATATGGATTGGTCCGGCGAATGGAAGCCGTAGTCCACCTCGACACGCACGTCGCAATGTGGCTATTCGCGGGCGATCTACGGCGCTTGAAGCCGGTCGCGAAGACGCTCGATCGCTCCGGCCTCGTCCTGTCGCCGATGGCTCTGGTGGAACTTCAGTTCCTTTTTCAGATCGGCCGCGCCAAGGAGCCCGCCGATGTGGTGGTCGCCGACCTCGTCGAACGCGTGGGCCTTCGCATGTCCGACGCGCCGTTCGCGCAGGTGGCGCGCGTCGCGCTCGAACAGTCGTGGACGCGCGATCCATTCGACCGGATGATCGTGGCGAACGCGGCGGTCGAACGGCGACGGCTGGTCACGAGCGACGAAACGATCCTCGCCCGCTATCCGCGCGCGATCTGGCGGTGACGCCCCCCTAATTCTCTCCCCGCCGGACAACCCGGCCCTTGCGCGGTTCGGGGTGGTAACCCGCGGGCGAGACCGCCGCGTGGCCGTTCACGAAAACGTACTCCACGCCCGTGGGGAAGACGTCGGGGTCGGCGGCCGTGCTGTTCGAATCCACCGTCTCGGCGTCGAAGAGCACCAGATCGGCCCACCAACCGCGCCGGATCTCGCCGCGCTCGGGGATGCCGAGCTGCTTCGCGGGCAGCGAGGTCGATTTGCGGATCGCCTCTTCGAGCGTCAGTCGCTTTTCCTCGCGCACGTATTTGCCGAACAACTTGGGATAGCAATCGTAAAACAGGTGGCTGGGTTTGCCCTGACCGATGAGGATCGAGTCGGTTACGATCGAGACGTTGGGGTCGGCGATGCTGGCGTAGACGCTGCGCTCGACGAATTCGTCGCCCGGCCAGGTGGGCGTCTCGAAGACGAGCACCTTGCCGTCCTCTTCGAGCAGCATGTCGCAAACCGCGTCGAAGGGGTGCTGGCCGCGCAGCTTGCCGATCTCGACGAAGTGCTTGCCGATATATTTCGAGTTCGGCCCCTCGGGCACCGACATCAGGTGCACCGACTGGAAACCCATGACTTGGAAGAAGTTCATCGACCACGTGTCGCCGTCACGGTGTGGCCACACCGATTTGCCGTTCATGATCGACGCGTGGATTTTTTGGCGCTCGGCGGGGTCGCGGAGCCGGTTCGTAATCTGCTCGCGCGTGCCCTCGAGCGCCCATGGCGGGAAAAACGCAAACGCGTGCGTGAAACCCGCGCCGGTCGGCATGGCGTCCATGCCCATCGGCAAACCGCGTTTGATCTCGTCGCCCATGTCCTGGAGCTTTTCGCGCATGGCGAGGTCGAGGGGCACGGGAATCTTGACGTGCTTGTAGATCGCCGCGCCGACGCGCGCGATGGAACTCACGACGCGGTCCACGTACAAGTTGACGTGGGGCACCCAGAACAGGTGCGAGAGCTGGACCTTCACGCCCGAGCGGCGGCTGATCGCCATGAGCTCGTCGATGGCCTGCGGCAGCGTGTTCGAATAGCTGCGGATGTGGCTCGTGAAAACGCCCTCGGCCGCGGACACCTTTTTCCCGAGCGCGACCAGCTCGTCCTCGTCGGCCGAGAGCCCGGGGAAGTACTGCAACCCCGTGCTCATCCCCACGCACCCCGCGTCGAGGCACTCCTGAAGCAGGTCGCCCATTTCCATGAGCTGGTCGGGCCTCGCGAGCGAGCGGTCGAAGCCCATCGTCGCGACGCGGATGATTCCGTGCGGCGCGAGCATGGCGTAGTTGAGGACCGTGCCGCGCGATTCGATATACGCGAGGTACTCGGCCATGGTGGACCAGTGGATCTGGCCCTCCTGCGACCGGCCCAGAAAGACCTCGGCGTAGGTCATGAACTGCTCGCGGAACTTCGGCTTGATCGGCGCGAGACCCATGCCGCAGTTGCCGCCCACGAAGGTGGTGATGCCCTGACGCAGCAGGGGTTCGAGGGTCTCGGCGTGCGTGTCGAAGTGGACGACCGTGTCGGCATGGCTGTGGACGTCGATGAAACCGGGGCACAGCACCTTGCCGCGCGCGTTGATGCGGCGCTCGGCCTTCACGTCGTCGAGCTGGCCGACGTCGGCGATGCGCCCGCCGGCGATGGCGACGTCGGCGCGGTACGGCATGCGGCCGGTGCCGTCGTAGATGGTCGCGCCTTCGATGAGGGTGTCGAAATTCATGTCGTTCTCCGAGGGCAAAACCGGAATAAAAGAACGAGGAACGACCGCGTGGCGGCGGAGCGGATCTGGAGGAAGGATTCGCGTCCCGCGAGTCGGGCAATCATCGCGCCGACCGGGCCGAGCGGCGGATTTGAGACTACGGCGAAACGCGGGAGCGCAACAAGCCTCGCGGCGGTCCGAACGAACGGTTACGCGAAGTTATCACACGTCGTCGACGTCGATGCCGAGCGCCTTGATGCGCCGGTGCAGGTGCGTGCGCTCGACGCCGATCGCCTCGGCGGTCTTGCTGATGTGGCCGTCGAACTCCTGAAGCTTCTTGAGCAGGAACGCGCGCTCGAAGTCAGCCTTCGCCGTCTTCCACGAATCGCGCATCAAGATGTCCTCGGCGTCTTGCTCGTCGGTGCCGCGGTCGAGCTTGAGCGTCATGCGCACGTTCTCGGGACGCACCACGTTTCCGGCGGTCATGATCATCAGGCGCTCGACGATGTTCTTGAGCTCGCGCACGTTGCCGGGCCACGGGTAGCGACGCATGAGCTCGACGGCGTCGGCGTCGATCGACTTGCGCGCCATGCCCGACGTGACGGCGTATTGATCGAGGAAGAACTCGATGAGCGGCGGGATGTCGCCCTGACGCTCGCGCAGCGGCGGCACGTGCAGCGGCAGCACGTTGAGGCGGAAGTACAGATCCTCGCGGAAGCGCCCTTCGCGGATCATCGACTCGAGGTCCTTGTTCGTCGCGGCGATGACGCGCACGTCCACGGTCACCGACTCGGTGCCGCCCACGCGTTCGAACTTCTGCTCCTGCAAAATGCGCAACACCTTGGCCTGCGTGCGAAGGCTCATGTCGGCGATTTCGTCGAGGAAGATCGTTCCGCTGTCGGCGAGGTCGAACTTGCCCTTCTTGCGCCCCGCCGCGCCGGTGAACGCGCCCTTTTCGTGGCCGAAGAGCTCGGACTCGATGAGGTCCTCGGGGATCGCCGCGCAGTTGACCTCGATGAAGGGTTTGTCGCGCCGGGGCGAGAGCATGTGGATCTGCCGCGCGACGAGCTCCTTGCCCGTTCCGTTTTCGCCGGTGATGAGCACGCGGCTTTCGGTGGGGGCGGCGAGGCGGACCTGCTCTTTCAGGAGCTGCATGGGCGCGCTCTCGCCGACGATCTCGTAGCGCCGTTCGATCGCGTTGCGAAGCAGCTCGTTCTCGACGCGCAGGCGCTGCAGGTCGAGCACATGCTGCGCGGTGATGAGCACCTGGTCGAGCGAGAGCGGCTTTTCGATGAAGTCGTATGCGCCCATGCGGATCGCCTTGACCGCCGTCTCCACCGTGCCGTGGCCGCTGATCATGATAACCGGCAGGTCGGGGCGCAGCTCCTTGATGCGCGGCAGGGCTTCGAGGCCGTCCATGCCGGGCATCCAGATGTCGAGCAGCACGAGATCGGGGTGGACGTCCTCGACGATGCGCAGCGCCGCGCGCGCGCTTTCGGCGGTACTGACGCGGTAGCCCTCGTCCTCGAAGATGCCCGCGAGCGTCTCGCGGATTCCCGATTCGTCGTCCACCACGAGGATGTGGCCGCGCACGCCCTATGCCCCCTGCGCCGCGACGGCGAGCGACAGCGGGAACGCCAGCACCACGCGGGTGCCGCGCCCGTCGCGGTCACGCAGCTCGATGCGCGCGTCGTGGTCGGTCATGATGCGGTGCACGATGGCGAGCCCCAGTCCGGTTCCCATCTTTTTCGTCGAAAAGTACGGCTCGAACAAGCGTTGCCGATACGCGGCGGGTAAACCCGCGCCGTTGTCGTCCACATACACCACCACTTCGTCCGCCTCGTCGTCCACACGCATGGAGATTTCGACCCGCCCCGCGCCGACCGACGGGTCGATCGCGTTGTCGAAGAGATTGATGAATACGCGCTGGATTTGCGAGCGGTCCACCAGCAGCATCGGCACGTCGGGCGCGGGCGTGAACGTGAAGCGGATCTCCGGGTGCGCCTCGGAATACATCACGAGCGTTTCCGAAATGATGTCGCCGAGCTGATGCGGCTGCGGAAGCACCTCGGCGAGGCGCGCGAAATCGGAAAACTCGCGCACAAGGCGCTTCATCTCGCCGACCTGGCGGATGATCATCGCGGTCGAATCGAAGAACGCCTTGTCGGTTTCCTCGTCGAAGCGCGCGGCGTAACGCTTGCGCAGGCGCTGGGCGGCGAGCTGGATGGGCGTGAGCGGGTTCTTGATCTCGTGGGCGATGCGCCGCGCGATCTCGCGCCACTCGGCCACGCGCTTGGCGCGGATGAGTTCCGACAGATCGTCGAGCACCATCACCACCGACAGCGGTTCGCCGGTGTGCGTGGAACGGACCACCGAGAGACGCACGATGAGGGTGCGCTGCTCGTCGCCGATCTGGATCTCGACCTCGCGCTCGACGTGGCTGCCGGGCGGGCCGGCGATTTCGTCGCGCACGCTTTGGCGCAGTTCGTCGATCTGCACGCGGCCGAGCAATTCGCCGAAGGCGTCGTCGTAGAATCGGCCGACGGCGTTGCCGGCGAGGCCGAGGATCTCGCGGGCGCGGGTGTTGATGGTGGCGATGCGGCCGTCGACGCCGAAGCTGACGACGCCGGCGGAGATGTTCGAGAGTACCGTCTCGATGTATTGGCGGCGCCGGTCGGCTTCGAGGTTCGCGGCGCGCAGTTCCTCGTTGGCGGCAGCGGCGATTTCGCGCGACTGGCGCAGGTCGCCGATCATGCGGTTGAACGACGCGATGAGCCGGTTGAGTTCGTCGTTGCCCGCGGGTTCGATGCGCACGTCCAGATCGCCCGCCGCGACGTGCTCGGTGGCCTCGGCGAGGCGCGAGATGGGCACGGCGATGCCGCGCGCGAGGAAAAAGCCGAACCACGTGGCGGCGAAAAAGATGAAGAGCGTGATGAGCGCGAAAAAGACGAAGTAGCTGCTCATGACGGGGCCCTTGAGCAGCACGAGTCGGCGATAGTCCTCGTAGGTTTTTCGGATCGCGGTCATTTTTTTCAGCACGCGGTTGGGCACCTTGTAGGTCACGACGACCGCGCCGATGGCGCGCCCGTCGCCGAAGATCGGCGTCACTCCGCGCACCGTCTCGCCCTGCTCGGTTTGGAAGATGTCGGCGTTCGTCTCGCCCGCGAGCGCCTTGAGCATGAACTCCTCGACGCCGGATGGCGGGCGGCGAAGCGCGTTCCACGGCTCGTCGGGGGCGGTGGTGGCGATGGGGCGGTCGTCGCCCGCGCGGTAGACCTCGATGCCGTCCACGTTGTACTCGGTCTTTTTCGCGGCCAGCCAACTCGCCAGTTCTTCGGCGGCGAAGATGTCGCGCACGGGTGCGGCGGCGACGAGATGCTCGCCCTCCTGAATCTCCCGGGCGACCTGCTTGGCAAAAAACTTCGACGACGTCTTGTACGTGGAGTAGTATGTCTGCGCGACCTCGAGCGTCTCGCGCAGGCTCATCTCGATCTGCACCGAAAACCAGTTGTTGATCGACCGCGTGACGAAGCTCGCCGCGACGAAGAACATCATCACCGTCGGCAGCAGCGCAAAGCCCGTGAACGCGACGATCAGCTTGGTGCGCAGGCGCGCGCCGAGAATCCCCGTGCGGCGCTCGAACAGCAGCTTCGCCACGTTGCGCAGCACGAGGAAGAGCATCACGCAGATGAGGATGACGTTGAGATTGATGAGGGCGAAAAAGACGACGTTGTTCGAGAAGTTGTAGACCGAGGGCAGTGGCAGCGCCCATTTTTCCAGCGCGAAAAGGCTCGCGATCAGAACGGCGAGCGCGCCGACCCACCACATCTCGGCACGGACCCGGCGTGCGCTCTCGCGCGGATCGGGTGCGGTGTTGGGGTCGCGGCTCGCCATCACGTCGCCTCTTCGCTTTGCGTCGTTCCCAACTCGCCCGGCAGCGCCGTGTCGATCCGGCGCAGGCCGACGTGATGCGGCGCGCGACGCACGGCGAACTTGGCGACGCGTTTATTGGTCCAGCCGAGCGTGTTTCGCAGGATACGCGAGGGGGAACACATGACGCGCGATTGTGCCCCGCGCCCGCGCGCGGCACAAGAATCGGCCCGTGCGCGGAATCGGCCATGCGCGACGGGGAATCGGCACGCCATGGGGGCGTCAAAACGGGCGCACGTCGGTATTGCGATCCGAGTTCATGCCGCGATGGGCGGATTCCATGATGGGACCGCCGTTCGAAGTCGCGTTACAGCATCGCCTCCAGACAGCTCTCGTCGCCCGTCATCACGCGCGTGTGGATGCCGTGGACGTCGGGCAGGATGTTCTTGCAGAAGAAGCGCGCCGTGAGGATCTTGTTGCGGTAAAACGCCGCGTCGTCGTTCGACTCGGCGAGCGCCTTCTCGTCCGCCGCGCCCTTTTCCGCCTTGATCGCCTCGAGCTTTTCGGTCGCGATGCGCGCCTGCCACAGCAGCATGTGCGCGACGACGACGTGACCGAACGCCTTGGCGAAGGGCGTCGCCGAAAGAATCGGGAAGAGCGGATCGCTCGCGAATTTCATCATGAACTGCATCGACATCTCGGCCAGCTTATCGCGCGCCGCCGCGAGATCGGCCACCAGGTCCGCGAGGCGGGCCGGGCTGGCCGAGTCTTCCAGGAATGCGGCGAGGTCGCCCAGATAGGTCATGTAGTACGCGCCGCCCTGCGTGGTCATCTTGCGCCCGACGAGGTCGAGCGCCTGCACGCCGTTGGTGCCCTCGTAGATCGCGCTGATCTTCGCGTCGCGGCAGTACTGCTCGACGCCATACTCGCGGCAGTAGCCTACGCCGCCCATGGCCTGGATCGCGGTGCCGCCGATCTCGAAGCTGCGATCGGTGGGGTAGCCTTTGACGATCGGGGTCAGCAGCTCGATGAGCATCTGGTGCTTGCGCTTTTCTTCGGGGTCCTCGCTGTGATCGGCGACGTCGGCGAGTTTGGCCACCCAGTAGACCAGCGCGCGGCAGCCCTCGCCGTACGCCTTCATCTCCATCAGCATGCGACGCACGTCGGGGTGCTCGATGATCGCCACCTGCGCCGCGTCGGGGTTTTTCATCTGGAGCACGCTCGTGCCCTGCACGCGCTCCTTGGTGTACTTGAGCGCGAGCTGATACGCCGCGTTGCCGAGCGCGACGCCCTGCAGGCCGACGCCGATGCGCGCCTCGTTCATCATGTGGAACATCATGCGGATGCCGTCGCCCTCGGCACCGATGATCCAGCCGCGGCTGCCGCCGTTGTCGCCGAAGTTGAGCATGCATGTCGCCGAGGCGTGGATGCCCATCTTCTCCTCGATCTTGGTGCACAAAACGTCGTTCGACGCGCCGAGCGAGCCGTCGGCGTTGACGAGGATCTTGGGCACGACGAAAAGCCCGAGGCCCTTGATGCCCTTCATGCCCTCGATGCGCGCGAGCACGAGGTGGATGATGTTCTCGGTCAGGTCGTGATCGCCCGACGTGATGAACATCTTGGTGCCGGTGATGAGGTACGTGCCGTCGCCCGCGCGCTTGGCCACCGTGCGCGTGCTGGCGAGGTCGGTGCCGACGTTGGGCTCGGTGAGGCACATGGTGCCCGACCAGCGGCCAGTCGCCATCGTCTCGAGGTAGAGCTTTTGCATCTCCTCGGTGCCGAATTCGTCGATCATCCGCACGGCGGCGGCGGTGAGGCCCGTCGTCATGCAAAACGAGCAGTTGGCGCCGACCATCGTCTCCGAACCCGCGGTGGTGAGCAGAGAGGGCATGCCCTGACCGCCCCAGCGCGAGGGCAGCGCGATGGAGTTCCACCCGGCCTCGCAGAACTGCTTGTAGAGCGCGGGGAACATCGAGGGCATCTTCACCTGCCCATCCACCATCTTGCAGCCCTCTTCGTCGGCGGGGCCGTTGGTGGGGGCGAGGATCTCGCGACCGAACTTGAACGCCTCGGTGAGGATCATGCGGTAGAGATCCTCGTCCTGATCCGCATACTTCGGGAACCGCGTCACCGACGGCAGGTCGAGCTGTTCGAACAGGCAAAAACGGATGTCGCGTTCATCGATGATGAAGCCCATGGTCGCTCCCTCGGATTTCGATTCGGATGGTGGTGCCGACGACCCCGATCGCGGCGCGCGCGGCACATTCGCGCGACGCCGCACCGGACGCCATGACGCATGTTGTCAAACGCAAAAGCGCCTGTCAATTCAGCCAGATAGGGGTGAATGAGGGATCAGTCAGGACGGCGTGAGCGAGGACATGGAAGTGGGTGTACGCACGAAGGGCTTCAGTCGGTCCAACCTTTTGGGAAAGTTGTCAGAAATACGCTTCCGCCGCGTGTCAATGCGACTCGAATCAAGTCATCGTCGCCGATCGCAATCCCGGCGCTGCCACCGTAACTCGACTCCAACTCCGAATCGGTCCATGTGCCCGA
Organism: uncultured bacterium; assembly: GCA_964586775.1. Lineage (GTDB taxonomy): Bacteria > Lernaellota > Lernaellaia > JACKCT01 > JACKCT01 > JADLEX01. The sequence continues at coordinate 10,908 of CAZPJD010000278.1, read as the reverse complement.
GGCATCCGTGGCGTAACGCAACGGGCCGCCGCCGTTGTCGCCGCAGCTCTCGCAATAGATCACGTGATTCGCCCCGCTGTCGTCCACGGCGATGGACACGTCGGACACGACGTCGGAGCCATCCGGCGCGACCAAAGACACGACCGGCGACCACGTGCCGCCATCGCGCGAATAAAGCCGCAGTTCGTCGGAATCCGAAACGACCGCGCGGACCTCGCCGGCAGGGCCGATGTCGATATCCATGCTGTGCGAAATTGCGTCGAGCGGCGCACTGACCGCCGTACCCTGCCAGGACCCCGATCCGTTCTCCAAAACCCACATCTCGAAACGCTCTGGCGGCCGCCGATATCCGTAGAAAAGAATCATCGCGTCGCCACTCGGAGCGACATCGATACGCGGATCTGATGGGTAAGAAAAACCGAGCGCGGCGACGTCGATGACTTCCTCGGTCCAGCCGACGTTGTCGCGGAGAAGATAACGGAGCTCGCCATTGATCGCGCAGGCCGCGTGGACTCGCATCGAGCCGTCGACGGCAAGGGAGCATTTCCCCGAACCAAGGGTCGCGGTTTCCACGATCCAGGTTCCGCCTGCGTCGGACAGATACTCCATGTCCAAGGTTGCCGGGTTGGAGAATAGGATGTGGATGCGCCCGTTATCGTCCATCGCAACGCCGTCCTCGGTCGGTGTGCGATTCACGGCCGCAAACGCCGTTTCGTGCTGCCACACATCGCCGGTCGGCCGGTCCACGATGAGTCCGGGAGGCCAGTCGGACGCGTGAAGAATCACGGGATCGCCATTCGGATCGATCAGCGCGTTGGCCGAATCGGCCGCCAGCGTGACGCGGTCGAGACGGCGCGTGCGCCATCGGCGATTCGTCCGGAAGGTCGCCTTGAGGGTCGTTTCCAGCATCGAGTAATGACTGACGTAGAGACCGTCGTCGGTGTCGATGAACAAGCTGGGGTAGTCGCCGCCGACCGCGATCGTCTCTACGCGCCAGTCGTCGTCGCGGATGTGGTGCTTCAACATCAGTCCCGATCGGAAAAAGACGTGCGGTGCCCGATCGCTCGTTTCTCTGAACGCGGGGTAGCCGATTTCCAGCAAGAATCCGCGATCAAGTTCCGAGCCGAATGGAACGTCGTCCGTGGTGTGATAGCCGATCGTGTTGACTCCGTAGAAACCGGGCCAATAGGTCCAGAACTCCGAGACCATGGCGACCCAGTCGATTTCGTCCCGATCGTTGAACTCGAACTGTGGCCGGATATAGTTGTAGGAATAGGTTTCATGGGGATTCGTCGAATCGCCGCCGCCCATTGCCAGCACGTCGTGCGTCCAGACTCCGCCGCCGTCCCGCAGGTGAAAAGTCGTGTAGTAATAGGTCTGTGTCATAATCCCGACGCGAAGGCGCTCGTCCACTCGCAAAAACGTCGTATATGTGTCGCCCTCGTCGAATTGAAAGCGCCGCCAAGTTCCTTCCCGCCGAACGGCATGAAATCGTCGATCCTCGTAAGAACCCGAATCGACGTCGATCCGATGTCGATAAGACACGTGAATCGAACCGAGGAAGTCGCTAGTGATGTCCAGAGCGTAAAATCTGGCGTCGCAGTCGATCGGCGTACGAATCCAATCGCCTTCTCGAAGTTCGAGGTGAAAAAGAAACCTCGCGCGATTGTCCGCGTAAACCAGGTGCGTTCGACCGTCTTCGTCCACGGTCGCGGCGGGAACCCCGCTGACATGCCCCGCGAATGTGGTGACTTCGACGAATGACGGGTGCACGGTGTATCGAACCAGAGTTCCCCCTTTGTTGGCCCATACGGTCGGCCGTCCATCTTGGTCCACGACGATGGACGAAAACACCACGTCGCCCCCCGACAAACCACCGTCCACGAGTTCCCTTCGCAATCCATTTTCCTCGACGACGAATCCCTCGGCTGTCGTCACGGGTTCGGACACGCCGCAATCGGTCGGCTCGTGATCGAACCAGGGATCGCCGAACGGAGTTCGGGGACCCAATGGTTGTTGGTCGTCATGAGCTGCGGTTATCGGGCCGGCGGTTTGCCTGCCTTCTTCGGTCATGTCGTCGTCATCGTCGGATTCGTCCGCGACGGCGACATCATCATCATCGTTCGTTTCTGCATCACCGCCGCATGCGGAGCCCGCAAGGATAAGGAACGCGCAAAGAGTGGTCTCAATGGCCGCGAGTCGCATGTATGACCCCCCCATCCGCAATCAAGGGGCGTGAATTGACGAAATGAGGATATCACAATCCCGCGTCGCGAGCACAAAAATTTTGCGCCGAGAGTCCGCGACAGAAGCACTCAAATTCGAGCGCACCAGAATCGGCTGCGCCGCGCGACGTGACAGTGCTCGCCGGACCAAGAACCAAAAACCAGCGGCCCTGCCGCTCTAATACCTTCCCTTCGCCACGGCTTCGAGCACGGCGGCGAGCAGCTTCCACGACACGGCAACGGCGGGGATGTATGCGCGCTCGTCCGGCGAGTGCGCGCCCTGGATGTCGGGGCCGAACGACACCATGTCCATACCCGGGAATTTTTCGCCGATGATCCCGCATTCGAGCCCGGCGTGGATCGCCTTGCGCTCGGGCTTTTTGCCGAAGACCTCCTCGTGCACCGTTTCCACCAAACGCAGGATGCGCGAATCGGGATTGGGCTGCCAGCCGGGATAGGGATCGCGCACGTCGGTCACCGCGCCGGCGAGCCGCGCCACCGCGTCGATCTGCTCGATCACGCCGCGAATCGCCGTTGCGTTCGACGAGCGCGGGCTGTTGTGCGCGGCGAGGGCATCGCCCTCGATCTTGATCGACGCGAGATTGGTCGAGGTCTCGACGAGGTTCGGCAGGTCCTGACTCATGGCGAGCACGCCGTTGGGGAACCCCAACAGCATGGCGAGCGCGGCGACCTGCGTTTCGGCGTCGAGCACGCGCACGGGGCGATCCGCGGCGACGAGCTCCATGACGAAGTCGGGATCGCGGGGGAATTCCTGCGCGAACGCCGCGTGGCACTCGGCCACGGTGGCCGCCGCCTTCTCGAACGCCTTCTCCGGCAGCGACATCACCGCGAACGCCTCGCGCGGGATGGCGTTGTGCTTGTCGCCGCCCTGCATCGCCGCGATGTGGATGTGGTGCGGTGTGAGGGCCTTGAGCGTGCGCACGAGGATCTTCACGGCGTTCGCGCGGTTCTCGTGGATGTTGCCGCCCGAGTGCCCGCCGCGCAGGCCGCGCACGACGAGCCGCGCGCCGACGTGCGTGTCCTTGGCGTCGGTCCAGCGCAGCGGCAGGTGCGCCGACACGCCCGCGCCGCCGGCGCAGCCCATGTACACGATGCCCGTTTCCTCGGAGTCGAGGTTCACCAGAATGCGGCCGGTGATGAGTTCGTTCGACAGGTACATCGCGCCGGTCAGGCCCGTCTCCTCGTCCACCGTGAGCAGGATTTCGAGCGGGCCGTGCACGACCGACGGGTCCATCGCGGCGGCGAGCGACATCGCGACGCCCAGACCATTGTCCGCGCCGAGCGTGGTGCCCGTGCCGCGAAGCCAGTCGCCATCGCGGCGCAGGCGGATGCCCTCGGTCATAAAGTCGAAATCGACGTCGGAGTTCTTCTCGCAGACCATATCCACATGGCCCTGCATCACCACGACCGGGGCGTTCTCGTAGCCCGGCGTCGCGGGAACGCGGATCACCAGGTTGGCGGTGAGATCCTGATCGACGACAAAGCCCCGGCTTTTGGCGAGCGTGTCGATGTGCGCGATGATCTTCTCTTCGTGCTTCGACGGGCGCGGCACGGCGGCGATGCCCGCGAAGATTTCCCATACGAGTTTGGGTTCGAGACCGGCAATGGCGTCAGACATGAAGCCCTCCTGCAATCGATTCAATGGTCCGCATGCTCGCTCCCCTCACCCCGCCCCTCGACAAGCTCGGGGCACCCCTCTCCCGCCGGGCGGGAGAGGGGAAAGGGGTGAGGGCCTCCCCGCTCATCGTGCGCCGAGGCCGAGCCACTTCGCGAGCCAACCCACGACCTCGTGATACCACACCTGCGCGTTGGCGGGCTTGAGGATCCAGTGGCCTTCGTCCTCGAAGTACACGAAACGCGACGGCACGCCCATCACCTGCAGCGCGGTGAACACGCCGATGCCCTCGCTCTCGGGGCAGCGATAATCGCGCGCGCCGTGCACCACCAGCGTGGGCGTCTTGAAATTCGCCACGTGGCGGTGCGCGCTGTATTTTTCGTAAGCCTTGCGGTTCACGTGGGGCAGGCCCGCGTGCTCATATTCGTCGAACCACAGCTCGTCGGTGGTGTAGGCCATCGTCTCGGCGAAAAACACGCCGTCGTGGCAGACGAGCGCCTTGAAGCGGTCGGTGTGGCCGAGGATCCAGTTGATCATGAACCCGCCGAAGCTCGCCCCCGCCGCGCCCATGCGCTTGGGGTCGATGAACGGATACGTTGCGAGCAGGTGATCGACGCCCTTCATGATGTCGTCGTAGCAGCGCCCGCCCCAGTCCGCGGAGATCTGCTCCTTGAACTTGTCGCCGTAGCCGGTCGAGCCGCGCGGATTGAAGAACGCGACCACCGCGCCGCTCGCCGAAAACATCTGGTAGTTCCAGCGCCAGTGCCAGTGATCGGCGAACGCGCCCTGCGGCCCACCGTGAATCAACAGCATGAGTGGGTACTTTTTCCCGGGCTTGAATCCGGCGGGCTTGATGATGAAACCGTGCACCGGGTCGCCGCCCGCTCCCGCGTACCAGAACTCCTCGGCGCTATTTCGCGCGTACGACTTCGCCGCGTCGCCGAAGTGCGTCAGGCGGCGCACGCTTGCCCCGGCGTCGGGGAGCGTTCCCTCGGGTGCGGGGCCGGGTTTGGTGATCGGCGTGATGCCCCACCCCGGCGCGAAGAGATAAAAGTCCGGCGGATCGCACGCGGTCTCGCGCGTCACGAGCATCATGTCCGACGTGGGGATCGCGCGGATCAGGCCGTTGAAGGTGCCGTGCGTGAGCTGGCGGACCTGCGCGGTGTCGAGGTTGAGAATGTAGACCGTCTTTCGGCCGAAATCCTCGGCGAGAAACATCACGGCGTTTTCGTCGTCGTCGTCCACGAACTCGAACGCCATCGGGCTGCGCTCGAATTTCTCCAGATACACCCGCGTTTGGCCGCTCGCCAGGTCGTAAACTTTCATGCGCAGCCGGTCGGCCTCGTACCCCGGAATCGTCATGCCCAAATAGAAGAGCTTTTTGCCGTCGGGGCTGTAGCGCGGGTGCACGTCGCACGCGTCGGTATTCGACACGCGCACGGGCTCGCCCGCCGCGGCGATGCCTTTGACCGCGAGGCGATAGACCGAGTTGTTGGTCGAGCGCGTCACCACCTTGTCGGGGTTTGTGACGTAGGCGATCTCGCGGCCGTTGGGGTGCCACGCGAAGTCGCGCTCGGTGCCCAGCGACACCTGCGGCGTGTCGCGGTCGCCCGGCGTCACATCGTTCATCTTGCCGGTCACGACGTCGACGATGAACAGATGCGAGCGCTTGCGGTCGCGCCAGCGATCCCAGGGACGGAACAGAAGATCGTCGATGACGCGGGCGCTCGACTTTTCGTTGACGAGGCCCATGACCTTGGCGCGCGCGGGCTCTTCGCCGGCGGGCGTGGACTTGTCGGCCTTGGGGTCGTAATCGGCGCTCACCACCACCTCGCGCGAAAACAGCACGCGGCGCGAATCGGGCGCGAAAATGGGCGTGCCGACCCCGCCCCAGCCACTCGTCACGCGCCGCGCCTCTCCGCCCCCCGTGGGCAGCAGCCAGAGCTGCGCGCCGTGCTGGTCGTCGCGATCCGAAACGAAGGCGAGCCATTTGCCGTCGGGCGACCACGCCGGGGCGGTGTGATTGCCCGGGCCGGGCGTGAGCGTTTCGATCTCCCGCGAACGCAGGTCGAGCGCGCGGATCTGGTGGCGGACCTTGTTCTCGGCGGCGTCGGGTTTCGAGACGACAAAGGCGACGCGTCGTCCGTCGGGCGACACCGCCGGGGCCGAGATACGCTCGATGCCCATCAGCCCCGCGAAATCGAAAGTTTTGAGTTTCGGAGTTCGAGAGGATGCGCTCTTGCCCTTGCGCGCGGCCGCTTTTGCCATGACGAGGCTCCCTGCATGATGGTTTTCGAGCGAAGGAATCACGACGCCGATCCGCCCGGGCGGGTCTCCCCCGACGCCGACCGATCATTAGCGCGACGCGGCGGCGGCGGCAAGGCGACCACGCAATTGAATCGCCCCGGGGATTCGCCTAGCATGCCCTTTCCGCACGGGGAGTGGCCATGTTTCGCACGCGTCGCCCGCTTTCGATTCTCGCGCTCGTCGCGGCGGCCCTCGCCGTGGCGCTGGCGGCGCACGCGATCGACCTCAACACGGGCCTGCCCGTCGTGCCGATGAAGATCGGCGCGAAGACGCTGACGGTCGAGGTGGCGATCACCGGCGAGCAGCAGCGCGTCGGCCTGATGAATCGCAAGGAGATGGCCGCCGACCACGGCATGATCTTCATCTACGCCAAGCCCAAGCGGGTGCGTTTTTGGATGAAGAACACGTTGATCCCGCTTTCCACGGCGTTCGTGGCCGAAGACGGTACGATCGTGAAGATCGCCGACATGGAGCCGCTCACCGAGACGCACCACGAGCCGGACGTTCCGGTGCGTTACGTGATCGAGGCGAATCGCGGCTGGTTCGCCGGAGCGGGGGCGCGCGTGGGAGACCGGATCGACGTCTCGGCGTTTGCCGGGCGCTAGGGGGTCCGAGTGGAGCGGCGGCGCATCGCGTTCGCGCTCGCAGGGCTCACGGCGCTGGGCCTCGGCGTCCGGCTGTGGTTCTTTTTTGCCTTCGACAATTCTTTCTCGTGGGAATCCGAGCCCTATTCCAAGATCAATCTCGTATACACGTGGCTCGCGCTCGGCAAACCCTATCCCGACACCAACTTCGGCCCGCTGCACACGTGGCTCATCTGGCTCGTCGCGTGGGCTTTCGAGGACAAGGTCACGCCGATCCGAGCGCTCTCGGTGGTGTGCGGCGCGGCGACGATCCCGGTCTTCTTCGCGGCGATGCGCCGGCCCTTCGGCGATCGCATCGGCCTCGCGGCGGCGGCGCTGTTCGCCTCGTATCCCCTGCACGTGCGGGCGAGCGCGACCAGCCTCGCCGAATCGCCCTACACGCTGTGTTTCATCATCGGTCTCGCGGCGTTTTTGATTCACGACGAGCGCGAGGGCCGCTCGTTCGGGTGGCTCGCGCTCTCGGCGGCGGCGCTGACGGCGGGCTCGATGCTGCGTTTCGAGAGCTGGCTCTTTTATCCCGTCTTCGCGCTGCTCGCGCTGCGGCGCGGTGTCGCGCGGGCCGTCGGCTACGGCGCGCTGCTGGCGATCTTCCCGCTCGTGCACATGTTCATCTGCTGGAAAATCACGGGCGACCCGGTCTCGTTCGGCAAGACCTCGGCGCGCACCTTCGCGCTTTATCTGCCGCAGATGCCGCTGTCGTATCGCGCGACGGGCTGGTTCGTGTGTTTCTGGCAAGTGCTCGCGCCCGCCGTGGCGTTGCTCGCGCCCGCGGGCGTGGTGTGGGCGGCGCTAGAACGGCGCGGCGGCACGGTCGCGGCGCTCTTCGCGTTTCCGTATCTGTTCATGAGCGTGCGCACGCTCAAGGGCCTGATGGACCCGTCGCTACTGCGTTACGCGATCATCATCGCCGCGCTGCTGATCCCCTTCGCGGCGGCGGCGATCTGGGCGCTGGCGCGGCGCGTGTCCGCCGAGCGGGCGGGCGCGATGACGGCCGCCATCATCGCGCTGGTCACCCCCGCCAATCTCGCGTGGGCGTATACGCAGTCGATCGACAACGCCCTGCCGCCCGAGGTCTTCGAGGCGAGCGCCTGGCTGCGCGAGCATGTGGACAACGACGAGCGCGTACTGCTCGACAAGCGCTTTCATCCCGTCTTCGTCATCGAGAGCCGTAAAAACCCCGCGCAGATGCTGAACCTCGATTACGTCGGCGAGCCGATCACCGACTGGGATCGCTACGCCGAGCTCGCGCGACGCTTTCATCCGCTCGCCTACCTCGACGGCCGCGAGGTGGATTGGGGCCGCGACATCAAGCTCTACAACCGCGACGCGTATGACGAACTGATGGAGCGCGAGCGCCCCGCGTGGCTCGTGCTCGACTACGAATCCGCGGGAAATATTCAAGCATTCCCCATCGCGCCCACGCACGCCGAAGCCGAGATCGACGGACGACGCCTGACGCGCGTGTGGCGCAAGGGCGATTTTGCGATCTTTCGCATCGCGTATCCCGCTTCGCCTCAGGTCGCGCCATGATGGGCGCGAACTTGACCGACGCGATTACGGCCGACACAGGGAAAACGCGCTACGGCGCGGCGTTTTTCGCGCTGCTGGCGATTGCGGCGGCGGCGCGGCTCGTCGCGCTGCTGCACTTCCCCAACATCATGTCCACCGAGGGCGAGGAGTATTCCAAGCTCCAGCTCTTCATGCAGTGGATCGCCAACGACAACCTCTATCCCGACACCAACTTCGGCCCGCTGCACATGCTGCTCTTCTGGCCGACGGCGAAGCTTTTCGGCCACGCGGCCATGCCCAACCGAATCGTCACGCTGCTGCTCGCGCTGGCGACGTTCTTCCCGCTGCACGCGCTGGTGCGGCGCATCGCGGGCGAGGCCGCCGCGCTCGCCGCCATGGCGCTCGCCGCGCTCTCGTCGCTGCTCGTCATCGTCGGCGTCAACACGCTGGCCGAGGGGCCGTGCCTGTTTTTCCTCACGTGCGCGCTCGCGCTCTTTGCGCGGATGATCGACCGGCGCGAGGCGTGGCGCTGGCGCGACGCGATGCTTTTCGCCGCGTGCGCGTCGGCGGCGGGGGCGCTGCGCTACGAGGTGTGGATGTTCCTGCCGCTGTGGCCGATCTGGCTGCTCGCGCGGCGGGGTTTCGCCCGCGCGACGGCGACGGGCGCGATGCTCGCGGTCTTCCCGATCGTCCACATGGCGGTGACGTGGAAGGTCTCGGGGCACCCACTCAACTTCGTGCTCGTCAGCGCGGCGACCACGTCCATCAACGCGGCGGTGACGCCGTGGGACGAGCGCGCGCTGCTGTGGGTGCAGGCGCTGGCGCGCATCGAGGGCCGGTGGCTTTTCGGCGCGGCGGTGCTCGGCGTCGTGTACGCCCTCGTCACCGGGCGCGCGCGATTCGCCGCCATCCTCTACACGTACTATTTCGCGGTGGTCGAGATCCAGGCGCTGCGCGCGGCCATGGCGCCCGAGCTGCACCGCTATGCCACCTTTCTCGTTGCGCTCTCGTTCCCGCCCATCGCGGCGATGCTCGCCGACGCAACGCGACGAAAGGTCCGCCCCGCTCGTCTCGCGCCCGTCGCGGCGGTGACGATGGCGCTCGCGCTTTCGGCGAGCTCGCTGTTTTATTTCGAGCACGTCGAGCAGGAGACGCACTTCTTCGACGAGTCGTTCGAGATCGCGCGGCGGCTGCACGTCGCCATGAGCGAAGGCGACCGCGTGTTTTTGGGCAAGGAGAGCCACCCGCTCATCGCCGTCGAGAGCGGCTTCGACTGGCATCACTTCCGCGTGCCCGAGTACCGGCGCGGCGAGGCGGCCGACGCGGATTCCGTCGCGCGCATCTTCGCCGAGTGGCGACCGACGCTGGTGCTCGCCACGCGCCACGATCCGACGTTCCTGACGAGCGCGCCGGTGCGTTTTTGCGAGGACACAGAACTCTTCGGCCGCGTCTATTCGCCCGTCACCACCCACGGGTCGTGGTGCCTGCTGCGCGAGAACGGCGAAGCGGGATGGACGGAGTGAACGACGAGCAGTGACTTTCGATGCAAAACTGACAACAGATACTGCTTGTTCGACGTGGTGTTTTCCCGTTGAGTGGCTGTGAAAGTGAGTGTTGACAGCCCTCTTGTTCCGTTTATGATTTAAATGCGTTTTGGGAGACGGGGAGCTGAGAGGTCGATTTGGGCAGTTCCGGATTCGGCGCGAATCGAATGACGACGCGATCATCAGGGAGGTCCGTCTCCGGCTCTGAAGTCCAGCGACCACACCATTCGCCCCGCGCGGTCAGAAGATTCTTTCGTCGCTTCGGGCTGGCAAAACCACCAAGCGTTCTGGCCCTTGGATTTTCGCCGACGCGGGTCGGTAATGGTCCGTTCGCGCGCAGCGGATGAGGTGTCGAGGACGATGGGCGATGTGCTCCGAGAGACTGACAGGGCATCTGCGTATTCACGGTGTCACGGGGGTAGGTGAATGGTTGCTCGGCAAAAAGGCCCGAAGAAACAGCCCGCCACCAAGTCTTACTTTTGGGATCTCCACGAGGCCCTCGCGCGAATTCCCGCGGATCAGGCGGATAAGAACCGCGCCCAGACGCTCGCCGCCAGCATTCCGAAGGTCGGGATCGGCGGCAGCCGAGGTGGTCTCAGCGGTTGGGACGTCATCAACATCGACGACGACGATCGCTAACACCCTTTCCCGTTTCTCTTGAAAATGGTCGACGTGAAGCGTCGTCAGCGCGGGATCTCGTCATCGGGTTGGCGCAATCTGTAAGGAGTCGAAGTGGGCAAACTCGCGCTTTTCACGGTTTCGGACAATCGGGATACTCGAGTAAAAGAGTGGTGCCTCTCCAGCGATATTCCCGCGTCTCTCTTGGTGTTCAGTGCATTTGGAGCAATGGATGTCGTGTGTATCGCTCTCGACAAATCCGCCGCCGACTACGTTGAGAGTCTCTATCCTCTTCTTGGGCTGGCGCGCGGATTCGACTCGTATCGACCGGGCGGTTGGACACGGGCCTACTCGTGTGAATGCGCCAATTTCACTTGGAAGGCTCGCCCCAAATCTCCCCATCCGCTGGAGCCCGCGGTCCTGAC
>CAZPJD010000277.1:0-6033 GCA_964586775.1 uncultured bacterium | reverse complement strand
CCGAGGCCGGCAAACAGGCCGTGACCTCGATGAACGACAAGTGCGCGAGCGGCACCGGCGCGACGATCGACAAGTGCATGCTCAAGGTCGGCATGCCGGCGGACGCCCTGCGCGAACTGCGTTTCGACCGCGCGCGGCTGCACCACGTGGCGGCCAAGTGCGGCGTCTTCGCCGAGACCGACATCGTCAACCTCGTGAAGTCGAGCATCCCGTCCGGCGAGATCATGAACTCGCTCGCCGACGCGATCGTGCACCAGAACCTCGCCGTGCTCACGCGCGGCAACACGCTGCGCCACGAGGTGCTGCTGCTCGGCGGACCGAACGCCTACCTGCCCTTCCTCGTCGAGTGCTGGCGGATGCGCATCCCCGAGACGTGGAACGAACGCGGCTACGACTGGCCCAAAGACCGGCCGATCGAAGAACTGATCTACGTTCCCGACAACGCGCAGTACTACGCCGCCTACGGCGCGGTCTGCTACGGCCTCGCCGAGCCCGACACGGCCGTCGCGTTCCACGGGCTGGATGGTTTGCGCGAGTACATCAAGACGGGTCGCGGCGCGCGGCTCGCGCAATTCGCCGGGCCCGGGCTGGTGAAAGAGCGCGTCGAGCTCGACCGCTTCCGCGACGGCTATGCCGTGCCCGAATTCACGTGCGCCACGCTCACCCCCGGCGAGACCGTTCGCGCGGTGGTGGGCCTCGATGGCGGCTCGACCAGCACCAAGGCGGTGCTGATGGATGAGCGCGGCGTGATCCTGCAAAAGTCGTATCGCATCTCCAAGGGCAACCCGATTCAGGACACCAAGGAGATTCTGCGCGAGTTCCGCGATTGGGCGGCCGACGCGGGCGCGACGCTCGACGTGATCGGCTTCGGCGCGACGGGCTACGCCGCGGACGTGCTCGAAGAATCCGTCCACGCCGACGTGAACGTGGTCGAGACCATCGCGCACAAGATCAGCGCGCTCACCGTGATGCCCGACGCCGACGTGATCTGCGACATCGGCGGTCAGGACATCAAGGTGCTGTTTCTGCGCGACGGCGACATCCGCAACTTCAAGCTCTCGAACCAGTGCTCCGCGGGCAACGGCATGCTGCTGCAGGCGATGGCCGAGCAGTTCGGCGTGCGCATGACGGACTACGCCGAGACCGCGTTCGGCGCCGATCTCGCGCCGAAGTTTTCGTACGGCTGCGCGGTGTTTCTCGATTCCGACCGCGTGAACTTCCAGAAAGAGGGCTTCAACGCGTCGGAGATGCTCGCGGGTCTCGCCCAGGTGCTGCCCAAGAACGTGTGGCAGTACGTGGTGCAGGTGCCGCGACTGGCCGAGTTCGGCACGCGCTACCTGCTTCAGGGCGGCACGCAGCGCAACCTCGCGGCGGTCAAGGCGCAGGTCGATTACATCCGCGCCCGCGTTCCGAACGCCGAGGTCTTCGTGCACCCGCACTGCGGCGAGGCCGGCGCGATCGGCGCGGCGATGGAGACGCTGCGTGTGGTGCAGCGAAACGGCACGTCGCGCTTCATCGGGCTCGACGCCGCGATCCACTTGATCTACACGACGAAAAACGACGAGAGCACGCGCTGCAATTTCTGCGAGAACAACTGCTCGCGCACCTTCATCGACACCGCCACGCCCGACGGACGCACCTCGCGCTACATCTCGGGCTTTAGCTGCGAAAAGGGCACGGTGGAGGATCTCGACGCCCTGCGCACGCTCAACAAGCAGCGCGGCGATCTCAAAAAGCGCTATCCCAACCTCGTGCACTACGAGGCCGACCTCGCCTTTCGCCACTTCTACGATCCCGACCCCATGCCCGAGTCAGGCGCGCCGATCGACGACGTGCAGGTCACGCGCGGGCTGTTCTTCCGCGTCAAACGAAAGGCCGTGAAGCGCGGCTTCGAGCGCTCGCCCGATGCCGACCGCGAGGCGCGCAAATCGGTGAAGATCGGCATGCCCCGCGTGCTGAACATGTACAGCACGGGCCCGTTTTGGCGCACGTATTTCGAGACGCTCGGCATCCCGATCAAAAACGTGGTGTGGTCGAGCGAGACCACCGAGGAGCTGTTCACCGAGGGCGGCAAATACGGCTCGGTGGACCCGTGCTACCCGTCAAAGGTCGTGCAGGCGCACGTGCACGAGCTGCTCTTCCACAAGCACGCCGACGCCAAAACCGGCCCGCTCAACTACATCTGGTTCCCCTGCCTCACGCACGTGCCGAACTTCGTGCAGGGCACGATGGACAACGCCTCGTGCCCCATCGTCGCGGGCACGCCCAACGTCATCAAGGCCGCGTTCACCAAAGAGGTCGACTTCTTCCGTCGCGCGGGCATCGAGTACCTCGATAACGCCATCACCTTCGAGGAGCCGAACCTGATGAAGGACGTGCTCCACGGCGTGTGGGGGCCGCGCCTGCGCGTGACGCAGGACGAATCCGACTTCGCGGTCGATCAGGCGTTCGAGGCGATGGCCGCCTTCGACCGCATGGTGCAGGACAAGGGCCGGCAGATTCTGGAAGAGGTCGAGCGCGAAAACCGCGTGGCCGTGCTCATGATCGGTCGCCCCTACCACTCCGACCCGGGCCTGCACCACGGCATCCCCGACGAATTGCAGATCCTGGGTTACCCGATCGTGTCGATCCGCGGCATCCCCAAGGACCCGCTGTGGCTCGCGCGATGGTTCGCGCCGGGCGAGGACCCGCTTTCGATCGACGACGTGTGGCCCGAGAACTACTCGGCCAACTCGGTGCAAAAGGTGTGGGCGACGCGCTTCGCCGCGCGCCACCCCAACGTGGTGCTGCTCGATCTGTCGTCGTTCAAGTGCGGGCACGACGCGCCCACCTACGGCATCATCGACTCGATCGTCTCGACCAGCAAAACGCCCTACGCGGCGCTGCACGACATCGACGCCAACAAGCCCTCGGGCACGATCAAGATCCGCACCAAGACCTACGGCTACACGCTGAAACGCTACGAGGAAAAGCTCGTCGACTGGCGGCGCTCGGGCAACGAGACGCCGATGCTCGCCGACAAGTCCGTCATCTTCGATGAACCCACGGCCGCGATTCTCGAAAGGAGCGCGTAATGCAAGCTCACAACCTGAACGGATTCGAGCCGGAAACCGCGAACACCCCGCTGCGCGCGGCGCAATACAAAGAGCAGATCCACACGCGCTTCACGTCGGACCAGCGCGCGCACACCACGGTGCTTCACGCGGGGCTCACATTCGCGCACGACGTGTTTGTCGTCTCGGGCATGCGCGGGCTCGGCTACAAGTCCGAGATGCTCGAGTGCCCCGACAACGCCGCCCTCCAGATCGGCAAAGAGTTCGGCAACCGCGGCCAGTGCAACCCCACGTACTTCACCGTCGGCAACGTGGTGAAGCACCTCATCCATCTGCGCGACGAAAAGGGGCTCTCCACCGAGGAGATCATCGCAAATTACCTGTTCGTCACCGCGGGCGCATGCGGCCCCTGCCGCTTCGGCACCTATGTCACCGAGTACCGCAAGGCCCTGCGCGACGCGGGCTTCGACGGCTTCCGCGTGTTGCTCTTCCAGCAGCAGGGCGGGCTCAAGCAGGCCACCGGCGACGCATCGGGCCTCGCCATCAACCGCGAGTTCGCGTTCACGTTGGTGCGTTCGCTGATGGCGGGCGATGTGCTGAACCTCATCGGCTATCGCATGCGTCCGTACGAGGTGGAGCCCGGCTCGGTGGACGCCGCGCTGGCGAAGTGCCGCGAGATTTTGTGCGAGGCGATGGAAAACCGCCGGTCGATCGTCATGGCGCTGCGCCGCTGCCGCCCGGTGCTGGACGCGGTGAAACTCGACCGCCTGCGCGCCAAACCCGTCGTCTCGATCATCGGCGAGTTCTGGGCCATGACCACCGAGGGCGACGGCAACTACCACCTGCAAAAATTCCTGGAATCCGAGGGCGCGGAGGTGGACGTACAGGGCGTCACCAACTGGCTGCTCTTCATGATCTGGGAGAACAAATACGACCGACTGCGTCGCATCGGTCTGCGCAAGGACGACGGCGGCAAAAAGGGCCTCGCGGGCAAGGACGCGGCCAAGACGCTCAACGCGCTGCGTTTCGCGAACAAGGCCGTGCGCGTGTACTTTCACCTCTACGCGTGGGCGATCGGGCTGCGCGGCTATCACCTGCCCGATCTCGATCAGATCGCGCGCCTGGCCGCGAACCACTACGACAACAACGTGCGCGGCGGCGAGGGCCACATGGAGGTCGGCAAGCTGGTACACTTCGTCGAGGACCGCGTGAACCACATGACCGTGTCGGTCAAGCCGTTCGGCTGCATGCCCTCGTCGGGCGTGTCCGACGGCGTGCAAAGCCTCATTACGACCAAGTATCCCGAGGCGATCTTTTTGCCGATCGAAACGACCGGCGACGGCCAGGTCAACGTGCAGTCGCGCGTGCAGATGATGCTCTTCAAGGCACGCCAGCGCGCCCGCGACGAGTATCAGGACGCGCTCGCCGCCGCGAACCTCACCGAGCGCGACGTGCGCCGCCGTCTGGCGCTGCCGCACTTCGCGACGAACCTGTGGCGCCCGCGCCACGCGGTGGCCGGCGCGGCCGCGAACATCGTTCACGCCGTCGCGCGCCCGAGCGGCCTCGATCGCTTCCGCCTCTGGTCCCCCGCCCGCTGGTGGCGCGCGATCTCGCGGCCGACGGCGACGCTGCAACCGGGGTTTGGGGAGGAGTAACGGGGACATGCAGCACGAAGTGATGCGTGTCCCCGTAGCTGTCGTGTAACACAGCCCCGCCATGGCGGGGCTGTGATTCGCGGACCCGCCGCCTCGGTGCTGCGTGTCGCGGCTCTCAGTCCTGATCTTCAACCTACGAACATTGATCCTCCGTCCACTCCACCGAGCGCTTTTTCAATTTGAGGCGCCGCTATAGGCGATGGGGCGGCCAAGAGTTTCGTACGCGAGCCCTCAGCGGCCATCCTGCCGACCTCAGCCTAGCCGCTTCGACAAACGGCTGCCCGCGTCTTCGACTCGACACGAAGCAGTCACTTTTTCAGCGGTTCCGAACCCCCTTGACAAAAAGCCCAACATGGATTTATGTCTCATCCCATGACTCCCGAATGGCGAACGTCGAGCTTTTTTTCGTGATGGCTCTTCGGATTTGCCATGCTCAGTCGGATCGATCGCTACGAGCCTCTTCGTCTTTCTTCTCGGTTCTTTTCAAAAGCGACCGTGAAACGCGCGACTATGGCGTTGTCTCTGATCGATGCCCGGCTCGCTTCGATACGGAGGGTGAGCTCGCGATCGGCTCGCTTAAGAGACGCGCCAACATGCAGTTTTTGACGGAATTTTTATGCTCCCCGATCTATCCGCAAGCGGTTTTCCAAAAGAGCCGAGCAACAGCATCTACGTTCAGGTTTTCTATGAGCCAACCGGCGAACAAACACACCGACGATATTTGCCACTCGTTGAATACTGTGAATGTATCGTACGCGGCGTTCTGCCTTACGTACGGAATAACGGACGTAGCGGCGTTGGATTTCAGATTCGTGTACGATGTTCATTTTCACTGTACGATTCAGAAACGAGGCACTTCATGAGCGCTCGCGCCACCAAAGACATTTCCGAGATGACAATTGCAACTATCATCTCTACCGTATTAGCTCGACGCGAATCAACTGGTTTTTCCGATCAAGATTTTTTCCGCCTGTTTTTCAACATCCAAAAAGATAATCCCGCGCTTGAAGATTACTATCAAGTTATACAAGTTGGAGAAAGGTATCAATCTAAACCCATAAGCTCCATTTTGTCAAATTTTGTTCTATGGAAAGCCATTAAAGCGGATCCGCCTAATCCGGTTGAACAAAAATATGAATTACGCCAGACTGCGAAAGCCGATCTTGTCGAACTTCGGAAGCCACTGTTAAGCGATCCTGAAATGTTACGCTTATTCGATGACCTTGCGAAGCAACTTTAACAATAACTTGCTTGCTGCGCTTTGGAGATCGCACAATGAAACTCGACGACTTGCGATTGAGAATTAATGAGGCGGTCGGCAAATG
>CAZPJD010000276.1:0-1624 GCA_964586775.1 uncultured bacterium | reverse complement strand
CGGGACGAACAATCACTCGATGAAGTACCTCGTCGACTCGCTCGCGATTCACGACGCGTTCGAGCGCCTCGAGGGCGGCGCGAGCGTCGGCCTCGCGAGCATCGGCCGGATCGTTCGCGACACGCGCCAACCATCGGATCCGGGCGTGCGGACGCCGTCGAACTAGGCCTTTCGGATGATTGCGGGGAGGCGTACCTTTCCCGATGATCGTGCCGAGGTCGCAGGAACGCGGATGCCAGCGGCGGCGGAACGATCCCATCGCTCCACGGCGCAAATCCCCGGTCCGCGACCTGCGAGGTGACGCGTGAATCTTCTGCGATCGACCGCTCTGGCTGCCTGCGCGCTGCTGCTCGGCGGGTGCGGACTCGACGTGATGTACGCGGATTGGCGGGTCGACCGGCTGTGCAAGCAGGACGGCGGCGTGAAGGTGTTCGAGACGGACAGTCCGCCGGCGGAGTTCAGGATGCCGGATGGGAATGTCGACATCGAAACTCTTTATCGAGCCAAGCCAGGACGGTCTTACCACCTCGTACATGCTTGGACGAAGATCAAAGGCACTGAGCCTGAAATAGATCGACTGGAAGTCAGATTGTTTCGCGGAAGCGACTCGAAGTTGTTGGGAACATCGGTCACCTACGTGAGGCCGGCACAGAGCGTCGGGGTTCCATTTTTCCATCGAGACGGCCACAGCTGTCCAAAGGGCGCAGAACTTGAGCATCTGATCGCGCGCGTGTTCTTCCCAAACTCCATCGCAAGGTGAATCTCCGGTGCCCAACACGAACGATCGCTTTCGTTACGCGGAACTTGCACTGGCAGCCTACGCGAGCCTTTATACCCAGCTTATTCCCTCGTTCCCGCTGCGCTCCGTCGGCCTATCGACACCACATGCATCTCGATTCGCGGAAGAATGGAGACTGATCGACCAATTCCAACACACGACCGAGCCCTTCTGGACCTATGACCCCGAAACCGGCACTCCGTCCGGCCCGTACGCCGAATCCAACGGCTGCTCGGCGACCGTCTTCGAGAACGTCCTCTCGCATGAGCGCGTGCTCGCGATACGCGGAACGAATGTCGTCCATGACATCGCCACCGACGTCATCTCCGTCGCCGCCCTCGGCTCGACCCGAAACCAGGGCCAGTACCAGTCGCTGCGCACCAAGGTCCAGGAGTGGGTGGCCTCCGGGGTACTGCCCGCCCACTTCTCGGTAACCGGCCACTCGCTCGGCGGATTCCTCGCGATCGGGCTCGCGCTCGAGTTCCCGCAGCTCGTCGAGCACGCCTACCTCTACAACGCGCCCGGCGTCGGCGGACTGACCGGCCGCACCTCGATCGCCGAGATCGCGCGCGCCTATCACACATCTCCGGCGCGAGCGTCGACCCGGCGAAGTTCACGAACCTGCGCGCGAAGCCGGGGACGTCGCTGGTCGCGGGCCTGGGCGAGCACCCTTCGCCACCGATCCTCGTCGAGGGCGAGGACCACGGCGGCTGGCTCGTCGGGACGAACAATCACTCGATGAAGTACCTCGTCGACTCGCTCGCGATTCACGACGCGTTCGAGCGCCTCGAGGGCGGCGCGAGCGTCGGCCTCGCGAGCATCGGCCGGATCGTTCGCGGCTCGAGC
>CAZPJD010000275.1:0-3453 GCA_964586775.1 uncultured bacterium | reverse complement strand
GTGCCGACGAGCGTGGGCTACGGCGCGAGCTTCGGAGGCGTCGCGGCGCTGCTGTCGATGCTCAACTCGTGCGCGGGGGGCATGAGCGTGGTGAACATCGACAACGGATACGGCGCGGCGGTGGTCGCGTCGCTGATCAATCGAGGTGGACCTGAAGGCATGCGAGGTGGACCTGAAGGGATGCGAGGCGGACCTGAAGGCACGCGGGGCGGACCTGAAGGCACGCGGGGCGGACCGGGAGCGGCATCGTGACGACGCTCTATCTCGACGCCTTCGCGGGCATCGCGGGCGACATGTGGCTCGCGGCGATGTGCGATCTCGGATTCGACCAGACCGAGCTCGCGCCGATTCTTTCCGCGCTCGGGCTCGAAGCCGATGCCGTGCGTGTCGCCGTCGTGCGTCGCGGCGCACTGGCGTGCCGAAAGATCGAGTTCGGGGTGCATCGCGGCGAGGAGCACAGCCGGGGGCGGCTGTGCCACACGTCTGAGCATGGACACGATCACGACCTTGCTCACGCGCATGAGGATGACGAGCACAGCCGGGCGCGGCTGGGCCACACGTCTGAAGGCGGCTCGACACAACAACATCACACGCACGCGCCGCACGAGCATCACCAACATCGTCCGTATTCGCGGATCCGCGACCTGATCGCGGCGCTGCCGTATTCGACGCGAGTGCGCGAACGCGCGCAGGACGCGATGGCGAAGCTCGCCGCCGCGGAGGCGAAGATCCACGGGATCGAGATCGACCGCGTGCACTTTCATGAGGTGGGCGCCGAGGACAGCATCGTGGATGTGGTGGGGGTGTGCGTGGCGCTGGAGAAGCTCGGCGTCACGCGCGTCGTCTGCTCGCCGCTGCCGACGGGCACGGGGTTCGTCGATTGCGCGCACGGGCGACTGCCGCTGCCCGCCCCGGCGACGCTGGAACTCCTGCGCGGCGTGCCGACGTTTCCTTCCGGTCAGTCGGCCGAGCAGGTCACGCCGACGGCGGCGGCGCTGCTGGCGGCACTCGTTGACGACTTCGGCCCCATGCCCGCCGGGGTAATCCGCGCGGTGGGCTACGGGGCGGGGAGCCGCGACGACGGCGGCCCGACGCCCAACGCCCTGCGCGCGGTGCTGATGGACGAGGCCGCCGCCGGGCACGAGGCGGGCAAGACGCTGCTCGTCGAGGCGAGCATCGACGACATGAACCCGCAATTGTTCCCCGCGCTCTCGGATGCCCTGGTGCTCGCCGGCGCGCTCGACGTGTGCGCCATCGCGTGCGTGGGCAAGAAGGGGCGACCGGGGCTGCTCGTGCGCATGGTCGTCAAGCCCGACCGGCTCGACGCGGTATCGGACGCCCTGTTTGCCGAGTCCACGACGATCGGGCTGCGTTTCTGGGAGACGGGGCGCGTGGTGGGCGAGCGCGAGATGCGAAGCGTGGCGACCGAGTTCGGTCCGATCGCCGTGAAGATCACGCGGCGGCTCGGGCGCGTCGTGAACGTTCAGCCGGAGTTTCGCGATTGCGAGGCGGCGGCGAAATCGAACCGCGTGGCCGTGAAGCGCGTGATGCAGGCCGCGGCGGCGGCGAGTGTCGATTTCTGGACGGACTGAACGCGGAGGTTCAGCCGCCGCGCACGGTCAACAGCCGCAGGCGCCGCCGTCGTCCTCGTCTTCCCGTTCGCTCTTCGGCGAATCCACCGTCACCTTGACGGTCGCGGAGTCGCTCTTGCCGAGCGCGTCGGTCACCGTCAGCGTCACGTAGAACTCCCCGCCCTCGGTGAATGTGTACTCGACGGTCGGACCCTGCTTGAGTTCCAGATCGGGCAGCGACCACGAGTAGTGATCGAGGTTGTTGTCGGGATCGGTCGACGCCTCGCCGGAGAACTTCACCGCGAGCGGTGCGCGGCCCGACAGCTTGTCCGTGACAATGACGGCGTCGGGCGGGCTGTTGGGCGCGACCTCGCCCAGATACTCCAGCGCCTCGGCGGCATCCACCTCGCCATAGCCGATCATCTCGTCCCAATCATCGAACTGGGTGTACGCGGTATCGATCATCGCCTCTTCGATCGTCTCATTGACGAAGGCCTCCGGACCGACCGCGGAAATCAGCAGCGCGGCGACCCCGGCCGCGTGTGGACTCGCCACAGACGTTCCGTAGGCCCCGTAGTAGCCGATTCCCTCGGAGCCCCAGGTCTGTTGGACGATTCCCTCGCCGGGGGCGACGAGCGCGAGCCCCTCGCCGTAGTTCGAGAACGACGAGCGCTGCACGGGATCACCGTTTCCGTGGGGAGCGGACGAGCCGATCGCGACGGTATTGGCGTAACCCGCCGGGTAGTTGACCCACGAGGTGCCGTCGTTGCCGGTGGCGGCGAATACGATCAGATTGTTCTCGTAGGCGTAATTGACGGCGCTGTTCGACACGCCCGAAAAATCCCCGCCGCCGAGCGACATGTTGATGACGTGCGCGCCGTTGTCGGTCGCCCAGTTGATGGCCGAGGCGATGTCGCCGTCGTACGCGCCGCCGTCGCCATCGGGGAACACCTTGAGCGGCATGATCTTCGCGTCCGGCGCGATGCCCGCGCAGCCGACGCCGTTGTTCGTGGCCTCGGCGATGACGTTCGCCACGTGGGACCCGTGACCGATGAAGTCCTGCACGTTGTCGTCGCCGCCCCAGAAATCGTAGGGTTCGACCAGCTCGGCCGCGTCGTCCATCCCCGAGCGATAACCCGAATCGATCACGGCGACGACGACGCCCTCGCCGAAAGTCGTCTCCCAGGCGTCGGGGATATTGATTTGCGGAAAGTTCCCCTGATAGCCCGCGTACATCGGGTCGTTTGGCGTGTAGAGCGGGTCGTGGCGGTAGTCGGGCCACGCGGACTCGACCCCCGGCACCGCGCGGGCCGCGTCGAGCGCGTCGTCGAGCGACCAGTCCGCGGGAACGGCGAGCGTGAGAAAGGCGGTTCGATCGGGGAGCGTGATGGTCGCCTTTTCGATCGGGGAAACAGCGCGGACGCGCCCGTCGAGCGTGTGAATGCGCGAGACGCTCAATCCCTCGGCCGCGATCAGCCCAGGCAGGCGTGCGCCCGTCGGCGCGCTCGGAATCACGAGGATTCGATCCGCCGCCGCGAGGTGGCCACGATAGTCGACGTCGCCCGCGATGGCCGAAGCAGCCACGCCGCAAAGAATCAAACACAGAGCCGCGATACGCATCGTCATTCCAAATCGTTCCTTCCAACTGGCCGGTGACGGCCCTTATAGGCTAGGGCAGGGCGGAAAAACAACCATGAGCGACGGCAGGAAGGCGGCCGGAAATTGCGAATGCGAAGGGAAAGTTCGACGCGGTGCGTCGAAAAGGCCCCGAAAATATTCGTTGCAACGCATTCGGATTTCGTGTAAAGAGCGGCGCAATCGCTTCGATGACGAAGCCTTGGAGGAATCCCGATGAAGCTCGAAAAGATCCTGTGGCTGGCCC
>CAZPJD010000274.1:0-20802 GCA_964586775.1 uncultured bacterium | reverse complement strand
GCCGAAGGGGTGCTCCATGACCGCGTCGTGTCGATACGACTTGTAGACGAGACGCAGCACGGCCAGCGCCGAGGTGGGGTCACCCGCCTTCAGGCAACTCAGGTACGACTCCCAAATCGCGAGCTTGCCGGTTTGATCGTCGGGAAACAGCGCGAAGAGCGCGCGGTAGAGCGATCCGATTTCGCCCCAATCCGGCGCGGGCATTGCGCGCTGACGGTTGATCTCGTTTTGCAGGAGCTGCGCCTGTTGGCGGCGTTTCTGGATCGTCACGTCGTCCGCGGTCTCGGGTTTCGGTTCCTCCGCAACCTGCGCCGCGGCGCGGATCGGCTGCGCGCAAACGACGAGCGCGAAAAGGACGGCGACGATCTTGATGAAGAACCTCATGGGACGCGAAACGACGGATTCCGCCCGCCCGGCGGGCAGCTTTTCACGAGTTCGAGCGCCTTGGCGTACTGCGCCTCGGCGATGTCCAGATGATGCGCCGCGGATCGGTAACGCCTTGCGGCGAAGTCCTTTACAGCGAATTTGTAATGGTCCGTCACGTCGGCCCACTCCACCGGCGCGCAGGAGTGCAACCAGCGCGGGTCAGCGGCGTTGACTTGTTCACCCATGATTTGCAGACGATCGGGCCGGTGGGCGGATGTGCAACCGCCGACGACGATCAGCACGGCGAGAATCGTCCAACGAGACCGGAGCGTCATGGCGCATCCGCTCCCTCGCCGGCGGGTGGCGGCGTTGGGCTCGGCGTATCGACCGGCGAATCGGGGACGGATTTCATCGGTCGTCCGTATTCGAGCGCATTTATTTGCGCCATCTCTGCGTTGGAGACGGAAGCCGCCGCGCAACTTCGCGCTCCGTCGTAGTCCGCCGCGCGCAGACGCACCCGCGCCTCGGCGAGCCAGTTCTCGGCGCTGCGATATTCGCCGGGCGACAGATATTCGGCGTGCACTTCGCGCGCCGCGGCTAGCGCCGCCTCGGCCTCGCGGATCGCACGATCGCCCGCACACGCGGCCAGCAGCGTCGCCGCGACGAACGCGCACGCGAGGGCCGCGAAGAATCGGGCCGAAAATCGTTGTCGAAGTGTGAATTTCATGTCGGGCAATAGACTGAATCGCGCGCCGCGCGAAGTCAATTCACGTCGCCGCCAGTTCGGCCAGCGCGGCGGAGATCACCCCCGCCGTGCGCGGACCCGGCGAGACGGTGCGTTCGTAGTGATAGTTGTCGTCGTCGAAATACGACGCGGGCATCAGGTAGCCGAGTTCGTCGTTGCACAGACTCACGAGCATCGTCCGTTCACGCCCGGTGACCGCCTTGAGCGCCAGGCCGAACTCGGGGCAGACCTCTCCCGGCGCGCCGACGAGCCGTAGCGGCCCGATCTCGACCAGCCCCACACTCGTGCGGACGCCCTGCCAGTCCCACGGCCGGTCGAAAACGCCGAGCGAACTGATGAAACGCAGTTGCACATTGTCGAGCGGAGTCACGATGTCGCGTTCGCGCACCCGCAGCGAAGGGCTCGCAATGGGCGTCGCGTTCGCCGCGGCGGCCACGGCCATCTGCCCGATCCGGCGTCCGTAGTGCGTGTAGCGCTCCAGCCGCTCGTCGAGCCCGGTTTCCTCGGCGATACCCGGCGTGACCATCGCGCCGAGCGCGCCGTTGGCGAAGATCGAGACACCGCCGATCTCCTTTTCGATCACCTTGTGTAGGCCGACGACCCAGTCGGGGGAAACGCCCGTGTTCGCCGACCAGAGGTATTCGGGATGACTGCCGTAGTTGCTGAGCACCGCAATCGCGTCGCCGCGCGACGCATCCCGAAATATCAGCGTCCACAGGTCGTGATCGAACCACCGCCCGTCGCGAACGTTCCACGTCCACTCGCTCTTGTCGGTGCGATCGACCGCCCACGCCACCGTCGAGGGGCGCGCGCGGCGTTTTGCCCGACGCACCGCGTAGGCCACCTCCGACGCCAGTGACGACATATACCGGCGGTCGATGCCGGAGACGATCGGCAAGCCCGGCGCGGCGGCCTTGCCCCACAGACCCAGCGTGTCGGGGCCCTGATGGGAGTGCGTGCACGCGACCCACACCCGAGATGCGGGCGGGTCGCCGGCGGCCTCGCGCAGCCGTCGGTTGTCGGGCCCCTGCACGCCGATCAGGTCGAGCATGACGAGCGCGAACTCCTCGTCGCCCTCGCGCAGATACAGCACGCGCGCGTGCAGCGGATCGAGCACGCGATCGGCCTTTCGGTCGTTGCCAAACCCGGCGAGGTAGACGCGCGACAGATCGGTGGGGGTGATATCGACCCGCGAAGCCCCGGCGAAAAACGTGCCCGACATGCAAACATCTCCGGCGGCCGAAATGCAGGCCGCACGCGCGATAGTTAGCACCCGCACGCGACCGCGACAAGGACGATTCCGGCGTCGCCGCAACGCGCCGCAACGCGCCTCAAGGTCCGCCCCGCTCGATTCACCGAGGCAGGCCAGGAGCGAGGTCAAAGGTGAGGGCTGGTGCAGCGGTCGCGACGGTTTGGCTTTCGGGCGCACTCGCCCCGGGGTCGCGCTGCTTACATCCGCCCTAACGTCGAGACGGGAGAGCGGGAGGCGGGCGGGTCGCGGTCATGTCGTTCAGTCGGCGAATGACGGCCGGTGTGACTTCGTGTCGATGGTCGGCGACGCCGGCCGGTTGCGAGCGGGGAGACCTCGGGGCGGACATCGCGAGGCGTCGCACGCCGCCGTCGCGTTATTCGCGTCACTGTTTCGACCGCCCCCTCAGCACCATCAACCGAGTCTCCGTCATCTCGTCAATAGCAAAACGGATACCTTCGCGGCCGAGGCCACTGTCCTTGACGCCGCCATAGGGCATGTGATCGACGCGCCACGACGGCACGTCGCCGATGACCACGCCGCCAACATCCAGCGTGTCCCACGCCCGCATGGCGCGATCGATGTCGCTCGTGAACACGCCCGCCTGCAATCCGAATCGGCTCGCGTTCACGCGCCGCAGCGCGGCGTCGAAATCGGTGAAGGGCTCCAGGATCGCGACGGGGCCGAACGCCTCGTCGGCGCACAGCGGTTCGTCGTCGGGAACGTTTTCCAGCAGCGTCGCCGTCATCATCGCGCCGTCGCGCTGGCCGCCGCACACCAGGCGCGCGCCGCGCCCCACCGCCGTCTGGATCCAGTGATCCACGCGGTGCGCCTCGGCCTGCGTGATCATCGGGCCGATGAACGTGGCCTCGTCCTTGGGATCGCCGACGCGCAGCGCGCGCGTCTTCTCGACCAGCGCGTCGCGAAATGCCGCGTAGATGTCTTCGTGAACGAGAATCCGCTGGACGCTGATGCAGCTTTGGCCCGATTGGTAGAACGCGCCGAAGACAATGCGGGTCGTCGCGTCTTCGATGTCCGCGTCGCGATCCACCACGCACGCCGCGTTGCCGCCCAGTTCGAGCGCGATCTTTTTCTTGCCGCACTTCGCCTTGAGCATCCAACCGACGCTCGCCGAACCCGTGAAGCTGACGAGCTTGATGCGCTCGTCGATCACCAGCCCTTCGCCGATCGCGCCGGGGCAGGGCAGCACCGAGAACGACCCCTCGGGCATGCCCGCCTCGATGAGCGTCTCGCCCACGATCAGCGCGCCGATGGGCGTGGCGCTCGCCGGTTTGAGCACGAAGGGGCAACCCGCGGCGATGGCCGGCGCGACCTTGTGCGCGACGAGGTTGAGCGGAAAGTTGAACGGCGTGATGAACGCGCAGGGGCCGATCGGCACGCGCTTCCACCAGCCGCGATAGCCCGCCGCGCGCGCGGTCACGTCCAGCGTCATCACCTCGCCGGCGGCGCGCGACGTCTCGTGGCTCGCGGCGCGAAAGGTGTCGACGAGCCGCGTGACCTCGCCGCGCGCATCGCGAATCGGCTTTCCCGCTTCGACGCACAGCGCCATCGCGAGTTCCTCGGCGCGCTCGGTGAATCGCCGCACGCAGTGATCGAGGATCTCGCGGCGTCGATACGCGGGCATCTCGCGCATCCCTTCGGCCGCCGCGCACGCCCGAGCGACGGCGTCGTCCACGATGTCGGCATCGGCGAGGGCGGTCGTCATTGCGACCTCGCCGGTGAACTTGTCGCGCACCTCGAGGCGCGCCGCCGTGTCGTGAAACGCGCCCCCAAGGATCAACGGATAGTGCGAACGCATGAACCACTCCTCGCCATACCTGATATTGGGATTATGGCGGTCATCGAGAATTCCGCCAACTCGCGTGCGCGCAACTGGCATTCATGGACGAATTTCGATATGAAATGTCCATATGCATGATGATGATCGATTCGGGGCGGGCGCGCTTTGCGCGGGGAGTGGACCATGAAGCCGGACTCGCAACGAATCGCCGTCACCGGAATGGGGTTGATCTCGCCGCTCGGGCTTTGCGTCGAAGACGCCGTTGAAGCCGCGCACGCGGGGGTGAGCGGCATCCGCCGCTGCGACGATCGATTTGCGGGCGAATTCGGCGCGCGCATCCCGTGTCGCGTGGGTGGTACCGTGGTGGGATTCGATCCCACGAAATATGTCGATGAAAAATTCGCCGCGCGCTACGACGATTTCGAGAACTTCGCCATCGCCGCGGCCGACGAGGCCGTGGCCGACGCGGGCCTTCGCGAGAGCGGCATCGACGGCGACCGCGTCGGCGTCGTCATCGGCACCGCGGTCACCGGCGCGCAGACGTGGCAAAAGGCGCTCTATCAGGCGTTCGTCGAGCGCGACGCCGAGCACATCCCCGGCCACATGGGCATTGCAGTATCGGGAAACATGCCGACGGGGCTTGTGGCACTGCGTTTCGGGTATCGCGGGCCGTCGATCGGCGTCGTCAACGCGTGCGCGTCGGGCGGGACGGCCATCTCGCTCGCGGCCGACGCGATCCGCCTCGGCCGCGCGGACGCGATGATCGCGGGCGGCAGCGAGGCGGCGATCGGCGTGTTCATGTACGCGACCTTCGTCAACGCCAAGGCGATCAACCCGACGGACGATCCCGCGCGTGCGTGCAAGCCGTTTTCGCTGGATCGCGCGGGACTCGTGAAGGGCGAGGGGTGCGGCTTGGTCGTCCTGGAGCGCCTCGATGCGGCCCGAGCGCGGGGCGCCCGCGTTTATGCGATTCTCGAAGGCGAGGCGCACACCAACGACGCGCACCACGTCATCACGCCTAAGGCCGATGGCGAGCACTGGGCGCGCGCGATGCGTCTCGCGCTCGCCGACGCGCAGGTCGCTCCCGAGGACGTGGACTACATTTCCGCCCACGCGGCCTCGACCAAATACGGCGACCTGGCGGAATCGAACGCGATCAAGACTGTCTTCGGCGCGCGGGCGTACGACATTCCCGTTTCGTCCACCAAGTCGATGCACGGGCATTCGTTCGGGGCGACGGGGGCCATCGAGACGATTCTGGCCATTGCCGCGATGAACCGCCAGGCGGTGCTCCCAACGACCAACTTGACGATCCCCGACCCGGAATGCGATTTGGATTACGTATCCGAGCCGCTGCGTCGCCGACCGGCGCGCGTGCTGCTCAAAAATTCCTTCGGTTTCGGCGGGACAAACACATGTCTGGTCTTTTCCATCCCCGATTGACGGTTCCGGTTGCACTGCTTCTTTTCGCCGCGATCGGCGTTCCCGCGAATTTCGGCGTTGCCGAAGACGTGGTGACCGCCGCGCCCGTCGATGCGCCGCCTCTGCTCATCGGCATGGCGAAGGTGGACATCACGCCCGATCTCGACGCGATGCCGGTGTCGCTGAACGGCTACGGCGGCCGCGCACGGGCTCGGGCCACCGGCGTGCGCGATCCAATCTTCGTGCGCGCGTTGGTGGCGATCGATCCGCAGGGCAACCAGATCGCCGTCGTCAGCACGGATCTTTGCTATGTCACCACGATCGTTCACGACGAAGCGCTCTCGCGTCTCGCCGTCGACGGCTTCGACGACCACAACTTCCTGCTCACCGCGACGCACAACCACTCGGGCTTCGCGGGCTACGATCGATCGTTCATCGCCAAGGTCGCGATGGGGTCGTTCGACGAAGAGATTCTGAAATTCCTGACCGATTCCATCGCCGAAGCGGTGCGCGAGGCGCGCGCGTCGGCCGAGCCCGCGCGCATCGAGATCGCATCGCGCGAGGTGCTGGGCCTCAATCGCAGCCGCCTCGATCCGGGATTCGTCCACGGCAACGAGAGCGCGAACACCGCGCCGGACACCGGCGCGCACCCGGTGAACCGCACGCTGACGGTGCTGCGTTTTTCGCGCACGGACGGCACGCCGATCGGCGCGCTCGTGCATTTCACCGCGCACCCCACCGTGCTGTCGCCCAAGAGCACGCGGGTATCGGCGGATTACCCCGGCGTGATCTATCGGCGCGTTGAGGAAGCCCTCGGGCCGGATACGACGGTCCTTTACATGAACGGTCCGCTGGGCGACGCCGCACCGAGCCCCGACTGGGTCGAGGGCGTCTCGGAAGACCGGCAGATGGAGGACTACGGCGAGGCGCTGTCGAAGGCGATTGTCGACGTGATGGCCTCGCGGCAGGCGTTCGTGGCGAGCGACGTGTCGGGCGCGGCGGTGCGTGAACCCTTCGAGCGCGTGGTGGTGCGCAGTTGGGGTCGCGCTGAATTGCCGCTCTTTTTGTCGCGGGCGTTTTATGTCGATCCCGAGGTGACGTTTCAGACGGCGCGCTTAGGATCGCTCGTCTTCATCGCCGTGCCGGGCGAGGCGACCTACGCCACGGGGCAGATGTATCAGACCATGTGCCCCGCGGGAGTAAAGTGCTTGGTGACGGGACCCGCGAACGCCTACATGGGCTACCTCGTCACGCGCGAGCAGTACGAGGTGGACGGCTACGAAAGCGATTCGTGTTTCTACGGGCCCGATGCGGCGGCGGCCGTCGGGGCGAAGCTGCGCGAGGCGATCGCGGATCTCGATCCGGGGGCCGAATCCAACGCGAAATAACCCTTGGAAATCGGTGAAGATTCGGTTACAAAGTCGTGGGCTTTGAATTGCCGTTCAAATGGGCGGCTATCCGAGTGGAGAATTTTGCGATGCGAACGCCGATTCGGGCTGTGCGAATCGGCGTCGTGACATGCGCAGATCGGCGAGTTGCGCCGCGCGTGGGGAAGGGCGTTTTGGACCACATGAAATCCATCATCCACTTTTTCGTGGCGGCGATCGTCGTTTCGATGGCGATGGGTCCGCATTGGGCGTGGGCGCAGGAGGAACCGGCGAGCGGCAGCGCGACGCAGGTCCTCGCGCCGTCGAAGGACCCGCCGTTCGGCGAGTACGGTCGCTGGATCAAGCATCAGGAGAAGTTGCTGGGGTCGATGGAAACGCTTTGGGGCGCTTCGTCGACGATTCCCGAGGGTTACGGCATCTTCTTCTTCGGCTGGCAGCACCGGCGCGCGTGGAAGCGTTTCGATCAGGACCGCAAGATCGACGACGTTGTGCCTGTCATCGTCGCTCCGGACCCCTTTGAGAAGAAGGGCAAGTTCTTCCAGTTCGATTTCGGCGTCAGCGGACGGTTGCAGGGCTACGGCGCGGGATTCCAGTACGGGCTCACCGACCAATTGACCATCGGGATCAACACCTTCTGGGCCGTCATTCACATCGACATCGACCCCATCTTCACGCCGGGCAGTTCCGACGAAATCGGCGTGGTGACGCGCGAGGACTTTTACAAGGTGCTCGTCGAGATGGGCCGGCCGATCCCGGTGACGGAGTACGATTCGTCTCCCGCGGATCTCGGTGACACCACCATCGACGCCAAGTGGAACCCGTGGCGCGGCAAATACGTTTCAACCGGCGTCACCGGCGGCATCATCACGCCCACGGCGCACCGGGCCGATCCGAATCAGGCCATCATCTTCGGCCTCGGGCCGGATCTGGACGTCGGCGCGACCACGTGGGGCGGCAAGCTCGGCGGCATCTTCGACGTGCGCCTGCCCGATCCCGTCAAGTGGGTGACGTTCAGCGTCTCGGCGGAAGGCGCGGCGTTTTTGGAAACGATCCGCGATACGCCCGAGTTTCCCAAGCAGAATCAGGACGTGAAGGACTACCTCGCCAGCCAGGGCGTGGACGTCAATATCTTCCCCGACCTGTCGGACATCGAGGGTACCTACGGCTACACGCCGGGGCCTTGGTTTGCGGCGCAGGCGGGCATCGGCATGGGTCCGCTCTCCATCGCGTATCGCCACGGGTTCGCGGGTGCCGCGAGCTATCGGACCGACAGCGAAGGGCTAAAGACGCTGATCGACGAGATCGGACTCGTGGGATACGGCGATGACGGCAAGGTCATCGTCAACATGATCGCGCCGCTCACGCCGCTATTCATCCCCGGTCTTTTGAGTTTCAACTTCGAATACGCGACCGACGGGCGCAACGCCCTGATCTTCCGCGATGTGTACACGATCGGAGTGGGTCTGGGCTTCCCGCTCGCCGTGCCCGATCGTTACAAGATGGGACCGAAGCCATGACCACGGGACGCAACATGAAACGTTCGGGCATCGTTCTGGTTCTGATCGCGCTGTTCGCGGGCGCGTCGGTCGGCGTCGTGTCGTGCATGGGCGAAGATCCGAAGGGGATGGAGCTGCACGATCTGCTGCGCGAGGGGCGGCGTTCGCTGGAGGGGGGCGACGCGGGCGAGGCGTACAATCTCTTCCTCGACGCGCGGCGAATCGCTCCCGACCACCCGCAGGCGCATTGGGGAACGGTGCTCGCCAACGACCTGCTCGTGTGGCGAAACCTCACCGGCATTATCGACCTGCTCTCGGGCGTGTACGTCAAAGATCAGTCGCTCGACGACTGCACCGCGGCGTGCGACCGGCTCGGCGTCTGCGACTTCTACGACGAATTCAACACCACCAAGGAGCGGTGCGTCGCCGACTGCCCTTGGAAGCTGCAGCCCTATATGTTCGAGGAGGTGCTGGCCGCGCCGACCTGCGAGGACATCTATCTCGGCGCGGCCGAGTGGATCATCCACACGTCGCCGGAGGACTGCGACAAGCTGTGCAACAGCCTCAAAAACTGCGGCCTCATCAATCCGCCGAACACCTACAACGTGGCCGAGTGCATCGCCAACTGCCCGAGCATGTACGTCGTGCGTCACAGCAGTTGCTACACGCAGGACCACCTCGACACCTGCAACCGATTCGACCGCACCTGCTTCGAGCACACGGTGCTCGGCATTCAAATCCTCGTGGACAAGCTCGGCGACGGCCGCGTGCCCGAAACGATCGCCTTCGCCGACCGCCTGCTCGAATACGAAGACCCCTATCAGTACTACCTGCGTTACTACGTGTGGGGGCTGCGACAGCCGGAGGTCGAGATCAACCTGCCGGGCCGCTTCTCCCGGGCCGAACTCTACCTGAGCAAGGGCCTCGGGTACTTCTGGCGGTTCTTCGTGCGCTTTGTCGTGGCGCAAAACCTCGACATCAACACCGTGACCTTTGACCAGTTCAAGTGGAACGGCACGATGTGCGAGACGATCCTCAACGACTTCTACATCTCGATCCGCAACACGCTGTACGATCCCATCTTCCCGAATGCGCTGCTGCTCAAGGAGCCGCACGACGAGTCCGTCCAGAATATGAAGGAAGCGGGGATCGCGCTCGGCTACATGTTCGAATCGTTCGCGACGATGTTCGACGCCATGATGGGCGAGATCGACATCCAGGATGGGCGTTCGCTGCGCTACGAAGACAACAACGAAAACCTGCGTTGGGACGAGGACGAGGTGTGGATCGTGTGGGATACGGGGCAGGAATTCACGAAGGCGGAGACGATGGAGCTGCGCCGCCTGTTCCTGCTGCTCGCCGACAACTTCCTGAACGGCACGCTCATCGCCATCGACGAATTCAAACAGACGCTCGATGTCTTCGGGCTCGGCCTCTTCGGATTCGTGCTCGACCTGTATCAGGATTGGTCGGGTAACGAATTCATCAACCCCGGCTACGCGTTCTCGAATGCGCAGCCCGAGGGTCTGCGTCCCGCGGGCGAGCAGCTCGTCGATACGATGAAGTGGTTGCGACGCAGCTCCGACACGTTCCCCGAGTGGATGGGCTGCGGCAATCTGAAGGAACTGGGCGAGAGCTGATCGAACAAAATCGCGACTTGAACGACGGACGGGCCAATCCCCCGTCCGTCGTCGCTTGACGCCAAATCAGCGCGACGGCATGAACTCCACCGGCGTGTAACCGGGTCGCTCGACGGGAAGCGTCTTGGCGATCTCGAAGATCGTGTCCGCGATCTGCGCAAACGCCTTCGCGGTGGCGCTGTCGGCATTGAGCGCCAAATACGGCTCGCCCAGATCCCCCGCGCGAACGACGGCGGGGTCGATCGGCAGCCTCCCGAGAAAACGCACGTTGTACTGCGTCGCGAGCTTCTCGCCGCCGCCGGTCTTGAAGAGTTCCTCGAAGTGGCCGCACTGAGGGCAGGTGTAGCCCGACAGGTTCTCGATCACGCCCAGAATCGGCATGTTGACCTTCTGGCAGAAGTGCACCGACTTGCGCACGTCCGTCAGGGCGATCTCCTGCGGCGTCGTCACCACGATCGCCTGTACGCCGGTGAAGGTCTGGGCCACGGTGAGCGGCTCGTCGCTCGTTCCCGGCGGGCAGTCGATAATCATGAAATCGAGCTCGCCCCACTCGATGTCGGCGAGGAACTGGCGGATCGCGCCGATCTTCATCGGTCCGCGCCAGATGACGGCCTTGTCGGACAAATCGATCAGGTGCGCGATCGACAGCACCTTCAGGTTTTCGGAGTGAACGATCGGGTGGACGCGCGTGCCGTCGAACTCGGCCTGCACGCCTTCGAGCCCCAGCAGACCCGGCACGCTGGGACCGGTCAGGTCCACGTCCATCAGCCCGACCTTCCATCCGGCCTTGGCAAGTGCGACGGCGAGATTGACCGACACGGTGCTCTTGCCCACGCCGCCCTTGCCGCTCATGACGAGGAATTTGTAACGAACGTTCGCGAGGGTCTCGGCGATACGCTGATCCTGTTCCTGCTTGGGATCGCCGTGGCCGTGGTGATGATCGTGGTGATGCGGTTCGGACATCGGGTGTCTCTCCGTGAGATTCGCTCGGGCGTTTCGTTTACGTCTCGCGGACCAGGTCGTCAACGGCCATCGAGGTCGCGCGGGGGCGGATACTGAAGCGGGAGGTCGGAAGGGTCAATGCGCTCCGTCATCATGATCTGATGTGGCGCCGGAGTTCATCCGGCGGTTCGTCGCGCCCGCGCGAAGCGCACGAAGCCGTCCGCGTCGAGCGTGTTCAGAATATCCGCGGCCCGCGCCCAACCCTTGCGCGCGATATCGACGCCAAAACCCGAGAACGCGAGCTGCTGCGTGCTGTGGGCGTCGGGGCAGATCGCGATCCGCACGCCCAACCCGATCGCCTTCTTCACGAGCCGCCAATCGAGGTCGAGGCGGTAGGGATTGGCGTTGATCTCGATGGCGCAGCCCGACTCGGCGCACGCCTCGACCACCGCGTCCATGTCGATCTCGTACGGCTCGCGGCGCAGCAGCAATCGCCCGGTGGGATGCCCCAGCATCGTGGTGAACGGGTTTCGCGCCGCGCGGATCACGCGGGCGGTCATCTCGTCGCGGCTCATCTGAAAGTGCGAATGCACGCTGGCAATGACGAAATCGAAGGACGCGAGCACGTCGTCGTCGTAGTCGAGCGAGCCGTCCTTGCGGATGTCCGACTCGATGCCCTTGAGCACGCGAAAGCCGCTTTGCGCGTTGAACTCGTCGATCTCTGCGTGCTGGCGGCGCACCGCGTCGGGCTTGAGCCCCCCGGCCACGGTGGAGCTTTGGCTGTGGTCGGCCAGGCCCAGGTACGCGAACCCCAAATCGCGCGCGGCGGCGGCCATGTCGGCGATCGAGGCGGTACCGTCGGAGTACTGCGTGTGCGCGTGGAGCACGCCGCGCAGATCGCCGGCGGCGACGAGCGGGGGTAACGACCGATTCTCGGCCGCGTCGATTTCGCCCACGTCCTCGCGCAGTTCGGGTTCGATGTAGGCAAGGCCCAGCGCGTCGAACACGTCGCGTTCGTCGGGGCAGGCGATGCGCGCGCCGTCGTCGCGTTCCAGCCCGTACTCGCTGAGCTTCATCCCCATGGATTTCGCTCGGCGGCGCATGGCGACGTTGTGATCGGCGCTTCCCGTAAAGTGCGCCAGCGCCGCGCCGAAAACCGACGCGTCGACCATGCGCAGGTCGCACGCCATGCCGCTCGTCAGAATCACCGAGCATTTCGTCTCGCCCTTGCCGGTCACGCGCGCGACACCGGGCAGCGC
The DNA here is from genome assembly GCA_964586775.1 of uncultured bacterium. Lineage (GTDB taxonomy): Bacteria > Lernaellota > Lernaellaia > JACKCT01 > JACKCT01 > JADLEX01. Next base: position 8,494 of record CAZPJD010000274.1, on the reverse strand, counting down.
CACGAACGCGTCGGCGAGCCGCGCGACGTCGGTGGTGGCCGCGAGGATGTCGATGTCCTTCACCGTCTCGCGACGGCGACGCAGCGACCCCGCGATTTCGACCCGCTCCGCGAATGGAGCAAGAGCACGGGCGATCTCGCGTGCGGCTACGAGCGCGGTGTGCAGGTGGAATCGGCCCGAGTAGCTGCGCAGGTGCGCGATGCCCGCGAGGATGTTCGCGACGCTCTTTTCGCCCATGCGCGGCAGCTTCGCGATGCGCCCGTCGCGGCAGGCGGTTTCGAGCGCGTCGATGTTGGTGATGTCGAGTTCCTCGTAGAGCTTGCGCACGGTCTTGGGACCGAGCCCCGAGATGTCGAGCAGATCGGTGAGCCCGGCGGGAAACGACGCCTCAAGGTCGTCGAGAACGCTCAGGCGACCGGAGTCCGCCAATTCCGCCAGATCGGCTGCGATGCCCTTGCCGATGCCATCCACCTGCCCGCCGGCGGCGGCGGACGCCAGCTCGCTGAACGAGCCGCCCCAGGTCTCGACGGCGCGCGCCGCGCGATCGAAGGCCCGCGCCTTGAACGGGTTTTCGCCCGCGAGCTCGAGCAACACCCCGACCTTGCGCAGCGTTTTCGCGACGACCTTTTTGTCGAGATCCGCGCCCATCGCGTCAGGGCATGCCTTTGACGAACTCGAGCACCTTGTCCATGTGGCCGTCCACCTTCACGCCGCGCCACTGGCCCGCGATCTTGCCCGCGGCGTCGATGACGAAGGTCGAGCGGATCACGCCCGTCACCTTCTTGCCGTACATCGTCTTCTCGCCGTACGCGCCGTACTTCGTCGCCACCGCGTGGTCCTTGTCCGTGAGCAGCGGGAAGTTCAGGCCATACTTCGCCGTGAACTTCTGGTGCGAGCCCGCCGCGTCGGACGAAACGCCGAGAATCACCGTCCGCAATTCGTCGAAGTCCGCCTTGAGATCGCGAAAGCCGCACGCCTCGCGCGTGCAGCCCGGCGTGTCATCCTTGGGGTAGAAATACAGGACGACCTTGCGTCCCGCGTAATCGGACAGCTTGTGGACTTTCCCGTCGGCATCCGGCATCGAAAACGCGGGCGCCTTCTTGCCCTTCAGGTCCTCGCTCATGGCATCCCCCCTTCGCGGCGCTCTCGCACCGATTGAAAGCCCATGTCGCGCGCGGCGCGAACGGCCTCGTGATCTTCGCCGATCGGGCCCGCCGCGTCGAGATCGGGCACCGTCACCTGATCGCCAAGGCGCCCCCAGATGGCCTGCATCAGGTACTTGAACGTGGCGCTCACGCCGTCGAAGTTTTTCATGCTCGGCGCGCCGCCCGTGGCGAGCAGGTAGCCGACGGGACCGCTTCGCGGCGTGTGTCCAAGCCGGTACCGCCGCGCCCAGTGCGCCTGAAATCGGTCGACAAAGTTCTTCGTCATCCCGGGGAACCCCGAAAAATAGACCGGCGTGGAGACCGCGAAGACGTCGGCTTCCTGAATTTTGTACGCCAACGCGCCGTGGTCGTCGTCGATCACGCACTCCCCGCGCGCCTCGCATTCGTCGCACCCGTCGCACGGCGAGATTCGCAGATCGGTGATCGCGAACCGCTCGATCGACGCGCCCGCTTCCTCGGCACCGGCGACGAACGCGGCCAACAGCCGGTCGGAGCTTCCGCCCCGGCGCGGGCTCCCCGCGAGCGCGATCACACGGATCTGACCGCCATTCGATTCCAACCCGGCTCCCCAAAATGTGGATCTTTCTTGCCCGGTCTTCGCGGCTCGGTCTATGATGCCGGGCATCTGTCCACAAGGCATTTATCGAAGTTCGGCGAGATGATTCAAGCCAAGGGAAAATTGGCGGAGCTGCTGGCGGCCCTCGAAGGCGCGGCGCGCGTCCTCATTCTCACGCACAACCACCCCGACCCCGACGCCATCGCCTCGGCCTTCGCGCTGCGCCACATCCTCGCGCACACGCACTCCGCCAAGGTGAAAATCGGCTACGGCGGCAACCTGGGCCGCGCCGAAAACCGCGCCATGGTGCGCTTGCTGCGCATTCCGATTCACGAGATGAGCACGGGGCAGGCGGCCCGGTTCAAGTTCATCGCCCTCGTGGACGGTCATCCCAAGGCCAAGAACGTGCTCGTGAAAAAGGGGCTTCGGTACGCGGTGGTGATCGACCACCATATCTCGCGGCGCGAGTGTCCGGCGGAGTTCGCCGACCTTCGCGTGTCGTACGGCGCGACATGCTCGATTCTGGCCGAATACATCCGCGACAACGAGATACCCTTGGACGCCCGCGTGGCGACGGCCCTGTATTACGGCATCAAGTCCGACATCGCGGATCTGGGCCGCGACGCCACCGACGCCGACTTCCGGATGCTCCAGTATCTGTATTCCAAGATCAGCCTGCGCTGGCTGACGCGCATCGAGCGCGCCCGCGTCCCACGGCGTTACTACCGACACTACGCCGTCGCGCTCGCCAACGCGAAGATCGTCGAGGACGTGATCGTCAGCGACATGGGCCGCATCACGAACCCCGAAACCGTCGCCGAGCTGGCCGATTTCTTTCTCAAGACCGAGGGCGTGCGATGGACGTTGTGCCTGGGCGTCATCGATCACCGGCTCCAGTTTTCGCTGCGCACCGTTCGAAAGGGACGCAGTGCCGGGGCGATCGCGGCGCAGCTCGTCGGGCGACGGGGTTCGGCGGGCGGGCACGACCGGTCCGCCGGCGGAACGATTCCGCTGGAAGATGCCGACGTCGAAAAAATCGGTGAGGAGCGCCATCGGCTGATCGCGGATTTCTGCCGTATCGTGGGTCGCGACTTCGCCGACGCGACGCGATTGGTACCCGAGACGGGAAGCGCTTTGCGCGGCGAAGACGAGTCTCCCGCGCGACATGGAGACCGCTCGTGAAGTTCAAGTGCTTGAAATGCAGCTACATCTACGACCCGGCATTGGGTTGCCCGCAGATGAACATCCCGCCCGGGACCGAGTTTCGCGATCTGCCCGAGGGCTTCCGATGCCCGATCTGCGGCGTCGATCTCACGCAGTTCGAGCGGCTCGACAAGTGGAAGCGCCGACACGGCATTCCGACCTGATTCGTCGTTACATGACAGCGCGCTGATCTCAACACCCGCAGGGGCCGTCGTCGTCCCGCACCAGCGAGTCGTCGCGCGAGCCGTTCTTGTCGGGGACGCTGTCGTCATCCGCTCCCGCGTCGTCGTCCAGGGGGCTAGCGTCATACGCAACCGCCCCGCCGCCAAATTTCTCGTCGATTCGATCGACTTCGTCGCCGACGATGATATTCGCGCACCCTTCGCCGTTCGAATCCCCCGCCGCATCGGCGCTTTCACAGAATCGCGTGATGGGATCATCGCTCCCGAACATCCATTCCGCATTCACCCCAAGTCCGTCCGCTGAGCCGGCATACACCCAGGCGGCGCCCGCGCCGCATTCTCTCGTTGCCTGCTCCACAACTGCCGTGCAAGCAGACGCCGCACATGTGCGGATCTTTACGAATCGGCTGCTGACGACGCGCCCCGTTGGACAAAGGCGCGCGAAAACCGTAGCGTCGGGTTCGCGCGTGGGGCGATCCAGTGGCCGCGAAATCCCAAAAATCTTCATCGGCACAAGGCGCGAGCGCGTCCGGAAAGGACCGCGTCGGCGCGGTGCGCGCGGGCGAGGAGTTCGACGTGGCGGCGCTCGACGCGTGGCTCAAGGTTCGCGCGCCGCAGCTTACCGGCACTCCCCGCGTCACGCAGTTCTCCGGCGGCGCATCGAACTGGACGTACCGGTTGGAGTACGAGCGCGACGATCTGGTGCTGCGTCGCCCGCCCGCGGGGACCAAAGCCAAGTCGGCGCACGACATGTCGCGCGAGTACCGCGTGCAAAACGCCCTGCGCCCGGTCTTTCCCTACGTGCCCGAGATGATCGCGTATTGCGACGATCCCGCCGTGATCGGCAGCGAGTTTTATGTGATGCGACGCATCGACGGCATCATCCCGCGCGCGAATCTGGGGATCGAACTCGACCCGGCCCGCACCCGCACACTTTGCGAGCGCGTCGTGGACACGCTCGTCGATCTGCACCGCGTCGATCCGGCTTTTGTGGGGCTCGACGCGATGGATCGCGGCCCGGGCTACGTGCGTCGTCAGGTCGAGGGGTGGAGCGATCGTTACCGACGCGCGCGGACGTGGAACGTGCCGAGATTCGAATCGGTCAGGTCGTGGCTCGCGGGCAACACGCCCGACGACGGCCCGCACCGCGTGATCCACAACGACTTTCGCTTCGACAACGTGGTGCTCGATCGCGCCGACCCCACGCGCGTCATCGGTGTGCTCGATTGGGAGATGGCGACGATTGGCGATGGCCTGATGGATCTGGGCAACAGCATGGCCTATTGGGTGCAGGCCGACGACGACCCGGTCGGCCGCGCGCTGCGCCGCCAGCCCACGCATTTGCCCGGCATGCTGACGCGAAACGAGGTCGTCGGGCGCTATTGCGAACGCATGGAGATTCGTCCGGACAATTGGGCGTTTTACGAAGTGTGCGGCGCGTTTCGCCTCGCCGTCATCATCCAGCAGATCTACTACCGCTACCACCACCGCCAGACGCGCAATCCGGCGTTTCGGCGTTTCTGGCTCGTCGCGCACTACCTGCACTGGCGGTGCCGCCGGGCGATCCGCGAAAGCGAGCGCCGATGAGCGTGATCTACCTGATTCGGCATGGCCAGGCGTCGTTCGGCGACGGTGATTACGACCGGCTCTCGGACCTCGGCCACGCGCAGGCGCGGTTGCTGGGCGAGGCGCTCGCGCCGCGCGTCGGCGACGTAGAGCGCGTTGTGGTCGGCACCATGCGCCGCCATCGCGAGACGCTGGACGGGTGCATGACGGTCTTCGCGTCCGCGCCGGAGCCGGTCGTGTCGGCCGCTTTCGACGAGTACGACCACCGAGAAGTGATCGCACGCCTCGAGCCGCGATACGCCGACGAGGGCGAGATCGCGCGGGATCTGGCGTTGGTCGCGGACCCACTGCGTCACTTTCAGGATTTTTTCGCGCGCGCCACGGCGCGATGGGCGGGCGGCGAATACGACGCGGACTATACCGAGCCTTGGCCGCGGTTTCGCGAGCGCGTGCTCGCGGGCTTTGACGAACTTGCCGCGAGCCTGTCGCGCACGGACACCGCGTTGGTATTCACGTCGGGCGGGCCGATCGCGGTGCTCGCCGCGCATCTGCTGGGGGCGGATTCCGCGAGGGCGTTTTCGCTGCAATGGCGGTTCGTCAACGCGGGCGTCACCAAGATCGTGACCGGGCGGAATGGCCCGGCGGTCGTGTCGCTCAACGAGCATGCGCACCTGGAAACGCGCGGCCGAGAATTTGTGACGTATCGATAAGCGAAGGAGCCCGACATGGATTTTTCCGAAGCGCCCAAGGTCGCCGCCATGCGCGAAATGCTGCGCGAGTTCATGGCGAACGAGGTATATCCGCTCGAAGGCGCGGTGCGCTTTCACGGGTTTCGCGAGTCGCTTCCGTCGCTAACCGCCGCGCGGGAGAAGGCGAAGCAGACGGGGTTGTGGGCCGCGTTCATCCCCGCCCAGCTCGGCGGCGGTGGGCTGTCGCTCGTCGAGTTCGCGCACATGAGCGAGGAACTCGGTCGAAGCCCCCTCGGTCACTACATCTTCAACTGCCAGGCACCGGACGTCGGGAATATGGAGATCCTGATCGAGCACGGCACGCCCGAGCAGAAAGAGCGCTTTTTGTTTCCGCTCATTCGCGGCGAAATCCGAAGCTGCTTCACCATGACCGAGCCCGAGTTCGCCGGCTCGAATCCCGTTTGGATGGGCACGACGGCGGTCAAGGACGGCGAAGAGTGGGTGATCCGCGGGCACAAGTGGTTCGCCACCGCGGCCGACGGCGCGGCCTTCGCCGCGTGTATGGCGGTGACCAATCCCGACGCCGAGACGTATGGCCGCGCGAGCATGATCCTGGTGCCCACCAACACGCCGGGGTTCGAACTGGTCGGCAACCTCTCGATCATGGGCGAGCGCGGGAGCGACTGGGCGAGCCACGCCGAGATCAGCTATCAGGGCGCGCGCGTTCCGCTGGCGAATATCCTGGGTGCCGAGGGCATGGGCTTCGTCATCGCGCAGCAGCGGCTCGGCCCGGGCCGCATCCACCATTGCATGCGATGGATCGGCATCTGCGAGCGCGCCCTCGACATCCTCTGCCGTCACGCGGCGACGCGCGAACTCGCGCCCGGCAAGCCGCTCGGCACGCGCCAGATGGTCCAGCAGTGGATCGCCGAAAGTCGCGCCGAGATCAACGCTGCGCGCCTGATGGTGCTGCACGCGGCGTGGAAGATCGAACGCGAGGGCACGTACGGCGCGCGCGAAGAAATCTCCCTCATCAAGTTCACCGTCGCGCGAACGCTGCAGCGCGTGCTCGACCGGGCGATTCAGGGCCTCGGCGGCCTGGGCATGACCGACGAGACGCCGCTCGCGTTCTGGTTCTCGCACGAGCGCGCGGCGCGCATCTACGACGGAGCGGACGAGGTGCACATCGACATGGTCGCCCGGCGAATCCTGCGTTCGTACGGCATGAAGACCAAATAGCGCCGGGACAAAAGCGAAGGGACGCCGTTTTACGGGCGTCCCGGTGGAAACGCCGGACGCGACGGGGTGTGGCGTTCCGGGTTTCCTGACGGCGGTCGTGGCGCCCTGATCCCGCTTCGGTCCGAGATCTGGAACAGGGTGTCATGACTTCGGGGGTCGCGGAATGCGGGTTCCACGGCCGTCGCCGTCTTGATGTGATCGCAAACACCATGCCAACGCAAAATAACCGCATTTCCCAAGAATTTGCCAACGATGCGCGTCGCGGGGCGCACGAATCGTAAGGTGCGGTCCGAAAGCGTAAACGCGCGTTCGCCACACGCGCGTTGATTGCGCGCGGTGCGTTCCTTATCATCGCCCCATGACCACATCACATCGACTCGCTCGTTTTCTGTGCGTCGCCTTCCTCGCCGCGACGACGGTCGGCTGCTTCGACCTCGAAACCGAAATCCGTTTGCTTTCCGACGGGTCCGGCATCGTGACGTCGTGGGTGCGTATCGACAAGCGCGACGCGGCCATCGCGACCGAACTGGCGGGCAGCGGCCTCGATGAGGAGATCGCGTCGGCGCTGGCGCAGCTTCGCGCGGCGTCCACCGGCATCGATGGCCTCGATCCCCTCGACGAGAGCGTGTACGAGGAGGCGGGCCGGATCGTGCTGCGCTACCGGCTGGTCTTCGACCGGCTCGACGCGCTCAACAAATTCTGGGCGTCGGAGGCTGTGCAGGCGCTACCCTACGTCGTGTCGTCGTCCACGCTCGCCATGAAGGCGCCGGGCGGACTGTGCGGCGAATTCTTCAGCGAGTTCGTCGGGGCGAAGCGCGATACCGCCAGGGTCATTCGGCTCGACGATCCCGCGCTGGCCGAACTCGGCGAGGCTGCGCGGAACCAACTCGTCGAGCGGCTGCTGTCGGGCCGGTTTCGGCTGCGTCTCACCGTGCCCGGCGTCACCACGACGCACAACGCCAGCCTGACCGATGTCGATGGATTCGCCGTGTACGACACGACCATGCTCGACTTCATTCGCAACGGCCTGACCGCCCGCGTGAAGAGCCGCGTCGAATGTGGCCAAAGCCCCGAGAGCCTCGAGCCGCGCGATGTGACGGTCGGTCCCGCGCCCGACCCCGGTGAGGTCGCCGAGGTGCTGCGCGTGCTGCCGTCTCTGGCGCAACTGAGCGTGGAGTTCACGCAGGTCTCGCGCAGCGAGGCGAACGTGCGCGTACGAATCGAATCGACGCTGGAGGCGGGGGAGGCGCTGCAAACCTACCTGCCGATCCTGCTCGCGTGTTTTCCCAACGCGACCGCGGGAATGACCATGGAGTCCACGCGCACGCCCGACGGGCGGATTCGTTTCGAGTTCGCGACGAAGGAGCCCGTGAACTTTCGCAAAACGCCCAACAGCCTCGTCTTCATGGGGCGCGACGGGGCGATCGACGTGTTTCGGATGAACCTGCCCGCGTCGGTGTACGCACAGCGTTCCGCCGAGGGCGAGCGCTCGCGCCGGATCCTGACCGTCAAGGTGACGATGCCGTCGAAGATCGAAAAAACCAACGCGACGGAACAGGCCGAACAAACGGCGGTCTGGGTCATCACGGACAAAATGCTGAACAATCCCGTGACGTTGGAAGCGGTTTCGTATTCGGGACTGCTCAAACCGTGACGCCGGGGGAATCGCCGGGAATCGGGCGAGAGGGCGCGAAAACCCTTTTCTTGACGTGCAGGGTGTGTTAGAAAGACAGGGCTCATGCGCGAAAGCGCTCAGAACCGACAGATCAGACCGAGAAGTTTTCTCGAACGAGGGGCAAAGCTCTAATCCATTTCAATTTCGCCGGGCGGGAGGACAAGCACAGAACCGTTGCCGCGAACGGGTCTTCTTTCGTCTCTCTCTTCTATGGCCAC
>CAZPJD010000273.1:0-7786 GCA_964586775.1 uncultured bacterium | reverse complement strand
GATGGACACGGCGCGCGACCAGATCGTCGCCGGCGCGGCCATGATGCACCCCGCCACCAGCGAGGGCGAGTACGTCGACCGGCATGCGCTGGGCATGGGGCGCGTTTCGCGCTTGCCGGGCGAGACCGACGCGCAGCTCGCCGGGCGCCTCGGCTTCGATTTTTGGAGGCAGGCGGGCACCGGTCCGTTTTTCGACGCCCACGGCCCGCGCATGGGCGTGGCGCTTGCCATCACGCGGATCCGGGCTTTTGTTCGCCGCGTCACGGTGACCGGCGTTCCGACCGATCAGGTGCGTTTCTTCGGCGAGATGGACAAGTTCCGTCCCGCTCATGTGATTTTTGATTACGAGCCGGGCGAGGGGTACGAATACCTGCGCCTCGACACCCCGGACGTGGACACCTGGACGCTGGACGACGGCTACCGTCTGAACACCTTCGTCGAGGTGTCGTGACGCAATGACCAACGACCAAAAACCAACAACCAACGACCGAGTTTTGTCATGACCCAATATCGCAGCCTCGATTTTCGCGCCCAAGCCGACGCCGCCGAGTTCAACCGGCAGATGAAGGGGGTCGCCCCGCGCGGCCCGCGTTCGGGATTTCGCGTTGTGCCCGGCTCGGCCGGATACGTTTCAATCGAGGCGGGGGTGCTGTTCACGCGTGAGGGCATTCGGATCGAGGAGACCGCCACGCTGACGGACGAGCTGGCCATCACGCCGCCCGCGGCCGGGATGACGCGCATCGATCGCATCGTATGCCGCCACACCTACGTGGCCACTTATCCCGGCGTCGCGGCTTACTACGATGTTGTGACGGGGGCCGAGGTCGCGAGTGCGGCTGACGCCGTTCCGCCGGCCGAGCCCGCCGACGCCGAGACGCTGGCGCTGGCGACGATCGCCGACGAGGCGACGGATTACGATGCGATTGCCCCGACCGGCCGCCCCGACGAGGGCAGGATGGTGTTCACGCTCGGCGACGGCGAGGTCGCCGTGGGCGACTTCAACGGATGGGCCGGGTGGGTCGCGTTGGTCGAGGCGTATCGCGACGTGGCGATCGAGGTCGTCGTGATCGGCGGATTCGCCGGCGCGGGGACCTTTGTTATACCGAGCTGCTGGCGCGTGCGCGGCGTCGCCGGCGCCGTCCTTGGCGGCACGGGCGATCCGGTCGTCGCGTTTGAGAACCGGGTGCGTTCGGGCGGCACCAACGCGGGGACGGCTCAGCTCGACGACTCTGGCGGCGAGTTCGCCAAACTGTCGACGAACGCGGTCATCATGATCCAGACCGGCCCGGACGCCGGAACCTACGTGATCGCCGCGCGCACGTCCGACACGCGCCTGGTTCTGGCGAACCCGGACGGCTCGACGCCGCCCAGCTTTGCCGGCGGCGGCTGCAATTATCTCGCGATCTGCCAAAGCCCGGAGGTGTGGCATCTCATGGTCGTCCAGATCGCCGCCGGCGGTCGGGGTATCGACTGGTCGTACACGGGTGGGGCGTGCGGCCGCAACATCGTCGTCGCGGCGTCGGGCGACCCCATCGCCGAGGGGTTTTACACCACCGCCAGCAACTTCCTCGTGCTCGACAACTGCCGCACCGAGGGGTCGATGACCGATGCGCTCAAAGACGGCGGCTACTCGGCCGGGGCGCGGGTGAATCATTTTCAAGCCGAGGCGGGAAACGTGACGTGGGTGACTTGGGAATGCCAGCTCGAGGACATCCGGACGCCCGGCACGGTCAGCGCCGGTGGGCCAACGGGATCGGGCGGTATCGGGTGGCCGTTTTCGACGGCTCACAATCCGGACGGCACGCAGGCCGACGACTCGGTGCCGGAAGACGCGATCGTCGACGGCGCGGTGACGAGGGCGAAAATCGCCAACAATGCGGTGGATGAGGACAAGCTGAACACCAGCGTCGCCGGCGCCGGCCTCACGGGCGGCGGGGGCAATCCGCTGGCAGCCAATCCGGACGGATCGACCATCGCCCTCGACGGCGACGAGTTCGGCGTTCCGAGCGGCGGAATCGGGACGGATCAGATCGCGGCCTACGCCGTGACGCCGGACAAGATCAATCACGATTTGGCCGGGCCGGGCATGACGTTCAACATCGGCGGTCAGATGGAGCCGAACCCCGACAACGTGACCATCGGCATCGTTGGTGACTTTTTCGGCGCGCTCGCCGGCGGCATCGGCCACACCCAGCTTGGCCACCGGCCATCGGCGCGGATCGGCGTGACGGGGGCGACGCAGACCGCCACCAAGGAAGCCTGGACCCGCGTCGATTTCGACGACTCGGAGTGGAACACCCTGCCGGGCGCGGTGACCGGATCGGGCGCGAGCTGGAAGTACACGGCGAGCCGCACGCAGATCCTGCGCGTGAGCGCGATCGTGGATTTGGGAGCGACGGGCGGAGTGTCTTGGACCACCCCGAATATTTTGAGATTGCGGCTACGCCACTACGACGACTCCGGCGCAACAACGCGCACGTACACCCTCCGGAAAATGCGTTCTGATGGCGATGGAGTCACCAGTGGCAACACGTTGGTCGACGGCACGACGCTGGTGAAGCTGGACACCGACGACTACCTCTACGTCGAGGTCTGGCATGACAACGCCAACGACGCGGACATCGAGGGCGATACGGCGATCAGCATCGAGGAGGTCTGACGTGGCGACGGTTGCGCGCGAACTCGGAAGGCGGATTGCCCCCATCGCCGATCGCGCGCGCCGGGAAGCCCCGATCGGGGCCCCGGGTCAGTCCAGCGCCCCCGGTCGAGAAAATGAGCGCTTCGATTCAAAAACCCAAGTTATTTTGAGGTAGCTACTCGCATTTTGTTTGGCAAAAATTACTCGCATCTGGTTTGGCCGGGTATTATTATAAAGAGGAATATCCCTCGGCCATCGCCGCGCTCGCGACTCCCCGATCGCGGCAGCGCGTCGTCGGCCCCTCCAGCGAACGCGCGGCGGCGACGGGCCCGCGACTCCGGTCGCAATCCGTCATCCGCGATTTTCTTGCGTCGCGTGGGTCGCGGATGTATAGGTTCGTCGGTCGCGAATCGCGATTCGGGCTCGGCATTCTTCCGGCGTTTTTTCGGGGGCGATTTCATGAAAACCGTGCGCATCGGCATCATCGGTTCGGGCTGGATCTCGGTCACGCACATGGAGGCGTTTCGCGCGCTGGCGGGGGTGAAGGTCGTCGCGCAGCACAGCCGCGACGAGGTCCGCGCCAAGGCGTTTTGCAAGGCGCAGGGCATCCCCGCGCATCATCCCGATCTGAAGGAGATGCTCGCGCGCAAAGACGTCGACGCGGTCACCGTCAGCCTGCCCAATTCGCTGCATGCGCCCTACGCCCTCGCGGCGATCCGCGCCGGCAAGCACGTGATCGTCGAAAAGCCGCTGTGCCTGACGCTCGCCGAGGCCGACGAGATGATCGACGCGGCGAAGAAGGCGGGCGTCGTCATCGGTTACGCCGAGGAGCTGTGCTACATCCCCAAATTCGTTCGCGCGAAGGAGCTCGCCGACTCGGGCGCGATCGGCGATGTATTTTTCGTCAAGCAATCCGAAAAGCACGCGGGGCCGTATTCGCCGTGGTTCTTTCAGGCCGATCTCGCCGGCGGCGGAATCCTGATGGACATGGGCTGCCACGCGATCGAGTACTGCCGCTGGACGCTCGGCAAGCCCGCGGTGAAGAGCGTGTATTGCGATCTCGGCCTGTATGCTTACGCCGGGATGATGGAACTCGACGACCACTGCGTGATGATCATCGAGTTCGAGGGCGGCAAGAAGGCACTCGTCGAATCGTCGTGGACGCTCAAAGGCGGCATGGAGTCGCGCGCCGAGATCCACGGAACGAAGGGTGTGATTCAGAGCGCGCTGCTTCAGGACGGCTGGGGGATGAAAATGTTTTCCGAACCCGGCGCCGGAGGCGACGAGGATCACGCCGGCAAAGGCTGGACGCACCCGGGATGGGCGGAAAACTGGCAGAACGGCTATCCGCAGGAGATGCAGGATTTCGTGAACTGCATCCGCCATGGCGGCACGCCGCTGGAGAGCGGCATCGATGGGCGAGTGGTGCTGGAGATCATGATCGCAGGCTACCTGTCCGCCGCGACGGGTCGGCGCATCGACTTTCCATTCCGCGACCCCGGTGGCTACAAGACCCCCGTGGACATCTGGCTGACGGCTCGACGCAAATCCGCCCGCGAGGCCGCGCGCTCGGCCGCGAAGTCCAGGAAAGCGTGACGTCATGAAAAAGATCGGATCGTCCGCGCGCGCGAACGGGCTCGTGCTGGGCGTGGATGCGGGCGGGACCAAGACGCAGGCCGCCGTCGCCGACATGAACGGCAACGTGCTGGGGTTCGGTCGCGCGGGCTGCGGGAATTTTCAGGGCAACGGCAAGTCCTTCGCGCGCATCGAGATCGCGAACGCGATCGGGCAGGCGCTGGGTGCCGCGGGCGCGAAACCGGCGGACGTGATCGCGGCGGGCTACGGCGTGGCCGGGGCCGACCGCGAGGCCGATTTCGACATCGTGCGAGGCATATTGGAGCCAATCGATCCGTCGGGCGCGTTCGTGCTGTGCAACGATACGACGCTCGTGCTGCGCGCGGGAACGCCCGACGGCATCGGCGTGGCGAGCGTGGCGGGGACGGGCTCGAATACGATGGGCTTCAACGCGGCGGGCGAGCACATCAAGGTCGGCGGGTTCGGGCCGTTTTCGGGCGATCAGGGCAGTTCGGCCGACCTGATTGCGAAGGCGATCATCGCGGGGTTCCGCGAATACGACGGACGCGGACCGAAGACACTGCTGTCGAAGTTGATCGCCGACGAATTGGGCTGCCCGACCGTCGTCGATATCGTCGAACTGACGTACTTCGACTCGGAGCGCTCGGAATACCGCTTCAACGGCCTCGCGCCGCTCGTATTCCGCGCCGCCAAGATGGGCGACCGCGTCGCGCGAAATATCCTGCAAAAAACCGGGCGCGAGTGCGCCGCGAACGTTCTGTCGTGTATGAAGCGCCTGTTCCCGGATCGCGATGAGGCCGTGCGCCTCGTGCTCGGCGGCAGCGTGTTTCAAAAAGGAGAGGACCCCGCGATGGTGGACGCGCTTTCCGAGAGAGTGCGTCGCGCGTATCCCAACGTGCGGATCAAACGCCTCGCCGACGAGCCGTGCGTGGGCGCGCTGATCCTGGCCTACGATCTGGTACTGGGCAAAACCGCGGGCGCCGCTTTGCAGCGCGCGGTCAAGAAGAGCTTCGCGGAGAGATTTCGGGCATAGGAAATTCGGGCCGATCGGCACAGCCCCGCTATGGCGGGGCTGTGCCACATGCCGGTCGCTCGGCGGACTACTTCGCCGCGAGCGCGTATTTGACGAGCCGCCTAAACTCGTCGCGATCCTGCACCTGCACCAGCTCGCGGTTATTCACGAGGAAGATGATATCCACCCCGATGCCGAGCTCGGTCGCGAGTGTGGCGTTCGCCTTGAGCGCCTCGGTCGTGGCCGCGTCGCGGGCCTTGGCCTTCACGTCCGCGGGCACGAGCCCGGCCGCCTCGCAGAACTCCTCCCAATAGGTGCCGCCCGGGTTCTTGCGCCGCGCTTCGAGATAGGCGCGGAACTTGTCGGGCCAGTTCGCGAGGATCGCGCCGTGCCGCTCGATCTCTTCCATCTCGGGCTCGCCTCGCTGCGCGACGAGGTTGCCCTTGGGGTCGATGCGCGGTGCCGCCAGCAGGCGCACCTTGCCGTTCGCCGAGGCGAACTCGGGTGTGGCGAGCGTGTCCACGATGTCGAGCAGCAGCGTGAGCGACCGGGGCGAATAGGGCGTGTAGATGATGTCGAGCGTGCCGGGGGTCGCGGGCCGCGCGAGGGAGTAGTTCGACGCGATCTTCATCGGATCGAGCTGATAGCCCGCCGAGCCGTCGCCCAGCGGAAGCATCACGGCCTTCATCCGCGCGAAGCTCTTCGCCTTCTCCACCTCTTTCGGGAAGATGAAGGCGGGCAGCCATTCGAGCTTGTAGTCGGCGATCATCTTCTTCGCCTTGGCGTCGCTCGACGGGATCTGCACGATCTCGGCCTTGGGGAACAGGCCCTTGGTCTGCTGAAGCACCTTGGCCGAGTGATCGCTGAACGCCCCCGCGGGCAGGATCACGGTGTGCGTGATCGCCATCTCGTCCACGAGCGAGGGGTCGACCTGCGCCGCGGCCTCGGCGTCGTCACCGCAACGGCCCGCGCTCGAACCATCCGAGCGCGAGAGCGACTCGGGCGGGTTCGCGCACACGGACGGCTGTTTCGGCCCCATCGCCTTGCACACGGCGTCGAAGAGGTCGAGGCTGCTGACGGTTCCGCCGTATTCCTGACCGTTGATGAAGATCGTCGGGCTCGCGTTGATGCCGCGCTTGTTGTTGATCTGGGCGTCGGCGGCCATCTCGGCGTCGGCGCGGCCGTCCTTGGTGCACGCCTCGATCTGGTCGATGTCGAGCCCCATCGCCTTCGCGGTTTCCTGCCACGGGTCGGTGGTCTCGTTGGACTGCGTGATAAACGGAAGCTGTTTGTCGCCGTGCACGATGCCCACGCACGCTTGCACCTTGTTGAGCGCGACCTCGGCGGGGCCGTGGAGCGACTTGAACTTCTCGGGTCCGTCCGTGGTGTTGATGACCCATCCCAGATCGAGGTCGATCGCGCCGGGCAGGGTGTTCACCACCTTCATCATCACGCCCTCGGCCCCTTTTCCGAACGGGCACTGGGACATGACGAACAGCTCGACCTTGACCTTCTGATCGACGGCGACCGGCGCGGGGGTGGCCTGCGTCGCCACGGGCACCTCGGCGGGCTTTTGCGCGGGCGACTCGCCCTGCGAGCAGGCAAAAACGGCGAGGGCCGTGGTCAGCGTCAGAATTGCGAGTCCAAGAATCCGGGACCGGATCATTTTACGGCTCCGTGACGGGTCCAAACGGGGCGAAAACACCGCGGGAATTTAGGTTTTCGACTCGGGGGTGTCAATCGAGCGCGCGCTTGTCATTCGCGTCAACCGTCCTTAAAAAGACGCCGTTTCTCACCTTTCGGTTCCAGATGACGGCTTTCGGATTTCAGCTTCGCGCCAAGGACCCCCAGTGCGCCGCCCGGCGCGGCGTGATGACGACCGCCCACGGCGTGGTCGACACGCCGGTCTTCATGCCCGTGGGCACGCAGGGCTCCGTCAAAGCCATCGGGCCGGACGATCTGGAGGCGCTCGGCGCGCAGATCATCCTGGGCAACACATTTCACCTCTACCTGAGGCCGGGCCACGAGGCCGTACGCGACTTCGGCGGGCTGGCGAAATTCGCGTCGTGGCATCGGCCGATGCTCACCGATTCGGGCGGGTTCCAAGTCTATTCGCTTCAGGCGCTTCGAAAGATCACCGAGGAGGGCGTTCGCTTCCAGAGCCCCATCGACGGCAGCTATCACCAGTTCACGCCGGAGTCGGCCATCGCGGTTCAGGAAGCACTGGACGCGGACGTCATCATGATCTTCGACGAATGCACCCCATACCCCGCGACGCACGACTACGCCCGGCTCTCGATGGAGCGCACGGGTCGATGGGCGCGCCGCTGCCGCGAGGCGAAGTCGGCGAACGATCAGGCGCTCTTCGGAATCGTGCAGGGCGGCATGTTCGGCGACCTGCGCGAACGCAGCGCGCACGAGATGATGGAGATCGGCTTCGACGGCTACGCGATCGGGGGGCTGTCGGTGGGCGAGGAAAAGCCCCTGATGTGGGAGATGGTGGACCGCGTCGCGCCGCTATTGCCGGCGGATCGACCCCG
>CAZPJD010000272.1:0-13099 GCA_964586775.1 uncultured bacterium | reverse complement strand
CGGCCGCCTCACCGAGGTCGCGACGGGCAAGCTGGTGTCGAAGTCGATCACGCACTTTCGGCTGCGCAGCGCGCCGGCGTTCCTGTGGAGTCTGCGCTTGGTAGCGTAAAGAAAATCGCGCCCCGGGGATGTTCCGGGGCGCGATACGAATTCTTCGATCCCCGCAACCGATCCGACCTCAGCACCCGCATCCGTCGTCATCGTCGTCGTCGTCGCCCGCGGCATCGTCGTCCGTCGCCGCGTCGTCGTCCGACATGTCGTCGTCGGACGCATCGTCATCGGCCGTGTCGTCGTCGCCGCTCTCGGGATCGCGGACACCCGAAACAATGAGGGTGAACGATTGCGGGCCCATCGGCACCTCGGTCGCGCGCACGACCACCGTCACGGGGTCGCCCGCAGCCGCGTCGTCCACGAGCACCTGCTCGACCGGGTCGCGGTGATTTTCGCCGCGCGTCGCGTCGTCCATGGGGCTCGCCGGATCGAGCACCCACGGCAGCCAATCCGCGTCGCCAGCGTCGATGGAAAGGTCGAGGTCGTTCACGAGGGCCTTGGCGGTCATCGTTGGCCCGGGCGGGTCGGTCCACACGAGCGTGGCCTTCACCTCGCCGCCCGTGGCCTCGAAGTCGAGTGTCAGTTCGTCGCCCTGATCGATCGCGTCCTGCCGAACCTTCGCCTCGTCGACGAGGTCGAGCGACGGCGGGATCCGCAACACGCCGTACCCGTAACGATAGTTCGGGCCGGGGCCGTCCTCGTCGAGCGAGCCATGGATGATGAGACCCTTCACCGTGGACGCCCACGGCTGAGCGCCGCCGTTCTTCAGTGACCAGTATTCGTGCACCAGCGCCGCCGCGCCGGCGACGACCGGGCTCGCCTGACTCGTGCCGCACATGGCGATGTATTTGTCGCCCGGGCCGCACGCGGTGATGCCCTCGGAGAACGAGGTGCCGTCGGTCACGCACCCCGGCGCGCTCACGTCGGGGCGCAGGCGTCCGTCGTCGGTCGGGCCGTAGCTCGAAAAGCTCGTCATCACGAGCGTGTCCTTGTTGACCGCGCCGACGGCGATGGTGTTCTTGGCGGGCGCCGGCGGCGGCGTGGTGGAGTACGTGCTGCCGCACGCGCCGTAGCCGCGCTCGTTGCCGTTCGCCCACACGATCGTGATGGGACCGTATTTGCCGTACACCAGCGCGTCGATGAGTTGCGCGGTGCCCTCGTAGTCGCCTTCCATGTTGCACAGCGCATCGCCGAACCGTGCCAGATTCGCGCCGATGGAGTTGTTCGACACGTTCGCGCCGTGGTCCTGCACAGCGGTGCGGTACTGCCTCTCGATGCTCGCCGGGCTGTTGTAGAGCGGCGGAACCGACAGCGGCAGAACCGACGCCGAGATGAACAGCGCCTCGGGCGCAATGCCCACGAACTGCCCGCCCGACACCGTGCCGTTGCCGCCCACGATGCCCATCACGTTGGTCGCATGCCCGACGAGAATGTCGGGAATCGGCAGACCGATCACGGTGATGCGCCCCGCGAGATCCTGATGGAAGCCGTTGAAGACCGTGCCGCCGTCGAGGATCAGCACCTTGATCCCCGCGCCGCGCACGCCGTAGTCCTCGTTCGCCACGTCGCCGCCCACCGCGGGCTTGGCCACGTCCATGTTCGGCGTGAGGGCCGGCAGCGATTCCTCGATCCACACGACCTCGTCGCGCGACGCCAAGTCGCGCACGCGCGCCGGATCGACGGCGACGAGCCAACCGTTCGTCGCCTTCGTGTGCTCGATCGGGCGTCCGAAGGACGCCAGCAACGCGCGGCCCTCGGCCTCGCTCACGTCGGGGAACATGCCGACATACAGCACGCGCCGCCCGTCTTCGGCGACGCTCCACGGACCGAAGACGCCCGTGCGGACGCTCTCGTGAATCTTGTCCGCGGCATCGAGCCGCCCCACCCAACGCATCGCGGGCGCGGATTTGGCCGCGAAGTCGCGCGCGTCGATGCGCGCGAGCCACGCCGTGCCCGACAGCGGGCGCAGCAGGTGGATGCCTTGAGCGCGGTAGGCGTCGCGCATCGCCTCGTTCGGTGTCGCGAGAAGCTGCACCACCACCCGCGCGCCGATGTTCGCGCGCAGGTCCCCGGCCGCGTCGCTCGTGGCGATGGGGGTGAAGGTCCGCGAACGCAGCCGGATCGCGTCGTCGGCACTTGCCGCGACGCCGGTCAACACCATGGCGACGGCCGCGAAAATCGCCGTCCACATCTTCATTGCCGTCATCGTCTTCTCCCTCGAAAATGGCGACGCACTCTAGCACAAAACCGTCCGCGGAAAAGGCGGAAACACCGCGTTTCCGACCGATCGGTATCGATATCCTCGAAAGAGGTTCGAGAATTTTCTTGCATAATCGGATATCGATGTGGGATAAATGAGCATTGGATTGTGCTTCGCCGTTTCTCCCGACCGCGCGGGCTGGGGATGTTCGAGCCGTTTTTCATGACGTTGTGATCGCCGTGTTGCGGCGAGCGCCCATTTTCATTCGATGGCGGCGGGTCGATGTGTGCCCATTTTCAATGGAGGGATCCATGAGGATACGTAGACCCGTGGGACGGCGCGGGCGCGCCGGCGTGGTGGAAACCGGCGTCGCGGCCATCACCTTTCTTGGCCTCACCGGCGTGGTGGCGATCGTCGCCATCGTCGCCATCAGCCTGGTTGTCATTTCGCTCGCCGTCGTGGTGGTGTCGGTCTCGTGCAGCGGCAACGACAACGAGAACGACGACGAGGGCGGTTGCGGCTCGGGCGAGGAGACGACCGACGACGACACGACAGATGACGACCTGCAGGATGACGACATCGAGCCGCCGCCGGACGGCGATCTCGATCACCTGGGCCACGTGACCTGGCAGGGCATCCAGCTCGCCATCGAGGGCGGCAACTACATGAACGTGCGTTGGAGCGAGGCCGACGCCGACTCGCCGCACCGCGCGTGGCTGGTGATCGGCGATGCGGCCGGGGCCGACGTGCTGCGCCCCTTCGCGACGATCGAACCGTATGTCGAGGTCGAGGCGCCCGAAGGCAATCCGTACGCCGTGATCCGACTGTTCATCGTCAGCCCGCCGCGAAACGACGCGGCTGGTGCGTGCGGCACGCAGAACACGCTCGGCCAGATGAACTGGTACATCGACCGCGTGACGGGGGCTCTGCGCGGCGCGCTGCTTGCCCGGTGCGAAAACGCCCCGCAGGACGCGCCCGTGCGCGTGTACGACATCACCGGCCAGTGGCCCGTCGAGGCGATCCCCGATCCCGAAACACCCGACGACGACACGGGCAACGACGACGTCGACGACGACACGTCCGATGACGACACAACGGACGACGACACGACGGATGACGACACGGCGGACGACGACACCACCGACGACGACACGGTCGCGGGCAACGACGACGCGTTCGCGCGTCGCGCGGCATAGGAGGGCGCGGCCATGACGACGAAATCGATCTGGATCGCGATCCTCGGCGCGATGCTGCTGTGCGTTTCGCTGGCGACCGGTGTGGCGTGCGGGCCGGTGGAGGACGACGACGGCCTCGCGAACGAGGACACGTGGAACGACGACGACGGCGAGGACGCCGAGTGCCAGTACGATAGCGTGGACAACGCCTATTCCTGCGACTGGGTCATCACCGACGACGCGGGCAACGTGTACGACGGCGGTTACGTGATCGCGGCGTGCGCGCAGGGCGCGGACGACGCCGAGTGCCTCGCCGAGTGTTCCGCCATCGCCACGGATTGCTTCGACCTCGACGAGTGCGTGGCGGCGAACTGCTACACGTACTCGACCGACGACGATGCGGATGATGACGCCGATGATGACTCGGGCGATGACGACGCGAGCGACGACGACGCGACCGACGACGACACAACGGATGACGACACGGCGGACGACGACGTAACCGACGACGACACGACTGCCGACTGCGACGGCGAGTTGCGCGCCGCGCTCGGCGAGTGCCACGCGACCTTCGACACCGCCCGCGTGTGCGACGGCGAAGCGCCCGATTGCTGGCGCGCGTGTTCCGAACTGTCCGAATCGTGCGACGACTGGGGGCTGTGCCTCACGGCGCTATGCGACGCGAACCCGTGGGCGTCATGAACCGAGCGTAGATCGATTCTGACCGACCGCGGCCTCGCTTCGGCGGGGCCGCGGTGTTTGGTCACACCCGCTTGGTCACACCGGCTCGAATCGCGCCTGGAAGAAGCGCAGCGTGTCGGGCTCGTACGTGAAACGCAGTCCCCGGATCGAGTCGCGCTTTTCGTAGAGGTCGCAGATCGACTCCCACGTCACGTCCATGTGGGCCTGCGTGTACACGCGGCGCGGGATGGTGAGACGCACGAGTTCGAGGCGCGGGCGCAGGTTTTTGCCGTCGGGTCCGCGACCGGCCGAGACGTTGCCGCGCTCCATGGCGCGCACGCCGGAATCGACGTACAGCTCCGCGGCCAGCGCCTGCGCGGGGAACTGATCCTGATCGAGGTGCGGCAGGAATTTCTTGGCGTTCAGATACACCGCGTGGCCGCCGATGGGCACGACGATGGGGATGCCGTGGTCGAGCAGTTTCTGGCCGAGGTACTCGACCTGACCGACGCGCGCGCGCATGTGATCGAACTGCACGGCCTCGATGATGCCCTGGGCGAGCGCCTGCATGTCGCGCCCCGCCATGCCGCCGTAGGTGTGCAAGCCCTCGTACACCACCACCATCTCGCGGGCTTTTTGCGCGATGGCGTCGTCGTTCACCGCGAGGAATCCGCCGATGTTCACGAGGTGGTCTTTTTTCGACGACATCGTCATGCCGTCGGCGTAGGAGCAGATCTCGCGCAGGATCGCCTCGATGGTGCGTTCGCCCTGTCCCGCCTCGCGGATCTTGATGAAGTAGGCGTTTTCGATGAGCCGCGTGGCGTCGAGCATGACCTTGATGCCCTTCGGCGCGCAGTACTCGTACACCTCTTTGAAGTTCGCGAGGCTCACGGGCTGGCCGCCCGCCATGTTCACGTTGCCCTCGAAGCTGACGTAGGGCACGCGCTCGGCGCCGACCTGCTTCACCGCCGCGTCGAGCTTGGTGAGGTCGATGTTGCCCTTGAAGGGGTGCGTGCTCTCGGGGTCGTGCGCCTCGTCGATGATGACGTCGACGAACTTGCCGCCGGCGAGCTCCTGATGGACCTTGGTGGTGGTGAAGTACATGTTGCCCGGCACCACGTCGCCGGGCTTGATCATGACCTGCGAGAGGATGTGCTCCGCGCCGCGGCCCTGATGCGTGGGGATGACGTGGCGGTAGCCGTAGTACTTCTCGATCGTCTCGCACATGAAATAGAAGTTCTTCGAGCCCGCGTAGGCCTCGTCGCCCATCATCATCGCGGCCCACTGCGCGTCCGACATCGCCGACGTGCCCGAGTCGGTGAGCAGGTCGATGTAGACGTCCTCGCTTTTGAGCAGGAAGGTGTTGTAGCCCGCTTCGCGGATCGCGGCTTCGCGCTCGGCGCGGGTGGTGATCTTGAGCGGCTCGACGACCTTGATCTTGAACGGCTCGGCCCAGGAACGGCGGCGGATATCGGCCATGGTGTGTTCCCCCAAAACGGTCGCGCTCGCCCGCGCGGCGGGGGCGCGCTCCGCAAGCTCCGCGAATCGCGGAAAATCCCGGCGCGGCGCGCCGGACGAAAGCGGGTGCGATGTTAGCCGCCCAATCCCAAATTGCAACGATCAATCGGGGGGCGGTCGCGAAGTTCGCCGGTGGGCGCCGGGAATCGCCGAGGAGTCGCGCCGCAACGACTGAAAAACGTCGTGCGACTCGATAAACCGTGTCACGAATTTCGCGAAAATGCCCACCGCGGTCGCGATGCGAGCCGCAAACCAAGCACCATTCGTCACCGTCCCGAACTTGACTAAAGCTGCGACGTGCAGTGCCCGCAGCGCGTCGCCTTGATCGGGATCGCGGTCGCGCAGTAGGGGCAGTCCTTCGTCGTCGGTTCGGCCTTGGGCGCGTCTTTTTTCGCCATGCGGTTGACCGAGCGGATGAGCATGAAGACGGCGGCGGCAACGATCACGAAGTTGATGATCGTGTTGGCGAACGTTCCCCACGCGATCGTCACCGCGCCCGCGGCCTTGGCGGCCTCGAGCGATGCGTAGGGCCCCGCCGTCGTTCCCTCCATGAGCGTGACGTAGAGGTTCGAGAAATCGACCTTGCCCATCAGCAGGCCGATCGGCGGCATGATGACGTCGCTCACCAGCGACGTGACGATCTTGCCGAACGCCCCACCGATGATGATGCCGACCGCCATGTCGAGCACGTTGCCGCGCATCGCGAAATCCTTGAACTCCTTGAGCATCGGCATGGTCTCCCCCTTCGATGAAAGCGTGAACGATCAATCCGCCGGCGGCGCGTCGGCCACCGCCTCGCGCGCGCGAGCGAGACCGGGAATCCGCTCCAGCTCGTCGCGGCCAAACAGCAGGATCGGGATCGCCAAGATGAGCCCCGGAATCCCGATCAGCACGTCGAATACGATGAGCGCCGTAATCGTGACGACCATCGGCAGGTGCACGATGTCGCCGATGATCTTGGAATTCAGGAAGTACTCGAGCTTGTGGATGCCGATGAGTAGACCCAGACACACCGCGGCCGCCCACGGCCCGATGGCGACGAGCGCCGTGACGGTTAAAATCGTGTTCGACACGAGATTGCCGACGATGGGGAAGAGCCCGCACAAAAAGACCGTGAGCACGAGCAGCGCGGGCTTGGGCATCCCGAGGCCGTAGATCACGATCGTCGAGATCGCGGTGTTCACCGCGGAGATCATGATCTGCCCGCCCATGACCTTTTTAAAGTAGTGGTAGAACAACCGCGTGCGCGCCACCACGAATCGGTACAAAAACCCCATCAGGCTCTCGGGCCGTCGCGCGAAAACGGCGTCCACCTTATCGAGGTTGTGGTAGAAAAGCAGGTTCACGAAAAGCGCGAAGATGAAGAAAAAGAACCCGTGGTAGGCGTCCGTGAGATTGGCGACCGCCACGCCGAGCGCTTCCGTCGAGACCGACACGATGTGCCCGCGCACGTCCTCGATGTTTACGTACTGCGTGAGACCCCATCGCGCGTCGGCCTTTGCGAAGAGCGCCAGCGCCTGTTCCTGCATGTCCCTCGCGAGATCGGGCACCTGGCGCAGGACGTTGGGGATGATGTTGTAGGCTACGAGGAACATCAGGGCGATCACGGCGACGTAGAGGATCGAGAACAGCAGCGCTTTCGGCAAAAACGGCGCCAGCCGGCGCAGATCGTTCGTCAGAAAATCCGAGACGAGATACAGAAACAGCAACGAGATCGCGAAGGTCGTCAGATTCGTCGCGAGAATCAGCGCCACGCAAACGGCCATCGCCGCGTAGCCGCACACGAAAGGGTGCGCGTCGAGCCACGGGTTGATCCCGCGCCGCGTGCCGACGACCTGATCTGCCTCGACCGCCGCCGGAAGCCGGATCGTCTTCGTCTGTTCGGAACGCTTCAGAAGCCGTGTGACCACGTTCGCCGCCCGGGAGTGTCGCCAACCGTCATAGCACGAATCGAAGCGGACATGCAGCGCCGCGCGACGCCCGTCCGCGCCCATGCCCCTTCCCCCTCTCTTGCCCTTTTCGTCCCCCCTCTCCCTCCACGTTGGCATACGGGCAGCGGTAGGCGGGTCGCCGAATCGCGTTCGTCTTTAAATCATACTTGACTTATGGGATATAAATGATATAAGGACGACATGGACCGTTGGTCCAAGGGCGTCGCGCGTCGGATGCCCGGATCGTCGCTACGCGGCCTGATGACATCGCCTGGGAGGATCGCATGTTCACGTTCGCCGTCCGCCGTGGTGCCGTGCTGGTCGCGTTCGTCGCGGCCATCGCGCTCTTGACCGCCTGCTCTTCCTCGACCCCCACCGCACCGGGAAGCGCGCCGGCGGGTACCGCCGCGACCCCGCCCGCGCCGGTCGAAAAGGTCACGCTCCTCAACGTGTCGTACGATCCGACCCGCGAGCTGTATCAGGACTTCAACACGGTTTTCGCCGCGGAATCGGCGAAGCGGACGGGGCAGGTCGTCGAGTTCAAGCAGTCGCACGGCGGATCGGGCAAGCAGGCCCGCGCGGTGATCGACGGCCTCGAGGCCGACGTCGTCACGCTCGCGCTCGCCTACGACATCGACGAGATCGTGGGCAAGTCCGGCCTCATCGCACCCGACTGGCAGACGCGCCTGCCGAACAACGCCGCGCCCTACACCTCGACCATCGTCTTCCTCGTACGCAAGGGAAATCCCAAGGGCATCCAAGACTGGGGCGACTTGGCGAAGGATGGCATCGCGGTCATCACGCCGAATCCCAAGACCTCGGGCGGCGCGCGGTGGAATTACCTGGCCGCGTGGGGATGGGCGCTTCGTCAACCGGGCGGCAGCGACCAGACGGCGCGCGAGCTGGTCACGAAGATCTTCAAGAACGTCCCCGTGCTCGACTCGGGCGCGCGCGGCTCCACCACCACGTTCGTCGAACGCAACATCGGCGACGTGCTGCTCGCGTGGGAGAACGAGGCGTATCTGGCCGTCAATGAGCTGGGCGCGGACAAGTTCGAGATCGTCACGCCGTCGGTGTCGATCCTCGCCGAACCGCCCGTCGCGGTCGTGGACAAGAACGCAGCCAAGCACGGCACGACCGAACTCGCGAAGGCGTATCTGGAATACCTCTACACCGACGCCGGGCAGGAGATCGCGGCGAAGCACTACTACCGCCCGCGCAACGCGGACGCCGCCGCCAAGGCGGGCCGCACCTTCACGCAGGTCGCGCTGTTCACCATCGACGAGGTCTTCGGCGGCTGGGCCAAAGCCCAGCAGACGCACTTCGCCGACGGCGCGATCTTCGACCAGATCTACCAACCCTGAGCGAGCGGCGAAGTGGCGACGAGGCGACACACCATCATTCCCGGCTTCGGCGTGACGCTCGGCTTCACGGTGCTCTACCTCTGCCTGGTTGTGCTGATTCCCCTCGCGGGGCTTTTCTGGAAAAGCGCCTCGATGAGCTGGGCCGCGCTCTGGGAGACGATCACCTCGGCGCGCGTGCTCGCGGCGTACCGACTGAGTTTCGGCACGTCGTTCGTCGCTGCGGTGATCAACCTCGTCTTCGGCCTCGTGGTCGCGTGGGTGCTGGTGCGCTGCGAGTTTCCCGGCAAAAAAGTCGTGGACGCGATGGTCGATCTGCCATTCGCGTTGCCCACCGCGGTCGCGGGCATCGCGCTCACCACGCTGCTCGCGCCGACGGGGT
Organism: uncultured bacterium; assembly: GCA_964586775.1. Taxonomy (GTDB): domain Bacteria; phylum Lernaellota; class Lernaellaia; order JACKCT01; family JACKCT01; genus JADLEX01. Next base: position 3,800 of record CAZPJD010000272.1, on the reverse strand, counting down.
GGATCGGGTCGCTCTTCGAGCCCCTCGGCGTCAAGCTCGCGTTCACGCCCGCGGGCATCACCATCGCGCTCACGTTCATCAGCCTGCCCTTCGTCATCCGCACGGTGCAGCCGATCATCGAGGACCTGGGCACCGAGATCGAAGAAGCGGCGGCGAGCCTGGGGGCGACCCCGGCGCAGACCTTCGTCCGCGTCGTCTTCCCCAACCTGCTCCCCGCGCTGCTGACGGGCTTCGCGCTCGCCTTCGCGCGGGCGGTGGGCGAGTACGGCTCGGTCGTCTTCATCGCCGGCAACATGCCGATGAAGACCGAGATCGCACCGCTGCTCATCATGACCAAGCTGGAGCAATACGACTACGCGGGGGCGACGGCCATCGCCGCGGTGATGCTCGTCGTCTCGTTCGCCCTGCTGCTTGTCATCAACGCGCTCCAGCGATGGAGCGATTGGTCGACGAGGAGCGTCTGAGGAACCCATGACCCACGGTCCCGCTTTGAGAATCCCTCGAATCGCCGCGCCGCCGAAGCTGGCGAAAGGCTCGCCCGTGGGCCGCGTCATTCTCTTGGCCGTGGCGCTCGGGTTTCTCGGGCTTTTCCTCGTCGCGCCGCTTGCAGCCGTTTTCGCGGGGGCGCTGCGCAAGGGCTGGCAGGCGTATTTTTCGTCGTTCGCCGACGGCGACGCGCTCTCGGCCATTCGACTCACGCTCACGGTGGCGGCGATTTCGGTGCCCGCGAACCTCGTCTTCGGCGTCTCGGCGTCGTGGGCGATCGCCAAGTTCGAATTCCCCGGCAAGTCGTTGCTGACCACGCTGATCGATTTGCCCTTCGCCGTATCGCCGGTCGTGTCGGGCCTTATCTTCGTGCTGCTGTTCGGGTTGCAGGGCGCGCTCGGGCCGTGGCTCGCGGCGCACGACATCAAGCTGCTCTTCGCCGTGCCCGGCATCGTCATCGCCACGGTCTTCGTCACGTTTCCCTTCGTCGCGCGCGAGCTGATCCCGCTCATGCAGGCGCAGGGCGTGGAGGAGGAAGAGGCGGCGATGGTGCTCGGCGCCGGCGGTTGGCGCACCTTTTGGCGCGTCACGCTGCCCAACATTCGCTGGGGTCTCGTCTACGGCGTCATCCTGTGCAACGCCCGCGCGATGGGCGAATTCGGCGCGGTGTCCGTCGTCTCCGGCCACATCCGCGGCCAGACGAACACCATGCCGCTGCATGTCGAGATTCTCTACAACGAATACAACTTCGTCGCCGCCTTCGCGATGGCATCGCTGCTCACGCTCCTCGCCCTCGCCACGCTTGTGCTCAAGAGTCTGGTCGAATGGGCGACGCGGCGCGAGACGCGGACGCGGGCCGAGGCGGGGGAGGCCGCATGAGCATCGAGGTCCGCGGAATCACCAAGACCTTCGGCGCATTTTGCGCGGTCAACAACGTCGATCTCAAGGTCGATTCCGGCGAGCTCGTCGCGCTGCTCGGCCCATCGGGATCGGGAAAGACCACCCTGCTACGCGTGATCGCCGGGCTCGAAGCCCCCGACGCCGGGCGCATCTTCTTTCACGGCGAGGAGGTGACCAAGCGCCGCGCGCAGGAGCGACGGGTCGGCTTCGTTTTTCAGCACTACGCGCTCTTTCGCCACATGACGATCTTCGAAAACGTCGCCTTCGGACTGCGCGTGCGCCCGCGCGCCGAGCGCCCGTCCCGCGCGCAGATTCGCGAGCGCGTGATGAAACTGCTGCGTCTCGTGCAAATCGACTGGCTGGCCGACAAGTACCCGCACCATCTTTCGGGCGGGCAGCGGCAGCGTGTCGCCCTCGCCCGCGCGCTCGCCGTGGAACCCAAGCTTTTGCTGCTCGACGAGCCATTCGGCGCCCTCGACGCCAAGGTGCGCAAGGAGCTGCGCAAGTGGCTGCGTCGATTGCACGACGAGCTGCACATCACGAGCGTCTTCATCACGCACGACCAGGAAGAGGCGCTCGAGCTGGCCGACCGCGTGGTGGTGATGAATGAGGGGCGAATCGTGCAAATGGGCACGCCCGAGGATGTCTATGCGCACCCGGCGGATTTGTTCGTGTACCGATTCCTCGGCAACGTGAACATCTTTCACGGCCGCGTCGAAAACGGACGCGCCTTCGTGGGCGACGTGCCCGTCGATGTTTCCGTGCCCGGCGGCGACGCCGACGTGGTGCTCGCCATGCGCCCGCACCTGATGGACGTGTCGCTTGAACCGATCGTGGGACGTCCTTCTCTTCGCGCGCAGGTGGTTCGCGTTCTCGCGGCGGGACCACAGGTTCGCGTCGAGCTCGCGGGTGAATGGGGCGGCGCGGCGGACGTGGAGATGACGCAGGAGCGCCACGCGCAACTGGGTCTTACGAAGGGCGATACCGTCTATGTCTCTGCAGGCGCCGCGCGGGTTTTCGTCGTCGACGGGAAAGCCGAAGCGAACTAACGCGACGCCGAATCAACCCTTGGTGCACTGCGGCGACCAACTAGAGCGTAGAGAAGATCCATAATTTTTCACGCCATTTCGGACTTTTCGCCAAAGTTGAAATAAACGGCGTCGGCAGAGTCGGAAATTCTCACACGTAACGCGCGGTTCCCAAACTTAGGAAATTCAGCTATCTAAAATATTCCACTTTCGGAAACATTTCCTCTGCAAGTGGATTTCGAGCGATCGAAAAATTTTTCTCAACAAGTTTGCGCGCTGCCCCGATAAACCGTTCAGGTAACGGGGCGAATCGACCCGATTCCAAGCAAGTTCGAGTGGGAAACTCAATCCGGGACGCAGGTGCCCGGGCCCAGGGAGACAATCATGTTCAACTTCAACGACTGGATGCTGGCAAGGAAGATCAAGGTGGGTTTTGGAGTTGTGCTGGCGCTGATGGTGCTGGTGGCGGGCATCGGCGCGTGGGGGCTGAAGAAGGCTGGCGAAGGTTACGACGATTATCGGGGCACGGCCCGCGTCCGCAACTCGCTCGCCCGCGTCGATTCGGGCGCGCTCGCGTTTCGGCTTTCGATGCGAACCTTCAACGAAACGGGCGATCAGGCCCACGTGAAGGCGTTCGGGGAGCGATTCGAGAATGCCCAAAAGGCCATCGACGAGGCGAAAACCCGCTGCTCCGCCGAGATCCCGCCGGGCGCGCTGCGCGACGAATGTCTCGCCGATCTGGAAGCCGTCGTAAAAATGATGGGCGAGTATAAGGGGGGTTCGGATAAGGTCTTCGACCTGCGCATCAAAAGCGACGCCGATGACGAAAAACTGGGGACCATCGGCGGGTCGATCCAGGCATTGCTGAATAAAATCGTGGATTCGGTCGCTTTGGGAAGTGACACCGTGGCGACGAAGCAAGCGGCCGAGGCCCGCCGCGAACTGCTGCTGATGCGCCTGCACGTCGTGAAGTATCTGGATGGCGGTGACGAAAAAAATGTGACCGTGGCACGCGAGCACGGTGCCGGTCTGACAAAAAATCTCAAGGCCCTGGATGCCGCTCTGCTGAGCGCCGACGTGAAACGAGCAGTCGCGGAAACGATGGGAAGCACCGAAGAATACCACAGACTCTTGGTGGAAATGGCGGCAAAAATCGAGGAAATCGAAAAGATCACACAAGAAAATTTCGACATCGTCGGTCCGAAACTCGCTTCGGCGATCGAGGAGATGCAATCGGATATGAAGGACCGTCAGGATGCCCTGGGCCCGGCGGTTCAGGCGGCGAATCAGCGCGCGACCATGATCGCCCTCGCGTCCACCGTCGTCGCTCTGGTGGTCGGCATTCTGCTCGCATGGAAGATCGGTGCGGCGATCATCGGCCCGCTG
>CAZPJD010000271.1:0-23684 GCA_964586775.1 uncultured bacterium | reverse complement strand
AAACGAGGTCGAGCCCGGCGAAACCAGAAAGCTCGAACCTCGATTCCGCGAACGGTCCGGAGCCGACCCGCATGTCCGGCGGTGTGGCGGGTGAACTCCGGGGTGTTCCCCCGGAGCCCCCGCTTCGATGGAGTCTATGATCGGGCGACTACGCCTTCCAGAGAATCCACATGGCTTCCTGCACCGCGTAGGCCGAACCGCCGTTGTCGTAGCCGTATTCGGACAGCTTCTTGGCCGTGCGCGCGTTGCCGAACACGGTGTTGAAATTCGACTCCGACGGCGGATTGGTGTATTGCCAAAGCGCAAGGTAGGTCGCCCGGGTCACGACGAAGACCAGCGTGTCCTTCGTACCCGTACCGACGCCGCCGTTCTGCACGCTGCCCCAGTTCCCCGATTTGATGAAGTGGAAGAAGTCCCCGTCGGCGGAACTGTCCGCCATCACCCAGATGCAGACCTTGGTGACGTTCTGAAAGTCCGCATCCGCGGAGAGATCGCTCAGGTTGCCCGCAATTCGATTTCGGAGATCCGTCAGAGCCATGTTCCCCTCCCGTTCGTACGTGGTTGCGCGACAATTGCGCCCGCAGGGCCCATCCCCAAATCTGAACCGTGCGGATACATCTCTATACGACGGGAAAATCAAATTTGCAATAAAAATTCCACGACCGGAAATTCACATATTTTTCTTGGAACTTCTCCGAATCCGGAAACCCGGAACTTCGTAAAAATGATATAATTCAACTAGTTGAAGTCGGGTTAGGAGGCGCTAACCGACCGTCCACAACTCACCGGAACGCAGCAGGGTGTCGATGTCGCCGCGCCCAGCCTTGGCCGTGGTCTTGTCGAGCTGCTCGCGATTGAGTGCTTCGTAAGTCGGATTCTGCACCGCGCGAAAGATTCCGACCGGAGTGGGAAACGCGGGCGGTAAAATCTGGGACAGCAGGAATGAATAAACCGGGTCCGTGCTGTATGCGTCGTGAACGAGCAGATCGGCCTCGGTCACGCCGTTTGCGCCGATGGTGACGACCTCGGGCGCGAAGCCGTTGAGGCGAATTCCCTTCTCGCGATCCTTGCCGAAGACCATCGGCTTGCCGTGTTCCAGGAAAAGCACCGTGTCGTGTTTCGCTTTGCGATCGGTCATGTTCTCGAACGCACCGTCGTTGAAGACCGTGCAGTTTTGATAGATCTCGACAAACGCCGTACCCTTGTGCGCCGCGGCGGCCTTGACCATCTCGGTGAGGTGCTTGACCTCGACGTCGATCGCGCGCGCCACGAAGGTCGCCCCCGCACCGAGTGCGACCGAGATGGGGTTGAAGGGGTTGTCGAGACTGCCATACGGCGTCGAGCGCGTCTTTTTTCCTTGCTCGCTGGTGGGCGAATACTGGCCCTTCGTCAGACCGTAGATGCGGTTGTTGAACATCAGGATCTTCACATCGACGTTGCGGCGCAGCACGTGGATGAAGTGGTTGCCGCCGATCGACATCGAGTCGCCGTCGCCGGTGACGATCCACACCGACAGCTCGGGCCGCATCATCTTCAAGCCCGTGGCGAACGCCGGCGCGCGGCCGTGAATGCCGTGGAACCCGTAGGTGTTCATGTAATACGGAAACCGGCCGGAGCATCCGATGCCCGAGAAGAAGACGACGTTGTGCGGCGGGATGCCGAGCTCGGGCATGGTCTTTTGCACGGCGGTCAGGATGGCGTAATCCCCGCATCCGGGGCACCAACGCACCTCCTGATCCGAGGTGAAGTCCTTCTTCGTCAATTTCTGTTCGGCAACCATTTCGATCAATTCTCCACTAGCAGCGCCCGCGCGGCATCGGCGATCTCATCGACGCGCAGCGGCCGTCCCTGAATCTTATTGAGTCCCGTCGCCACGACGCCATACGTGGCGCGCAACAAAAACCGCAGGTGCCCCGTGTTGAGCTCGGGGATCAGTACGCGGCGAAATCCGCGCAGCAGGTCGCCGAGGTCCTTCTGGAAAGGCGCCAGCGAGATGAGGTGCGTTCCCGAGACGCGCCGCCCCTGCTCGCGCAGCGTGGCCACGGCTTTGGCGATGGCTCCGGTGGTCGAACCCCACCCGAGAATCAGCAGGTCGCCTTCGCGTTCGCCGTCCACCGCCAATGGCGGCAGCGCGTCGGCGATGCGCGCGATCTTTTCGGCGCGCGTGTGAACCATCACCTCGTGATTGACCGCGTCGTAGCTCACGTTGCCGGTCGTCGCGTCCTTTTCGAGGCCGCCCACGCGGTGCATCAGCTCGGGCGTGCCCGGTCGCACCCACGGCCGCGCCAGCGTTGCGGGGTCGCGCCGATAAGCGCCGAAGCCTTCGGGATCGGTGCGGAACTTCACGTCGATGGGCGGCAGGTCCGCGGCGGCGGGCACGCGCCACGGCTCGGAGCTGTTGGCGAGGAACGCGTCGGAGAGGATCACGATCGGCGTCATGTAGCGCACGGCGAGTCGCGCCGCGAGGATGGCGACATCGAAACACTCCGACGGCGTGCCGGGCGCGAGCACGGGCATGGGGCATTCGCCGTGGCGGCCGAAAAGCACCATCAGCAGGTCGGCCTGTTCGGGCTTGGTGGGCAGGCCCGTCGATGGGCCCGCGCGCATGACGTCGATGATGATGAGCGGCAGCTCCATCGACACGGCCATGCCCATGGCCTCGGACTTGAGCGAAAGCCCCGGGCCGCTGGTGGCCGTGACGCCCAGGCACCCGCCGTAGGATGCGCCGATGGCGGCGCAGATGCCCGCGATCTCGTCCTCGGCCTGAAAGGTCACCACGCCGTAGTTCTTGTAGCGCGACAGGTCGTGCAAAATGTCCGACGCGGGCGTGATGGGATAGCTTCCGTAAAAGATCGACAGGTCCGAGAGCTGCGACGCCGTGACAAGCCCGAGCGCCGTGGCCGTGTTGCCGGTGACGTTGCGGTAGATGCCCGCCGCGATCGTCGCGGGCGCGACGCGGTAGGTGGCCGCGAACGCCTCGGTCGTCTCGCCGTAATGATAGCCCGAGTGCAGCGCGGTGACGTTGGCCTCGGCGATCTCGGGTTTCTTGCCGAACTTTTCGCCGATCCACGCGACCGTCGCGTCGAGCGGCCGGTTGTAGAGCCAGTAGAGCAGGCCCAGCGCGTAAAAATTCTTGCAGCGGTCCTTTTCGCGGTTCGACAGCTCGGTGTCGAAGAGCGCCTGGCGCGTGAGCCGCGTAATGTCCACGCGAAAGAGCTGATAGCCCTCCAGCGTGCCGTCTTCCAGAGGGTTCCCCGCGAAGCCCGCCTTGCGCAGATTCGTGTCGGAAAACTCGTCGCCGTTGGCGATGATGATCGCCCCCGGCGGCAGGTCCTTCATGTTCACCTTCAGCGCGGCCGGGTTCATGCACACCAGCACGTCGGGCCGGTCGCCAGGCGTGTGCACCGGCTGCGAGCTGAACTGGAGCTGAAAGCCCGACACACCCGCCAGCGTGCCCTGCGGCGCGCGGATCTCGGCCGGAAAGTCGGGCAGCGTGGACAGATCGTTGCCCACCATGAAGCTCGTGGTCGTGAACTGCGTTCCCGTGACCTGCATGCCGTCGCCGGAGTCTCCGGCGAAGCGGATCACGACCGATTCCACATCGTGCACCGGACGCTCCGGCGCACCCGTCGATCCATTGGTCTCAACCATGTCGTGAAACAATTCCCGTGTGCGTTTGGACTTGGGCGCGACGCCCGCGCGAAAGCCGCGTGGCGCCGTTTGTTGCCGAGATGTCGGATTCTGACGCGCTCATTCTTGGTCCGGCGCCCGGTCGATCGACCGGAACTTCGCCGGTTTTCCGCCCTCTCGCGGCCAGTACCTACGCCCTCGGCCAAATGCTGTCAATTGCGCGGATCATAGAATGGCGGTTCGAAATGGCGACGAACGCGAACGGGGTCGCGGATTTCGGAAGCGTCCTTACGACTCCGCGCCCGGCGCGGGCTCCATCTCGCCCGATTCCTCGACGAGGCCCAGCTTTTCGCGCAGCTCGCGCAGCTTGGGCGCGGCGAGTTTCGGTTCGCGTCCGCCGATCAGTTCGCGGATCGCCGCGATCTCGTCCGACGAAAAACGCTTTCCGCGCAGGATGTGACGCTCGAACGACTCGTAGGCGTAGGGCACAACGGTTTTGACGATGCCCGCGATGCACTCGGCGAAGAGGCGGATTTCGAGCTGCGCGTGGCGGTCCATGCGCAGTTGCAGGAAGTGGAAGAGGTTGTGCAGGTCCATCTCCCAGTAGAACTCGGTGAAGAGCGACAGCGGCAGATTGATGCGCGCCAGCTCGCGCGTGATGCCGCTTTCGATCGCCTGTTCGTAGTGCGCGAAGACCTCGCGGTTCATGCCCGCCAGATCGTCGCGGAAACGCGCACGCACCTCGGCGGGCACCTCGCGGTCCTCGTCGCGGCCCTGCTTGTTCGACGCGCTCTGAAAGTGAACGTGCTCATCGGCCGGCACGTAAAACTCGTCGCGCATGATCGAGTAACGGCCCGAGATTTCGTTCATGCGCGCGGTGCGGTGACGCACCCACTGCCTTGCGACGAAGATCGGCATCTTGAGGTGAAAGGTCAGCACGACCTGCTCGAAGGGCGAGGTGTGCTGATGCCGCATCAGGTAATCGATCAGACCCTTGTCCTCGCGCACGGATTTCGTCCCCGCGCCATACGAAACGCGGGCCGACTGCACGATGCGCGCGTCGCCGCCCATGTAGTCCACGAGGCGCACGAAGCCCTTGTCCAGCACGGGAAATTCACGGTCGAGCAGGGCGTCGGCCTCGGGGGTCGAATGATGGGCCATGGGAGACTCCGGGCGGGAAAACGACCGGACCTTAGCGACGAAGCGCGCCGCGCGTCAAGGCGGGGTCCATCCTCACTTCGCGCCGAGACCGTCCTGAATCCGGCCGAGCAGGCTCTCGATCGAAAACGGCTTGTGCACCAGCGGCGTGTCCTCGCCGATCACGCCGTGCTGCGCCATGATGTCGTCGGTGTAGCCCGACATGTAGATCACGGGCAAATCGGGACGCACCCGGCGGATGCGCTCGGCGAGCTCGCGTCCGTTCATGCGCGGCATCACCACGTCGGTCAGCAGCAGCGCGATCGCGGGGCCGTGCTCGGCGAAGGCCTCGAGCGCCTCGTCGCCGCTCGCGGCGGTCACGACGCGGTAGCCGTAGCTTTCGAGCACGCGACGCGCCAGATCGCGGACGATGTCCTCGTCCTCGACCACCAGAATCGTCCCGCTGCCGCGCATCAGCGGCACCGGCGCGGCCACCGCCGCGAACTCGGGCTCGGCGCGCTCCACGCGCGGGAACGCGATGCGGAACATCGTGCCCTGCCCCGGCGACGACGACGCCTCGATGTAGCCCCTGTTCTGCCGCACGATGCCGTACACCGTGGCGAGGCCGAGCCCCGCGCCGAGGCCAAGTTCGCGCGACGTAAAAAACGGCTCGAACACGTGCGCCAGCGCGCTCGCATCCATCCCCGGACCGTTGTCGGAAAACGACATCATCACGTAGTCGCCGATCTCGATCTCGCCGCGCAACAGTTCCGTCGCCTGGCGGTGCGTCAGGTTGCGCGTCGCGATCTCGATTCGCCCTCCCGCGGGCATGGCGTCGCGCGCGTTCGCCGCGAGGTTGAGCAGGATCTGATCGATCTGCCCCGTGTCCAGCATCGCCGGCCACAACTCTTCGCCGGGCTCGAAACGCAGATCCATGTCCTCGCCGAGCAGCCGACCGAGCACCTGCGTCGATGCCAGAAGTACCTCATTGAGATTCACCACGCGCGGCGCGATCGCCTGACGCCGCGAAAACGCGAGGAGTTGCTGCGTGAGAGCCCCCGCACGCCCGGCCGCCTTCTTCACTTCCAGCAGATCGTCGCGCAACGGGTTGCCCTCGGGCAGCGACGCGATGCCCATCTCGATGTAGCCCGTGATGCCCGTGAGGATATTGTTGAAGTCGTGCGCCACGCCCCCCGCCAGACGCCCGATCGCCTCCAGCTTGCGCGCTTCGTCGAGCTGGTCGCGAAGCGCGGTCGCATCGGCCAGCGCAACTTTTTGTTCGGTGACGTCGGTGTGCGTGCCCGCGATGCGCAGCGGCGCGCCCGACGCGTCGCGCTCGATGACCCGCCCGCGCGAGAGGATCCAGCGCCACGAGCCGTCGGCGTGACGCATCCGAAAACGCGCCTCGTAAAACCCATCGGGCGACGACGTCTGCGTGTCGACGCTGGTTACGACCCAGCCCAGATCTTCGGGATGCACAAGATCGAGAAACGAATAGATCGTCGGCGGGATCGCGCCGGGCTCGCGGCCGAGCATGCGCACGAATCCGTCGCTGAACTTCAGGCGACCCGAGCGCACGTCGTTGTCCCATACGCCGATGTTCGCCGCCTCGACCGCGAGATGGTAGCGCTCCTCGGCGTCGCGGATCGCCTTCTGCGCCGCTTTCATCGCGGTCACGTCCTGGATCATCCCGACGAGGTATTTGGGCGACCCGTCGCGGGAGCGGATCATGGTGACGCTCATCAGCCCGTCGATGACGCCGCCGTCCTTGCGCACGTAACGCTTCTCGCTCGTCACGTGGTCGCGCCGGCCGTCGAGCAATTCGCGGTACGCATCGAGGTCCAGCTCGCGATCCTGTGGATGGACGATGTTCGTCGAGAGCGAGCCGACGAGTTCCTCGCGCGTGTAGCCGGTCAGGCGGCACATGGCGTCGTTGACGCACACCACCGTTCGATCGGGTTTACCGACCGCCATGGCGATGGCGGAGGTTTCATAGATGACACGATAAATGCGGTCTTCGGCATCGGGCTCCACGCCCACGCCACCGACCTCCGCGATGCTCGCCCCGTTGCTCATCCCGTCGCCCTTTTCCGATATTCGCATTATCTCATGATTCTTGGCATCGACGAGCGTCACCAGATTTCGACTGCGACGCGCGACCAAGCCGACTAAAAATAACCATTTCCATCTTTTTCCGGATTTGCGCAATCGTCCCGTTCCTGTCACACTGTGCCAAATTATGCTTCCCGGTTGCGGCGACGGCCACAATCGAGGATGGCACTGCGCGTGAGGGGGCTCCCGTGACGATGGCGATCGAGTTTCCCGCCGGTTTCCTGTGGGGAACCGCCGTTTCGGCGCATCAGGTCGACGGCGACAACGTCCACTCCGACTGGTGGGCGTACGAGCAGGCGACGGGACGCATTCAGCGAAACGACAGGTCCGGTCGGGCCTGCGACCACTGGAACCTTTTCGACGAAGACCTCGACATCTGCGCGGCCATGGGCACGAGCGCGTTCCGGTTCTCGATCGAGTGGTCGCGCATCGTGCCGCGCGAGGGCGTGGTGGACGAGGCCGCCGTCGATCACTACCACCGCGTGCTCGACGCGTGCGACGCGCGCGGCATCGCCGCCTTCGTCACGGCGCACCATTTCACCGTCCCGCGCTGGTTCCTGCTTCGCGGAGGTTTTGCCGAACGCGCCAATCTGCGCGCGTGGGAGCGCTGGTGCGAGCTGCTCGCCGACCGTTTCGGCGCGCGGGTGCGTTGGTGGTGCACGGTCAACGAACCCGCCATCTACGCCATGATGAGCTACCTGTTCGGGTATTTCTCGCCCGGCGAAAAAAGCCCGCGCGTCTTCGCGCGCGTCATGCGCCACCTGCTCGTCGCGCATGCGATCGCGTATCACACCCTCAAGTCGGCGAATCCGAACGCGCATGTGGGCCTCGTGAAAAACATGCCGTACTACACGCCGTATCATCCGGCGAATCCGCTCGACCGACTTTCCGCCTGGCAACACGATCGCCTCTACAACGAATTCTGGCTTGGCGGCATTCGCGATGGCCGCGCGGAAAGGCCGATCGGCGATGGTCGCGTGGTGCCCGGCCTCGTGGGTTCCACGGATTTCTGGGGGCTCAACTACTACAATCAGTCGCGCTGCCGGTGGTGCTGGCCGATCCGCACGCACAACGCGGGCGAGGGTCATCGCATGACGCAGACGGCGTGGGCGCCGTATCCGCCAGGCCTGCGCGCGAATCTCGTGCGACTCGCGAAGTTCGGTTTGCCGATCTACGTGACGGAAAACGGGATCGCCACCGACGACGACGCCCGGCGTCGCGCCTACATCATCGAGCACCTGCGCCAGGTGCGCCTCGCCATCGATGACGGCGCCGACGTGCGCGGGTACTTCTATTGGTCGCTGCTCGACAATTTCGAGTGGGAAGACGGGTGGGCGCCGAAGTTCGGCCTCGTGGCTGTTGATCGGGAGTCCTTCGCGCGCTCGCCGAAGTCGTCCGCGGATCTTTACGGACGGATCGCGAAACGCAACGGCATCGAGACTGAATGGATGCGCGCGGATCCGTGGGACATGCGCACGATGGACCGGGCGTAATCGGTCAGCGCAGCGCCCGTGCGACGCGGACGAATCCGAAGAACGCCGAGACGCCCATGTAGACCGTCGCGATCGCCGTGACCGGCGAGACGAGGTCCACGCCGGAGAGCCACCACACGACCAGCAGCACGTACACGGTGTATTTCGTCTTCACCACATACGCATAACGCAGTTCCAGCAGGTTTTGCGCGACGGCGAAGATGGTGAGATAAAGGTACGTGACGGCATAAACCGTCCCCAGCAGCCACGGCACCGGTCCGAAGAACGAGACGGTGAAGATGACGATCACGATGCCCGTGACGTCGTTGCTCATGTCCATGAGCGCGCCCTGGGCCGTGTTTTTCTTCCCGACCACCTTCGCGAGAGGACCGTCGAGCCCGTCGAGCAGGATGTGTACGGCGAGCGCGACGAAGGCCGCGCCGTACCACCCCGCGCCGTAGAACAGCGGAAAGCCTACGAGCACGGTCAGAAAACTCGCGGCGGTGATGTGATTGGGACGCACCCCACGCCGCGCCAACGGGCGCAGCATGAAGCCGAAGAGCTCGTAACGAAACTGGCTCATGCGGCGGAAGTAGGGCCGCTCGGCCCAGCCGAAATAGCTCCACCGTTCGCCCGACTCGGCGATGGAGGGCCGGCGCGGCTCGGTCGCGACCGCGTCCGCGGCGGCGGTGGAATCGGGATCGGTGGATTGTGTCACGGGCCAAGGCGTAGTCTGAATCGCATCGGACTGTCAACGAAGGACCGCGGCCCGGTCGAATCGCGCGCGGATCGTCAAGCCGTGGGCTGTTCGCGCCGATGCCTTGTCGTGGGGCGACGTTCCCGTGATACACTGCCCGCTCGGCCAATCGCCTCGCGACGGGGCCGGGGAGGAACCATGAAGATTGGACCGATCACGCTGGTGAAAACCAAGACGGTGGAGCAGTTCTACCACCTCGCGGCGCAGTTCCAGAACGCGGCGAACGTGCTGAAGGAACAGAACGAAAAAGCCATCGCGGTGATGATGGACCTCAAGCGCCAGAACGAGGCGCTGCTCAAGGAAAACCGCGAACTGCGCGTCGAGATGGAGATGATGAAAAAGTCCATCTGGGAGGTTCGCGGCGGCGCGGTGATGTGAGCGCGCCGGGCGGTTCGTTTTACGAAAAAATCCTTCCAATTGACACCGTGCGCCCGCGCGTCTACCTCTTGCGCGCCACCTTTTCGCGGGAAACCGACATGCCCTGGAACCCGCGCGTCAAAAGCGCGCTCGACGAACTGCTGCGCACCGCCGGGCGCGAATCCGCCGGGTACGACGGCGCGAATCCCCCGGCGGCAGTCTTCGATTTCGACGACACGTGCATCTTCGGCGACATCGGCGAGCAGGCCCTGCGGCGCCAGATCGACAACCTCGTCTTCGGTCTCCTACCCGATCACTTCGACCGCCTGCTCCCGCGCGAGCCCGCCGGCGCGACGCACCTGCCCGCATCATACGGCGGGGCGCGCATCGCCGACCTCGCCGCCGACCTCGCCGATCACTACGCGCACCTGCGCGCCGATTTGCCCGCGATGGGCGCGTTGCAGCCGCCGAACGCCATTCGCGAGCGGCCCGATTACGTCGACTTCGTCGTGAAGATGAACCTGCTTTTCGACGCCTTGATCGACACGCCCGGCGTCGGCAAGGCGTGGGTCTATCCTTGGACCGCGCGCTTCTTCGCGGGTCTCGACCGCGCGACTGTCCGCGCGATGGCCATGGAGGCGTGGGCGTCGGCGTGCGTCGCGCCGATCGGCGAGCGCGTTCTGGCGAGCCCGCCCGGCTTCGTGTCGCGTGCCGGCGCGCAGAGGGTCTCGATCCGCACGGGCGTCCGCGCGCTGCCCGAGATGGCGTGGCTTTTCGAGGCGCTGCGCGATGCGGGTTTCGACGCCTACGTGGTGACCGCGAGTTTGGAAGACGTCGTCTCGCCCACGGCGTCGCACGTTTACGGCATCGACGAGGCGTGCGTTTTCGGCATGCGGACGATCATGGAGAACGGCCGCTACACCGATGCGGTGGACGAGCGCGACGGATACGCGATCACCTTCGGCCCCGGCAAGACGCGGATCATCGAAAACTTCGTCGGCCGCGCGCCGCTGCTGGTGGCGGGCGACTCCGACACCGACCACCACATGCTCACGGTGTTCCCAGAAACGCGGGTGCGTCTGGTGATCGACCGGGGTCAGGGCGGCGCGATGGCCGAGCTGCGCGCGCGCGGCGAACGCGGGGAGGACGGCGTGGTGGTTCAGCGGCGCGACGAGCGCGCGGGGGCGTTCGTCGCACGGGAGCGCTGATCCCCCTCATCTTGCCCCTCGCCGCGAATCGGCGCGATGATGACGGCTCGCGCAAGGAGCCCGTCATGAGCACGTCCCGACGCACGCTGGTCTTCGTTCTGATGTTCGCCGTGGCGGCACTTTGCGCCGCGCCGTCGTGTGGGTCCGGGTCGGGCTCGTCGGACGAGTCCGCGGGCACTCTCGCGGACGACGATCAGCCCACGCCGGGTGATTCGGACGCCGACGGGACCACGCCGACGCCGACCCCCGGCCCGGACGACGACACGACTCCCGCCGACGACGACACGACCGGCGATGACGACACGACCCCAACCGAGCCTTGCGACACCGCCGATCTTCCGCTGCACCTCATCCAGCTTCCCGCGGGGTTCAAGATCTGCGTGTGGGCCAAGGACATCCCCGCGGCGCGGCAGCTCGCGCTCGGCGAGGCGGGGACCGTTTTCGTCGGCACGACGCAGAATCGCGTCTACGCCCTGCGCGACGAGGATGGCGATCATCGCGCCGAGAAAAAATTCACGATCGCCGAGGGGCTCAACGCGCCGAACGGTGTGGCGTTTCGCGACGGCGACCTCTACGTCGGCGAGGTCTCGCGCATCACGCGCTATCTGGACATCGAAACGCAGCTCGCCTCGCCGCCCACGCCACAGGTGGTGACCACCGAGTACCCCACCGACAGTCACCACGGCACGAAGTTCATCAAGTTCGGCCCCGACGGCAAGCTCTACATACCGGTCGGCGCGCCGTGCAACGTGTGCGAAAAAGACGACGACCGCTACGCTTCGATCACGCGCATCAACGCCGACGGCTCGGGGCAGGAGATCTTCGCGCGCGGCATCCGCAACACGGTGGGTTTCGACTGGCAGCCGGGCACCGGCGATCTGTGGTTCACCGACAACGGTCGCGACTGGCTCGGCGACGATCTGCCGTCGGACGAGCTCAACCGCGCGCACACGGCAGGGCTGCACTTCGGCTTCCCCTTCTGCCATCAGGGCGACACGATCGATCCCGAGCTCGGCCTCGGGCACAACTGCGCCGACTACGTGCCGCCCGCGCTCAAGACCGGCGCGCACGTGGCGGGCCTGGGCATGCGCTTCTACACGGGCTCGATGTTCCCGGCGAAGTATCAGGGCGGCATCATCACGGCCCAGCACGGTTCGTGGAACCGCGCCTCGAAGGTCGGCTACCGCGTCATGTTCGTCGGGGTGTCGGGTTCGACCACCACGGAGTACGAACCGCTCGCGTCGGGCTGGCTGCAGGGCGAGCAGTACTTCGGCCGCCCGGTGGACGTGCTCGTCATGACCGACGGCTCGCTGCTCGTCTCCGACGATTTCGCGGGGCTCGTCTATCGCATCAGCTACGGCGCGAAGTGACATTACGCGGGTCGGTCGTCCGACCCGCATCGTCTATGGATATCTGGCATGCCGTTGTAAGATAGAGGAATATCGCGACCATTGTGTGGCAGCGGTGCGTTGAGACATGTCGAAATCCGGGCGGATGAACCTCGTCCGTCTCTTGAGAAGAGGATCGAGCCATGACTTGGGAAAAAAGGGCCGCCCTTTGGCCGGCGATGTTTCTTGCGCTTTCCATCGTAATCGCGGGGGCGGGGTCGTGCGGCGACGACGATGACGACGACACCGGCCAGCGCGGCGGTACGGACGATGACGACGATACGACGTACATCCCCGGCGACGACGACGTGGACGATGACGGCGACGACGACGGGACTTCCGACGACGACGCGGACGACGATGACGCCGACGATGACGCCGACGATGACAGCGATGACGACAGCGATGACGACAGCGACGACGATAGCGACGACGACGCCGATGACGACACGGATGACGACGCGGACGACGACGCGGACGACGACTCCGAAAACTGCGACGAGGACGCGCTGGCGACCTGCTCGGCGAACGCCGATTCGATTCTCGGGGACTGCGTGGACGATTGCGCCCGCACGACCAACGAATGCAAGGAAGCGATTTGCTTCAACCAGTGTCAGGTCGACTACTGGAATCGCCTCGCCGTCTGCCGCGCCGTCAACGGTTGCGGGCTTCCGACGCCCTTCGAGGTGTGCGTGCGTATCTGCCGCACCGACGAGCGCGAATGCCTGACGCCAGAGGAAGACTGCAACGACGGCGTCATCCTCGCTTGCAACAACGCCTACGCGGCCTGTTATCAGGACTGCGAGAACTGACCTGTCGTCAGTCGATCTCCAGCAGCCCCCGAACGTGCGTCTGACGGTTGCGGATCGCCTCGTCGAGCGGCGTCCGCCCGTCCTCGTTCTTCGCGCGCAGATCGGCGCCGGCGTCCCGTAACGCGCGGATCGCGTCGGCCGCGCCGCGAAACGCCGCCTTGTGCAGCGGCGTGTTGCCCCAGCGGTCGCGCGCGCTGGGATCGGCCCCGCGCCGAGTGAGTTCGGCGCACGCGGCCGCGCGCCCCATGAGCGCCGCAAAGTGCAGCGCCGTCTGCCCCGCGCGGTCCGTTGCGCGGATATCGACGTTCGATTCCATCACCACCGCCGCCACCGCCTCGTGAAACCAAGTGGCTTCAAGATGAACGAGCGCGGGGTCTTCGCCCGCCGGAGCGTTCGGATCTTCGCCCGCGATCAGGCACGCTCGCACGCGATCGGCATCCCCGGCGCGCGCGGCGTCGTGCAGCGAGAGCGCGTCCATCTGCGCCCCGGCATCACGCAACCTGGCGGCGGTTGTGTCGTGGCGATGCGTGACGGCCAGATAAAGTGGTGTGTGCCCCGTCGGAGTTCGCGCGTTTGCATTCGCGCCGGCGGCGATCAAGCGCGAAACGGCCTCGGTGCGCCCCATCATCGCGGCGTGATGCAGCGGCGTGCGCCCCGCGCGATCCACCGCGTCCGCGAGCGCCCCGGCATCGAGCGCGGCGTCGATCACGTCGATCGCGCCGCGCGCCGCCGCGCCGTGCAGCATCGACGCCCCGAAGGGGTCAGTCGCTTCCACGCGCGCTCCGGCGGCGATCAGGCGACGGACCAGATCGGCCCGACCCGCGAACGCCGCGCGATGGATGGGCGATTGGCCGCGCCCGTCGGCTTCGCTGGGATCGACGCCGAGACGCAGCAGCGCATCGACGCCCTCGGCGAATCCCGACTCGATCGCGGCGGTCAGCGGCGTGCGTCCGCGCTCGTCCACGGCGTCGAGGTCGCCCGGCGCGAACTTGCCGAGCGCCGCCACGTCGCGACGCGCAAGGATGTCGAAGATGTCGCCCGAGATCGTCACAGCGTCAGGGCCCGGCGCGACCCGATCAATCGGCGAGCAGCCAGGAGAAGGTGCCCGGCAATCGGCGACGCCAGTCGATCTCGTGGTGCTGGCCGTCGGGTTCGAGCACCAGACGCACCTCGTGATCGCCGTAGCCGAGATTTTTGAGGTGCCAGTAAAAATCGCGCGTCATGTTGCCGTAGTCGAGAAAGACCCCGGCGTACTGCACCATCTCGTGCTCGCCCGCTTCGAGCGTCAGCCTCGTCCAGCGCTGCGTGTGGCGGTTCCACGCCGAAAACATCCCCGCCTGCGACCACATCAGCGACGGCGACACCGCGCCGATGCGACCGAAGACGTCGGGGCGCATCCACCCCATATAGACCGACATCAATCCGCCGAGGCTCGCGCCGGCGATGGCCGTGTCCGGCGGCTCGGGCAACGTGCGATAGGTGCGGTCGATGAACGGCTTGACGTGATTCACGACGAAGTCGGCGTACAGGTGGCCGCGTGCCTCCACGCCCACCGCCAGGTCGTCCCATGGCGTGTATTGCTCGAAGCGCGCCGGGCTGTGATCGATCGCCACGATGATCCACGGCCGGATCACCCCGCTGTGCGCCAGGTCTTCCATCACGTCGTTTGCGCACCACGTGTGGAACGTCGCCGACTCGGGATGGTTGAAGACGTTTTGGCCATCGTGCATGTAGAGCACGGGAAAGCGCCGGTCGGGCTCGTGATCGTACGCGACGGGCGTGAAGATGCGCAGCACCCGATTTTCCTGCTCGGGGTACGAATAAAAATCCCGAATGATGTGGATATAGCCCATCGACCCTTCCTGGCGTTTGCGTCGGATGTGCGTCTTTCGCACCCGCGCGGCGCGGGTGTCAAGTCGGAGGGAGCGGGCGATACGGGATCACCAAGCACGCAGCTCGCCGCGCCGTACCCGCAGGAGCCCCCGGCGTCGACGCGATCGTTCGCCTTACAGAACCACGCCCACGGCCACGTCAGTCGCCCTCACTCGCGGGCCGGTCGGCGCACTCCGCCTCGCCGTTGTCGAAGCCGAATCGACATATCACGTGCTCCTCCTCGTCATGTTCGACGCCAACTTTTTCCCTCCGAGAATTCACGACGAATATTGGCCTTCGCCGAACATATCGCCGTTTCCAAGAGAGTCAGGGCAATTGCCAACCGCTTTTTGCCGTCGCAAAACTCCATTTGGGCACTGCATTTGCGCAAACACCGGGACGACGAACTGTAACTGGTTGTTTTCGTTCGGTTTTGAAGTCCGCAGCGCGAAACGCGTGTCGAAAAAGAGTCGGAATCCCGACGCCATCATCGATCCCGATGGCGAATACGCTGCCGCGCGAGTTTCGTTCCGAATCGACGGCAAATGGCAACTTCGCGCATCGATTGGGACCCGGCACAGGAATTTCACTTGACCCCAAATTATTCGCGGAGTACGTTCCAGCCATCACCTTCCAATTGGGGAGACCTTGACATGAAGAAGTTGACGTTGTCGATGATGGTGGTCTTGGTGTCGTTGTTGGTCCTGGTGATTGCGGGATGCGGCACGACGAAAGTGAGCCCGGCTGGGCTTAACGTGCAATTGATGAAGGGCGATCCGCCTGCCGGGTGCAAAGAGCTGGGCTCGGTAACTGGCTCCTCGGGTTTCACCGCGGTGGGTTCGAAAAACAACGTTGACAAGGCGAAGGCGGACATGAGGGAAAAGGCCGCGAAAATGGGCGCGAACTTCGTCCGCTTCGAAGCTATCGGCGTGAACGCCGTCACGGTCTCGGGCACTGCATACAAGTGCCCGCCGAGCGCACTGCAGTAACCCACAGCGTCTGAGGCGGGGTTCGACGGATGGAAAATCGAGGGGCGACCCTCGATTTTCATTTTTCATTAGAAACAGATTTGTTCGACACACACGGACTGCCGGTCGCCTTCACACGCTCAGACCCTCATAGAACAGGTACTCGGTGAAGATGCCGAAGCGGCGGTGGCGCTTGAGCTTGAAGTACTCCGTGTCGGCGTGACGCACGATCTGACCGTCCAGCAGTTCGGCCTGCAGCGTGAACTCCTGCACCACGCTCGCGATCTCGCCATCCTGCTCGAATGTGATGCGCCGGTTGGTGGTGTAGAGCTGGATCGTCTTGTATTTGGCGAAACGCTGCTCGGTCTGCGACCGAATGGTCTGCGTGGAATCGGGCTTGTAACGGTATTTCGGATGGAAGAGCGCGACGTAGCCCTCGACGTCGAGCGAGGCGAGCGCCTTCTGCCGGGCTTCGAGCGTCTTTTCGACCAGCAGTTCGGGGTGCGCTCCGCAGCCGCTCGCGGCGAGCGCGACCAGCACGCCGAGCGCGAGAGCGGCAAATCGCGCGCGCGTCACGGCGAAACCGAGTCGGGGGCCGGCTCGGGCGGCTGCGCGGCCTCGCTCATCAGCTTTTGCGCGAGTTTGTGATCGGGAAATTTCGCGGCCAGCATCTTTTGGTGGCGCTCGGCCTGCTCGGGCTCCTCGAGCCGGCGGTAACACAGCGCCGAATAATACAGCGCCTCGGGCAGAAACTTCGTGTCCGAAAAATCGCGCACGATCCGCTGCCAGCGCATGACCGACGCGTAGTATTCCTTCTCGCGCCAGTAGAACCTCGCGATGTAGCGCTCGCGCCCGGCCAGATCCTCGCGCACCTTTACGAGGCGCGCGCGGGCGTCACCGATGTCGGCGTAGTCGGGGTACTGCGTCACCACCCGCGCCAGCGTCTGCTCCGCGGCCAGCGTCTCCTCCTGATCGCGGTCCAGAGCGAGCCGCTGTTCGTCGTGCGACGCTCCCTCGCGGTGGATCGCCCGCGGCGCGGCCTCGTTGGTCGGGTGCCGCTCGGCGAAATCCTTGTACGCCACGGCGGCCTCGGGCCAGCGCTTGCGCGCGAAGTAGGCGTCGGCGATGGCGAGCTCGGCCCGCGTGACGTAGGTGCTGAAGGGGTAGAGCTCGATCAGCTTCTCGAACGCCTCGATCGACTCGCTGTAGTCGCGTTTCTCGAAACGCTTCGAGCCGTAGTCGTAGATCTCGGACGCGGACATGCTTTCGAATTTCGGCGCGCACGCGGCGGCGAAAGCGACAAGAAGAGCGGCGAGCGCGAAATTCCGGACGGCGTTCATCATGCGCGAAACCTACCGGCGTCGCCCGGCCCGGTCAAGCGGACCGGCGGCCTTGGCCCGTCAGCGAAAGTTGACGTTGGGCTTGGAAAACGGTCCGTTGATCCGCAGCGTGTACCAGCCCTGCGAATCCGGCGACTTGAGCATCGCCAGCTCGGCGAACTGGTCGAGCAGCGTCTCGGATGGCTTGGCCTTGAGCGTAAAGCTGATTCGGCTGTTGCGCAGGTTTTCGTTCACCGTCACCCGGCCTGTCATGTTGACCGACAGGTTGTCGCCGTTCATGTCCCACTGCGAGATCGAAAACGCGCTGCGCTTGAAGTCCATCTTCACGGCCGCCGGCTCGAAATTGATCTCGGGAAGCGTCTTGGTCATGATCGTCGCGTCGGCGATCTTCATGCCCTCGAATTTCAGGTCCACCGCGCCCTGGCTGTTGCGCCGCTGCGTGCCGTCGAAATACAGATTCAGGTTGCCCGAGAGCTTCCCGAACAGGCTCATCTGCCCGTAGTCCTCGATCAGCTTCGCGAAGTTGTAGCGGTTGAGGTCGAGGTTCAGAAAATTCACCGCCACGGCGAACCGCTTGCCGGTGCGTCCCTCGATCACACCCGACAACCCGCCGCCGTAAGCTTCGAGGTCGAAATCCACCACCGTTCGCCGACGGAACAGGGGCGCGATATGCACGCGAAAGCGCATCAGGTCGATGTCGGCCAGCACCTGCGTGTTGTCGCTGGGTTTCATCAGGCGCACGCCCTCGGCCTGCACGCCGCTCATGCGCAGCGGACGCAGTCGCGCGACCTCGACCTTCGCGCCCGTGCGCGCCTCGAGCTCGGTCACGAGCGTCGCCTTGATCGTGTCGAAGGGGAACGTCAGATAGAAGACGGCGAAAAACACGAACACAAACACGACGGCGTACAAAGCCGTCTGTTTCCAATCGAGGCCCGCGACAAAGCCGCGCAGCGCCGCCAGCACCCGTTTCATAGCGCGTTCGTGCCTTTCCCCAAAACGGCGATTCTTCTAACATGCGCCCAAGCGCCCGACAAGAAGCGTGGCCGCGATCGGACGGATCGGCGGATTTGCCGGCCGTCCGCCGTGCGACACGCCGGGCGGACGCATGTTCCCGGGGGGAAGACGATGAAACGGATTAGATGGGCGATCGTGATCGCGCTCGTTTTGCTCATGACCGGTGTCGCGATCGCGGCGGAATCGGAGGGAGACGACACCCCGCCCGACGACCGCGAGCGCCCGCTCGATGCCGGCATCTACGGCGCGGTTGCCTACATGCCGATCTTTCAGGACACGCAGCGACTCGCCGCCAAGCTCCCGGCGTCGCCGCCCTTTGCCACCTACACGCCCGCGCTCGACTTCGAGCTGCACTTCTTCGGGCGGTCGGCGGCGATCCTCGGCGTGTCGGGCGGCCTGTGGAAGACGCAGTCCAAGGACGACCTGATGGACACCGACCTGTCGGGCTGGGACATCCAGCTCGACGTGGGCACGCCGGTCGCGGAATACCGGCTCGGCACCGTGTCGGTGCTGGTCGGGCTCGGCTACGCGCAAAACCACCTGCGTTTCGAGGGCGACTTCACCGCGCTGAAAAACGGCGACGAACACCTGCCTTCGGGCGACGACGCGGTCGACCTGTACCAAAAGGGATTCGTGTACGACGTGGCGCTGCGCACCGACTTTCGCGACCCGTTTCTCGGCGGCGAGCGCGGGGCGGGGCTGGTCGTGAGCGGGTTCTCGATGGGCTACAAGAGCGTGCCGTGGTCGACGAAGTGGATGCGCGGCGGCGACGAGATCGCCAATCTGCCTTACGTCGCCGAGCACATGCTCTTCGCGCGGCTGCATATCGGCTTGGGCGGCGGGGCGTATTTGCGTTCCGGCGAGGAGTGAGGAAAACCGCCAGCAGAATCGGCTCATACCCCGGGCATGATGAATGCGAGTTACTCCGTGCCCTCGGTAGGCGAGTCTTCTTGCTTTGCTGGTGGATGGCTTCGCCGATCCGACGCGGGGAGTCGAGATCGCCATTCCTTTTCGATTTCCATTAGGGATTGCCAGTCGTCGAAACTCTCTTGAATAAGCTGCTCGCGAACATTGGGATTGTCCACGATCAGAAAAAAGCGGTTCCGAAACATTCGGTCGAGTACGATCCAATCGAGAGCACCAAGATCCAAGAAATGCTTCAGCTTTTCGCAAAACGAAGCGAGGTTTTCCAATTCGACGACTTCGGCCGGGGCCAGATGGACTCTGTCTCGCCATCGACCGCTTGGCTTCAGATTCTGAAACACCGTGTAATATCCTGCAAACTCCCGTTCCAGTTCATTGATAATCTGAGCCTTGGAAATTCGCTTGGCGGAAACGATCTGCCAAGCCAGAAGCCAGATTCCGGTGATAGTCGCCAATTGGGCGAACACGGAAATCAATTGAAGAAACAAATTCGTCATGGTCGATTCTCCGTGCGATTCGCGCGCACGAGAACCAGGCGGCGTTCGCCGGGTCCGAAGTAATCGGCAACATCTTCGACCGGGCGGAAGCCAAGACTCTCCAGCAATCCCAAGGATCGGACGTTTTGCGGAGAGACTGTCGCGAGAATTCGCTGAATCCCCATGCCTTCCAAGCTGACAATCACGCCCGTGGCCAACCTTCGTCCGATACCCTTGCCCTGCATGTCGGGCATGATCGCCAGATCCAGCAGCCAGCCAGCTCTGTCCGTCATTGTCACGCCACCGATCGCGAACCCGACAACGTCGTCCAGGGCTTGGGCCACATGAAATGCGGATCGAAACAGGTGCAGATACTGCGTCAGCGCCAAACGGGAGAGCGCGAAGGACGACCCAAAGCACTCCTCTTCGATTTGAGCGACCCGGCCCACGTCGGATTCGAGGCACAGCCGGGTGGTGAAGAGCGGCCAAGCATCCTTCCCGACCGCCGTCGAAATCCGGGCAGTGGTCTGCTTGAACATTTTCACCCCCGTGTCTCCCTTGCGACCGACTTCACGCCGCCCCTTTGGATACGGGCCATGACGGGATCTCTCGCCGCTCTTTCGCGCAAAGACGTGACCTTCGGCTGAGTCGGGTGTATGGGCCTAATCCCGATCGCAAGCTCTGCGTCCAGCAAACTATCGACTGTGGAGGTGGCAGGGTCAAGCCCCGTCATTTGAGTCGAGTCTGCTCGACTCAAAGGGTGTTGTCTTTAGTGAAACGGCTTTTCACTCGACTCAAAGGCGTTCGTCTTCAGCACACTCGCGACAACGCTCCATGGAACGGCGAGGTTTCGGTCGTGCGCGGGACGAGCAAAGCGCGCGACCCGGCACCAGATCCCCGTTTCACTTCCCTACGAGCCGGATGTCGTCGATCGTCATCTCCACGTCGCGATCGAGCCGGTAGAGGTAAATCACGATCTTCGTGATGCGCGAAAGATCGAGCGGATCTTTCGCCGGCGCGGCGGCGATCTCGGCGAGAGGAATGCGCACGAGCTGCGGTTCACCCGCCAGTCGAATCCGTCCCTCGTACCGCCGGTCGTAATCTTCCCGCGAGTCCGCGTCGTCGATCCGAAGATGCAGCATCTCGCCCGCGGCTGAGGGCGCCGCGACCGTAAACTCCAGCGCGTCGCCATCGCGCCAATCACCCGGCGGATCGTGGATCTCGACGCCGGGGTATAGCCCGGGCGTGAGGTGCACGAGCAACGCCCGTCGGCCCCTGCCCGAGATCGCCGCCGTCGTCTCCATCGCGATCTGGCACTGCCACACGAGCCGCTCGAGCTGCGCGTCGTCCTCGAAATCCGTCACGACGCCCGCCATGGGTCGCTCGGACTCGGCCCGCATCGCCATCGCGCCGATCGCAATCGCCGCGATGACCAGCGCGAGCTTCGCGCGCTGAGGCAAGCCGTAATCAAGAAAATCGCGCCAGAAGGCCATGCGGATAACGTCGCCGAAGTCGCGCCGGGCGGCAAGGGGCGGCGCGTGACGCAATGGCGAAACCGGCAAGCCGGTGGCGATCAGACGACCGATGCCGATGCGCGCTCGATACGATCCGGCATGTCGTCCCAGGTGCGTCCGTCGAGCAGGCGACCGGCGCGCTTCTTGTTCACGCCGCCCCATTGCTTGAAGAAGAAGGGTACTTTCGAGCGGGCGCAGCGGTCGCGGATGTCCGTCACCCACGCCTCGTCCATCGGCCGCGCGCCGGGGCCGGACTCGCTGAACGCCTGAGTGAAATGTGAATCACGATTTCAACCGAATCGTCTTTCCGAGATATATATAATCTGATTTTCTTTCGTTCAAAGGAAATTCATGCAATACCAATTCCCCCAACGCGGCCGCCCATTTGTACACAACGCCGTCCTCTATGTGTTCGATGTAGTCGAAGTCTTCGCGCCGTCTCCAAAACATGGGGTCGTCGATTTGATTAAAATGAATTCTTTCTAAAATCATGTGATATGTGGCACATGTTCTAACGATATCTTGAAGACTGGAGACGATTACGAAATTGTCTCTAAAGCATATATTTGGAATAACTGGAGCGCCGTGCGCTGGTCCTATGTGAACGAAATTTGCGGTAAGGTAACCATACCATAAAATAACGTCTTTAGTGACATATCGCTTAATCCTCGATACGACATTGCGGCTGTCATAGCTATCGTCGATAAACGACAACCAAGATTTTGGATTTGATGCGATGTCAAGCAAGGCCAACGAGCTCTCAATCGAACACCTTAGCAGGGCGCCTGTCGGGATAAAAAGTCCGTGGGCGAGTGCAGTTAGCGCTCCCAGTACGTAGTGCTCTATATTCATCTTCAACGAAGTCGTCGTCATGCGGCCCTGTGGATCGTCCTTATTAAGCAGGGGTAGTGCTCCATATTTATTAACGATCAAATCATAATAACGTGAAATCGGGTACAGAAATCTAGAAGCTTTTTTGATGAATGAGTCTCTGATTGGCGGTCCGTACACGGTTAGCCAACCAGTAAGCAGCGAGTCATCGGGCTCCACGTCCAGACTAATGTTGAGAATTTTGCAAATCGGGCCACAACAATCTGAAGAAAGCTTTTCACTGCCACATGCGCAAGGTCGGTTGCCAATCAACATCATAGATCTCCGCATCTAGCACGCTTTGAGATAAACGCCGCTACAACTGTGGGCGTGGCGGCGTTTTACCAATATTCCCAATGATTTGACGATTACCTTACGTCGATCTCCTTCTCGGCCTTCTTGCCGAAAGCCTCGGGCAGATTCAGGCCGACCATCTTGAACAGGTCGTGGAACTGCGGCAGCGAGCCGAGCAGACCGGAGACGAACTTCGCGGTGCTGGGCGTGCCTTCGCCGCCGGAGAGGTTGTCCCACACGACCACGTTGTCGATGTGCAGGTTCTTGATCGCCTCGACCTGGATCTTGGCGATCTCCTGAATCTGCTGCGCGATCATGAGCATGACGGCCTGATTCGCGTCTTGGCCCGTCGCCTCGATCATCGCCTTCAAACCCTCGGCCTGCTTGGCGAGGTTTTCGTACTGGCCGCGAGCGCGTCCCGCCATCTCCTCGAAGATCGCGTCGCCGGTGCCCTTGGCCTCCAGACGCAGTTTTTGCGCTTCGGCCTCGGCCGCGATGCGGATCTTTTCCTTCTCGATATCCGCCGCGACGACCGTGTTGGCGTACATCGTCGCGCGGTCGCGTTCGGCGCGCGCTTTTTCGGCCGCGCCTTCCGACGCGTACGCCTCTTCCAGCGCTTTGGCCTGCGCGACCTTTTTCGCCGCGGTCGCGAGCCGATCCGCCTCGGCCTCTTTCACGTCGCGCTCGGCCTTGGATTTCGCGATCGCCACCGCGGAACGGTTCTCGCCCTCGACCGCGGTCGCGTTCGCCTCGGCCACGCGGATGCGTTTTTCGCGTTCGGCCTCGGCCTGGCCGATGGCGCCGTCGCGCTCTTTTTCTGCGACTTTTTTGCGCGCTTCCTGAATCGCGTGCGCCGCCGCTTCCTGCCCCAGCGCCTCGATGTAGCCCGACTCGTCGGTGATGTCCTTGATGTTCACCGCGATCAGACGCAGGCCGACTTTCTTGAGTTCGGTCTCGACGTTTTCGCTGACGTTCGCGAGGAACTTGTCGCGGTCGGAGTTGATCTCTTCGATGTCCATCGTCGCGATCGTGAGGCGGAGCTGGCCGAAGATGATGTCCTCGGTGATCTGGCGGATGACTTGGTGGTTGAGCCCCAGTAAGCGCTCCGCCGCGTTTTGCATCATGCCCTCCTCGGTCGAGATGCCGACCGTGAAGACCGAGGGGACGTTGATGCGGATGTTCTGTTTGGACAGCGCGGCCTTGAGGTCGATGTCGATCGCGATCGGCATCAGGTCGAGGTAGGCGTAGTCCTGAAACAGCGGCCACACGAATGACGCGCCGCCGTGGATGCACCGCGCGGTGCGTGTCTGCCCCGATTTGTCGCGCCCCGTCTTGCCGTAGATCACCAAGATCTTGTCGGACGGGCAGCGCTTGTAGCGGCTGACCGCCGCGAGAAAGATGCCCAAAAACGCGACGGCGAGAATGCCCAAAAAGATCAGAAGGTACATGTTCGCTCCTTCGGTCGATGGTCGCTGATTCCCTCACCCCGACTCGCTGCGCTCGCCACCCCTCTCCCATGCGATGGGAGAGGGGGTCGGG
>CAZPJD010000270.1:0-34997 GCA_964586775.1 uncultured bacterium | reverse complement strand
CGGCGCGAAGTAGCATGCGCCGCCGCGTCTTCGTTGTGATCGCGGCGTGCGTCGCTTCCCTTGGCGGCGTCGCGGAAGCCTTCGAGTGGCGGACCCCCGTCACGGATTCGTTCAACATCCTGAACAGCGCGAAGTTCCTCTACGACCAGACGGCCGTCGACGAGGACGAGCGCTTCGGCGCGTGGATCAACCGCCTGAATCTGACGGCGATCAAGGGTCCCTTCACGGCGGGAGTGCGTTACGATACCGAGTTCTATTTCGAGAAGGAGCAGTACGCCCTCAAGTACCTGCTCGAAAAGGCTTACGTGCAGTATCAGGACGGAATCTGGTTTGCGCGGGCGGGGGACTTTTACAACCGCATGGGCAATGGACTCGTCCTCTCGCTGACCAAGCGCGACGAATTCGGTCAGGACAACACCGTTCGCGGCGGCGTGGGCCAGTGGAGCGCCAAGGGCGGCTATGTGGAGCTGCGCGCGCTGGGCGGATTCGTCAACGAGGGCGACGACCTTTACTTCGAGCCCGCGCGCACCCGCGAAGACGAACCGGGCTTCGACGAAGAAGACACGGTTTACGGCGGGCAGATCGTCGCGGGCGTGCCCAAGTGGGGCTTCGTGTCGGCGCGGTACGCGGGCGGCACCCTGCAATACGACGAGTCGCTGGGCGCGACGGCGCAGGAGGAGGACGACCCCTATCACGTGATCGGCGCCGGCGCCGAGTGGCTGCAATTCGGCGGGCACGGCTCGTTCGCCGGCGAATACGCGTGGTACGAGTTGAAGGACCGGAAAAAAGCGGTCGAGGACGTCGAGACCGAGGGTCGCGCGGCCTATGCGAGCCTGAACCTCAACTTCGGCCCGGTGACCTTCATCGGCGAGGGGCAGGACTACTTCCGCTTCACGTACCCCCACTGCGAGCCGCCGATTCTGGAGTTCGAGAAGCAGACCTTCGGGCATCTGCCCGATCGCACCGACATCCTCGGCGCGCGCGGTTTTTTGGAAGTCGAGATCCCGGTGATCGTCGTGTCGGTCTTCGGCAACTACTACCGGGCTGACCGGCACAAGGCCGCGCCGGGCGATCTGGCCGCGCACTACGAGAGTAAGGATCTGGAGCAGTGGGTCGAGCATTCTTACGGCGGCGCTGAGAAGCAGTTCGCGAACGGCGCATACGTGATGGGCAGCGGCGGGTATCGCGAAGAGCCCGAGGGCCGCTGGCTGCACGGCGAGTTCGACGCGGGGGTGCCGGTGGCTGCCGAGCACGAGTTGACGATCGAATCGCGCTGGAAGGATTTTTCCGGCATGGCGATTTACATGGGTACCGAGTACGGTTCGTATTCGGTCGCGCCGACGTGGAACTGGGCGTCGCGGCTTTCGGTGACCGGGCGATACGAACACTCCGACGAGCCGCTCTCGTCGGGATCGGGGCTGTCGCGCGAGACGAAGGACGATCCCGAATTCTGGTCGGGCGAGGCGACGATCACGGCGGGCACGCACGTCGATGTCACGCTCTTCTACGGGCGCATCAAGGGCGGGCTCGTTTGCTCGGGCGGCGTGTGCCGCGAGGTGCCGCCCTTCGACGGCGCGAGGGCCGATCTGACGCTGAAATTTTAGTTGAACAGGGGACGGACATGGCGGTGAGATTCGACGGCAAGGTCGTGGTGGTGACGGGTGCGAGCCGGGGCATCGGGCGCGAGGTGGCGCTGCGTTTCGCGGCCGCGGGCGCGAAGGTGGTGTTAGTGAGCCGTAAGCTCGACGCGCTCGAAGCGGTCGCGGCCGAGATCCGCGCGGCGGGCGGCGAGGCGGCGGCGGTGGCGTGTCATGTGGGCGAGGTCGCGAAGATTCCCGAGGCCGTGACGGCGATCAAAGCGGCCTACGGGCGCATCGACGTGCTGGTCAACAACGCGGCGACCAATCCCATCTTCGGGCCGTCGCTCTTCGCCGAGGAATCGGCCTTCGACAAGATCTTCGCCGTCAACGTGAAGGGACCGTTCTTTTTGTGCAAAGAGGTGCTGCCGACGTTTCAGGAGCAGGGTGGCGGCGTGATCGTCAACATCGCGTCCACGGCGGGCCTCGTGCCCATGCCCGGGCTCGGCGTGTATTCCGTCAGCAAGTCGGCGCTGATCGGCCTCGGCAAGATGCTGGCGTCCGAATGGGCGCCATTCAACGTGCGCGTCAACACGGTGTGCCCCGGACTCATCAAGACCAAGTTTTCGCAGGCGCTGTGGGGCACCGACGAGATCCTGAATCAGGTGATCGCCATGCAGAAGGTGCAACGGCTCGGCCAGCCCGAGGACGTGGCGGGGGCCGTGCTCTTTCTCGCGTCGGGCGACGCGGCGTTCATGACCGGTCAGACGATGGTCGTCGACGGCGGCGTGCTGTAGGTCGGCGCGGCGCGATGCACCGGCACGAAACCGATATCGACCGTATCCGACGCGAGTGTCGCGACTTCCTGCGCCAGCACTCGCTGCTCAGTTGGTATCATCGCACGCAGGGCACGGCGAAGGACACCACGGTCGTCTACGCCGAGCACGAGCACCTGTTCACGGCCGCCACGCTCGATGTCGTTGCGAAGGCGTTGGACGCCGCGACGGACGCCGCCGAGCGCCGCGCGCTCGAGTACCTGCACGCCTACCTGATGCAGGAGACGGTGTACGCGCAAACGCCGGAACTGGACGACGCGATCGGGAATTTCCTCGGCAATGCGGTCTTTCTCGTCGACGGGCAGGAGTACAACTTTCAGGAGATGTCGTCGCTGCTCGGCCGCGAGCCCGACGCCGCGCGTCGCACTGCGCTCTCGCATGCCGCCACGCCGATTCTCCGCGACCTGCAGCCGCGCATGATCGAGAAGATCCGGCGTCACGAAGAGCTTGCGCGATCGTTCGGCCTGCCCGGCTACATCGAGCTCTCGGAGCGATTGCGCGCGACGTCGTTCGCCGCGCTCGCCGAACACGCCCGCGCGTTTCTCGACGACACGCACGCCCTGATGCATCGACTGCTCGAGTGGGCGGTGCCGCACCGTCTGGGGATCGCCGCGGGCGAACTGCGTCGCTGCGACCTGCCCGCGCTGTTGCGTCATCCGCGCGCCGATGCGTTTTTTCCACGCGAGGGCATCGTCGCCGTCATGGACCGCTTTCTCGATCAGCTCGGTCTCGATCCCGGCGTCGTCATCATCGACGACGAGGACCGCCCCAAAAAGAATCCGCGCGCCGCGTGTTTTCCCATCGACGTCCCCGGCGACGTGCGTATCTCGATCAAGCCCGGCGGCGGGCTGGAGGACTACACGACGTGGTTCCACGAGATGGGCCACGCCATGCACTTCGCGCACACCGCCACGCCCGTTTTCGAGTTCCAGCAGCTCGGGCCGAGCGCCGTCAGCGAGGCTTTCGCGTTTCTTTTCGAGTCGGTCTTCGAGTCGCGGAATTTTCTGCGCGAGGAGATGGGTCTGCCGGTCGAAGCGGTGGATGAATCGCTGCGTCACGGCGCGTTCGTCAAGCTCTACATGGTGCGCCGCCACTGCGGAAAGCTGCTCTACGAACTCGACCTCTTCGGCGGGGTCGTCGATCCGCGCGACGCCTATCGTCGCCATCTGTCGCGCGCCTACGGCATCGACCTGACCGCCGAGGACGCCGAACGCTATCTGCTCGACATGGACGATTTCTTCTACTGCGCCGATTACCTGCGGGCGTGGTTTCTGGAATCGCAACTCGAGCGCGCGTTGGAGTCGAATTTCGGAGACCGTTGGTATCGCGAAGCCCAGGCGGGCGCGTTTCTCAAAGACCTTTGGAGCCGCGGATCGCACGACATGGCCGAAGAGGTCGCCCGGTCGATCGGCGAGGACGCCGTGACGCCGCATGCGCTGGTAACGCGGCTGACGTCGATCGCGGCCCAGGGCGGAACCGGCTCGTGAGTCCCGTGAAGATCCCCCCGCCGTGCATGGCGTTCCTGAACTCGGAATTGATCGAGGCGGGCGAGGGTCGCGCGCGCATCCGTTTTGTCCCAGACGAGCGCATGGAAAACCCCTACGGCGTCATCCAGGGC
This sequence comes from uncultured bacterium, assembly GCA_964586775.1. Lineage (GTDB taxonomy): Bacteria > Lernaellota > Lernaellaia > JACKCT01 > JACKCT01 > JADLEX01. Next base: position 30,966 of record CAZPJD010000270.1, on the reverse strand, counting down.
GGCATCCTCGCGGCGATGCTCGACAACACGATCGGTCCGGCGGTGGCTTTCACGCACCCCGATCGCGCGTCGTCCACCATCCATCTGGCGGTCAACTTTCTGCGTTCCGTGCGCGCGGGCGAGGTCATCGTCGGCACCGCGCACGTGGTCAAGAGTGGCCGCCGACAGGTCTACGTCGAAGCCCAGCTCGAACGCGAGAGCGACGGAGCGTTGCTGGTCCGCGCGTCGGCGACCAACGTCTTCCTCGATTTGCCAACCTGATCCCTGCCCATCGTTGGATTTGTGACCTTTCGTTCACGATCGATCGATTGCGCGCGCCTTTGACAAGGATCAATGCGGCGAAGCGCGTTTGCGTCACAATGCGCGCGTCATTCACGAAGCCCGAGACGGGCGGACGACTTTTATCGGAGAACTCATGAGCGAACTCATCAACAACCGCGAGCACCGCATCGAAACCATGAAGACCGTCATCCGCCACCTGCACGCGGGCAAGCCCGCCGATGAGGTGCGCGGCATGCTGCGCGACCTGGTGCGTGAGACCGACGCCACCGAAATCGCCGCGATGGAGCAGTCGCTGATCGCCGACGGCATGAGGATCGACGAAGTGAAGTCGATGTGCGACCTGCACTCCGCCGTGCTGCGCGAGGTGATGGTCGAGCGGCAGGAGGCGGTGCTCGTCCCCGGTCATCCCGTACACACCTTCAAGGCCGAAAACGCCGCCCTGCGCGACGTGATCGCCCGGATGCGCGAAATCCAGGAGCGAATCGTGGCGAGCCCCGACGACGCGCCCGCCGACGCTCAGCTCATCGCGTCGTGGCGCGCGGCGGCGAACGATCTGGCCGATGTGGAGAAGCACTACGCGCGCAAGGAGAACCTGCTCTTTTCGTTCCTCGAAGGCCACGGCATCACCGGGCCGTCGAAGGTGATGTGGGCGAAAGACGACGAGGTCCGCGAGCTGGTGAAGAATCTGCACGAGGCGCTGCGTGCGGGCGACGCGAGCATCGCCGAATGGAAGCTCGTCGTCTGGGGCGTCGCCGAACCGGCGCTCGCGGCGATGGAGGAGATGTTTTTCAAAGAGGAAAACATCCTCTTCCCGCTCTCGATGTCCACGCTCACCGACGACGAATGGGGGCAGATCTTCGCGCAGTCGCCCGAATACGGCTGGTGCCTCGTCGCGCCGGAGGCCGGTTACGCGCCGCCCGAGCCCAAACATCCCGAGCAGGTGCACCAACTCCCGACGGGCAAAGCCGTCACGTTCCCGACCGGGCACCTGACGTTTGAACAGATGCTGGGCATCTTCAACTCGCTGCCCGTCGATCTGACCTTCGTGGACGCCGACGACCGCGTGCGTTTCTTCTCCGAAGGACCCGACCGCGTCTTCGCGCGCAGCCGCGCCATCGTCGGGCGGCTGGTGCAACACTGCCATCCGCCCAAGAGCGTGGACATGGTCGAGCGCATCCTGCACGACTTCAAAGCGGGCACGCAGAGCGTGGCCGAGTTCTGGATCGAGCTCCACGGAAAATTCGTGCACATCCGCTACTTTGCCGTGCGCGACGATAAAGGCGTGTATCAGGGCACGCTCGAGGTCACGCAGGACCTCACCCGGCTTCGCGCGCTCACGGGGGAGCGCCGGCTGCTGCAATACGACTCCGCGCCCGCCGGGAGGCCGTCATGAGCGCCACCCGCGGCGAGATTCTGGCGACCACGCGCATCGGCGCGCTGCTCGACGCCTATCCCGAGCTCGAAGCCGAGTTGCTGGCCATGTCGCCCGCGTTCTCGAAGCTGCGCAATCCCGTGCTGCGCAAGACCGTCGCCAAGGTCGCCACATTGCGCATGGCCGCCGAGATGGCGGGTCTGCCGGTGGGCGAACTGGTGAACCGGCTTCGCCGCGCGGCGGGGCAGGGCGAAACGGCGGTCGAATCGACCGCGCCTGCGCAGGACGACGCGGCGTGGGCGGCGGATGTGCGTGTCGCGCAACGGTTCGATGCCGAGGAGATGCTCTCGCGCGGCGAACACCCGCTGGAGCCCGCGATGGACCGCGCGAAGTCCCTCGTCTCGGGCGAGGCGATCGTGGTGGCGAGCCCGTTTCGGCCCGATCCGCTGATCGACGCCTTTCGCAAAAAAGGCTATCGCGTGACGTGCCGCCAAGTCGGCCCCGCCGCGTTCGAGACGTGGATCGCGCCACGCGAACCGAACGGCGGGGTGTGACGCGCCACGCTCCCTTGCCTTTTCGCGGGGGCGCTCGTAAAACCTCGGCCAAGGGGGCCGGGACGAGGCCATGAAGCGCGTTTGCACGGCGTGCCACGCCGTTTCCGACATCGAAGGTGATGCGTGCCCGCGCTGCGGCGGATCGACGGTGACGCTCGACGTGTGGCGCAACCTGCGCACGCACCTTCCGCCGTCGGGCACACCCGCGATACCGGGTGCGTCGGGTGCGCCCGGCGCGCCGGGTATCGCCACCACACGGCCGCCCGCGTCGAAACCGCCCGCGCGCGCCGAGGGTGAGCGCGGCGACGGTACGGCGTTCGTCCTCGGGATCTTCCTGTCGTTTCTGTGCTTCGCCATAGCGTTTATCACGGTCTACGTCGTCGTCGACTGGATTCGCTGATAGCACCAAGCGGCAGATCCAGCCTGAGTCCGGGCAGTCCTTTCCCCCACACGTCGACCCAGTCCTTCAAAAATATCTTTGATTATCAACGTGTTGCCTCGCGCGGTGTTCCGGCATCCGAATTGCTTTCGTGCAATACGGAGGCGATTTTATGGGCATCGAAGGCTTCTTGTTCGACGCTCCGGTTTACACGGCGCTGGAGCGGAATCTGGAGTTCCAGACCAAGCGCATGGAGGCGGCGTCGTCGAACATCGCGAACATGGACACCCCCGACTACCGGGCGGTCGAGGTGTCGTTCGAGGAGCGTCTCTCGAACGAAATCCGCCGCGTGAATCCCGAGATCCCCGTCGCCACCGATCCCCGGCATTTCGGCCTCGCCCTCATGGCCGATCGCCCCGTCGCGATCACCGAGGCGAGCGACCGCTCGATGCGCGTGGACGGCAACTCGGTGGACATGGACAAGGAACTCATGTCCCTCGCCACGGCGCAGCTCGAATATTCGGCCTCGATCACGGGCCTCGCACGCAAATTCAGCATGCTCGCCACGGCCATCCAGAGCCGCTTCTGACACACCTCGCGCCGCTTGGCTCGCCCCGCGACCCTTTTGCGTCGGCGGGGCAAATCTGCTAACACGTCGGCGGCTTTCCCACGGGAGTTCGCCTTGCGCGCGGACCTAAAAATTCTGCGACCGATGCGCCCCGCGATTTTCGTCGCGGTGTTGTTGCTCGCGCTGTCGGCCTGTCAAAAGGGCAAGACGCCCGACGCGCCGTCGTTCGCCGAGGGCGTGCTCGTCACCGTGAACGGCGAGGCGATCACCGTGGATGATTTCCGCGCCGCGTTCGCCAAGGCGTCGAAGGGCAAGACCGGCGTGCCCGACGACCCGCCCACGCAGCTCACGATCAAGGGGTTATTCCTGTCGGAACTCGTGGACAAGAAACTGATGGAGCAGCAGGCGGCGACGCTGGGCGTCGCGGTGTCCGACGCAGAGATCGGAGAGCGGCTCGCGAAGCTCGCCGCCGATTATCCCGCGGGCGAGTTCGAGAAGATGATGGCGGAGCGTCAGGTGGATGCGGCGGGGCTGCGTGCGCAAGTGGCGGGGCAGATCCTTGTTGACCGTATCGTGGAAAAGGCCATCGCGCCGTCGGTGCAGGTGACGCCGTCGGAGGTCGAGGCCGACTACATCTACCATCAGGACGAGTACCGCGAGCCCGAACGCGTGCGCGCGAGCCAGATTCTGGTCAAGACCGAGGTCGAGGCCGAAGGGCTGGTGGCGCAGCTTTACGCGGGTGGCGATTTTGCTCAGCTCGCCCGCGAGCGCTCCATCGCGCCCGAGGCGCAGACCGGCGGCGATTTGGGATTCTTCGGCGAGGGCGAGATGCCCGAGGCGATCAGCCAGGCCGCGTTCAACATGGCGGTCGGGCAGACGTCGGGCGTGTTGCGCACGCCCTTTGGATTCCACATCATCCGTCTCACCGATCGGCGCCCCGAGCACAACATCCCGTTCGAGGCGGTCCGCGACCCAATCGAGGAAAAGATCCGGCAGAAAAAGGCGCAGGACGGCCTGCAAAGCTATCTGGAAAAGGTGCGCGCCGCGGCCGATATCCGGTACAATCAGGGGCTCATCACGGAGATGTCGCTGTGAAACGTATCGTCCCCGTTCTTCTCGTCGTCGCCATGGGACTCGTTGCGTCCGGCGCGCGCGCCGAGGTCGTCAACCGCATCGCGGCGATCGTCGACGACGAGATCATCACCGTCTGGCAGGTCGAGCGCGAGTCGCGCCCGGTCGTCGCCGCGTATCTGGCCGCGTCGGAGGACGACACCGCCGAGCAGCGCGCGGCGCGCGTGAGCGAGATCAAGGCCGACATCATGCGCCGGATGATCGAGAACATTCTGCTCGAACGCGAGGTCGCGCGGCTGGGGTTCCCGGTCGAAGAGGCGGACATCGACAAGTACATCGATCGGATTCTCGCCGGCAACCGCATGACGCGCGAGCAACTGGCCGATACGCTGGCGCGCGAGGGCAAGACGCTGGGCGACATGCGCGATCAGATCCGCAAACAGATCATGCGCGAGCGTTACGTGAGCTTTCGGATGAAGGATCGCATCGCCGTCTCCGAGGACGAGGCCCGCGCTTACTATCAGGCGAACCCCGATCAATTCGTGGACGACACGCGCATCACGCTCGCCGAGATCCGCTTCAACCTGCCCCCCGATGCCGACCCCGAGGCCGTGCGCGCGATCTTCGACCTCTCGGCGCAGACCTACGAGAGCCTGCTCGCGGGCGCGGACTTCGAGCAGACGGCGAAGAGCGTGTCGCAGGGGCCGACCGCGAAAAACGGCGGCTACCTGGGTTCGTTCCTGATGAGCAAGGACCTGAAGCCCACGTACCAGCGCGCCGCGGAGACGCTGGAGCCCGGTCAGATCTCGACGGTCTATCGCGACACGGTCGGATTTTTCGTTCTGAAGTGTCTGGAGCGAACGGCGTCGGGAACGCGGCCATTCGAGGACGTGCGCGAGCAGATCGAGATGAAGCTGCGCAAGGATCTGTCCGAGCGCGAGATGCGCAAGCTCGCGCAGGAGCTTTACAAAAAGAGTTTCGTCGACATCAAGGTCAAGGAGTTTCCGGGCAACTGATCGCCCGGTCGCGCGATGCGCACCGACCACGACATCGCGATCGCCGTCACCATGGGCGATCCGCTCGGCATCGGTTCCGAGGTGATCGCGAAGTCGCTGCACGTCGCCGAAACCCTCGCGCGCCCCGTCCTCATCGGCATTCCCGATATCCTTCGCGACGCGATTCGTCGATTTGCCGATCATTCTATCGCGGAACGCGCCGACGGTTTTCCGATCATTGAGCCGTCTGCGCGGTTCGGCGATTCGTCCGCCGCGCGGGGGCGGTTGCAGGCCGAGTGCATCGAAATCGCCGTCGCGATGACCATGCGGGGCGAGACCGCCGCGATCGTGACCGCGCCGAGCGCGAAATCGAACTTCGACGCGGCCGGAATCCACGTGCCCGGGCAGACGGAGCTGATCGCGTCGCTGTGCGGCGCGTCGACGCCCGTGATGATGCTGGCGGGTGAAACGCTGCGCGTCGTTCCCCTCACCACGCACTGCCCCGTCGTCGAGGTTTCGTCGCGGCTGTCGATCGACATGATCGTTCGGCAGCTTCACGTGATCGACGCCGACCTGCGCCGATGGTTCGGCGTCGAACGCGCGCGCATCGCGCTCACGGGGCTCAATCCGCACGCGGGGGAGGGGGGCATGTTCGGTCGCGAGGAGATCGAGATTCTCGGCCCCGCGGCGGTCCTCGCGCGCGCGGAGGGGATCGACGTCACGGATCCGCAACCGGCGGACACGGTGTTTCACTTCGCCGCGCGAGGACGATACGACGTTGTCGTCGCGCCGACGCACGATCAGGCCCTCATCCCGCTCAAGCTCCTGCACTTCGACGACGGGGTGAACCTCACGCTCGGCCTGCCGTTCCCCCGCACGTCGCCCGATCACGGCACCGCGCCCGATATCGCGGGCCAGGGCATCGCGAACCCGGCGAGCATGATCGCGGCGATTCGCACGGCCGTGGCGATGGCGCGGCGGCCGCGGGCGAAAAAAGACGCTCAGGTCGATTGACGGATCTCACCAAAACTGGTAAACGCAAATGACCAGTTTCCGACATAACTGGTAGTCTTGTTTTGCCGGGTTGTGTCCCATGCTCGATTTGCTGCGAACGATCATCTTGGACTTTCAGGAATCTGTCCCGGCGGTCGGGCATCCGCGTCGTTTGAAGCTGGAACCGATCCCGGGCAAGGCGACCGTCGTCATCGGAGTTCGCCGGTCGGGCAAATCGACGTTGCTGTTCCAGACAATCGAACGGCTGGTCGCCCGGGGAGTCTCCCGGTCGAACATTCTCTACGTGAATTTTTTCGACGACCGATTGCACGAACTGGCGCGCACCGGGCCCGGAGCGGTGATCGACGCCTATTTCGCGCTCTTCCCCGAAAAGAAAGACGTGGAAACGATCTACTGCTTTTTTGACGAGATTCAGGCGGTACCGGGGTGGGAGCCCTTCGTCGATCGTCTTCTGCGGACGGAACGGTGCGAGGTTTACCTGACCGGTTCGTCGGCCCGAATGCTTTCGAAGGAAGTCGCCACCCAGATGCGCGGACGCGCGCTCGCCTGGGAGCTCTTCCCATTCTCGTTTCGCGAGTTCCTCGCGGCTCGCGGCGTGGATGCCTCGCCCCCGTGGTCCACGCGCCGCCGGTTGACCATTCGGGCGGCATTCGGCGATTTCTGGGAATGCGGCGGATTTCCAGAGGTCATCGGGCTCGATCGACGTCTTCGGGTGCGAATCCACCAGGAGTACTTTCAGGCCGTTCTGTTTCGCGACTTGATCGACCGCCATCAGATCTCGAATACCGGCGCTTTGTCGGATCTTGTGCACGGGTTGGTGGACAATGCCGCCTCGCCCTACACGATCAACCGGTTGACCGGAACGCTGAAGTCGCTCGGCCATCGGACGGCCAAGATCAGTGTCACGGATTACCTGGATTGGTTGGAGGACGCTTACTTCCTGTTCTCCGTATCGGTCTTCGACGCGTCGACCGCGCGCCGGCGCGCGAATCCGAAGAAGATCTACTGCGTCGATCATGCGATGGTCGCTTCGGTGTCCTCGGGAATTCTCATCAATGCGGGGCATCTGCTGGAGAATCTGGTGTTCACGGCGTTGCGTCGCGTAACGGACGCCGTCTGGTACTACAAGACCAAAATGGGTCGCGAGGTGGACTTTCTCGCGCAGTGGCCGGATCGGACCCGCCGCTTGATTCAAGTGTGCGAGTCTCTCGCCCATCCCGAGACTCGGCGGCGGGAGACGAATGCACTGGTCGATGCCATGGCCGAGCAGCGGATGACGGAAGGAACCATTGTGACCCGCGACGAATCGGACGACATCGAGGTCGACGGCCGCGCGATCCACGTCGTACCGGTCTGGCGGTTTCTGCTCGAACCTTCGCTGGACGTGTAAGCAACTCGCCCGCTCCACGCTCCCCGACGGACACTTGTGTGCTATAAGACGGCCCTTGCGAAGGGGCGTCGTCGGCATGAGCAGCAACGTTATTGCCATCAAGGGTGCGCGGGAACACAACCTGCGCAACGTCCACCTGGAACTGCCGCGCGATCGGCTGGTCGTCATCACCGGCCTGTCGGGCTCGGGCAAGAGCTCGCTCGCCTTCGACACGATCTATGCCGAGGGGCAGCGCCGGTACGTCGAGAGCCTTTCGTCGTACGCGCGGCAGTTTCTGGAGCAGTTTTCGAAGCCCGACGTCGACTCGATCGAGGGTCTGTCACCCGCCATCAGCATTGAGCAAAAAACGACGAGCCGGAACCCGCGCTCGACCGTCGGCACCGTCACCGAGATCTACGACTACATGCGCCTGCTCTTCGCGCGCGTCGGCCGCCCGCATTGCTTCAAGTGCGGCAAGCTCATCGCGGCGCAGTCGCCGCAGACGATGGTCGATACGCTCATGGCCTATGCCGAGGGCACGCCCGTCACGGTGATGTCGCCGGTGGTGCGCGGGCGCAAGGGCGAGTACCGCAAGGAGCTGGCGCAGTTTGCGAAACAGGGATTCGTGCGCGTGCGCATCGACGGCCAGACGCACGAGATCGCCGACGCGCCCGCGATGCAAAAGAACCTGAAACACGACATCGACCTGATCGTGGATCGCATCAAGGTGCGGCCCGGCGTCGAACGCCGCCTGACGGATTCGATGGAGACGGCGCTGCGTCACGCGGAAGGGCTCGTCAAGGTCGAGGTCGGCGGCGAGACGCGCTACTTCTCGCAGTCTTTCGCGTGCATCGACTGCGGCGTGAGCTATCCCGAGGTCGAACCGCGTCTGTTTTCGTTCAACAATCCCCACGGGGCGTGCCCCAACTGCGACGGACTGGGCTCGAAGATGTTTCTCGATCCCGATCTGGTCGTGCCCAACCCGAATCTGTCGATCCGCGAGGGCGCGGTGGTGCCGTGGGAATCGCGCGTTTCGTCGATGCACTTTCACGAGGTGCTCGAAAGCCTCGGCCGCGTCTTCAGCTTCACCATTCACACGCCGTGGAAGGATCTGCCGAAGCGCGCGCAGGAGGTGCTGCTGCACGGCAGCGGCGGGCGCGAGATCGACTTCCACTACGGCGACGGCAAGCGGCGTTACACTTACACCAAGGCATTCGAGGGCGTCATCACGAATCTGGAGCGTCGCTATCGCGAGACGAACAGCGAGGCGATGCGCGAGGAGATCCGCCGTTTCATGAGCGTGATGCCCTGCGCCGAGTGCGGCGGCGCGCGGCTGCGCCCCGAAGCCCTCGCGATCAAGCTCGGCGGGCTCTCGATCGCCGAGACGAGCGCGAAGTCGGTCAAGGACGCGGTGCGCTTTTTTCGCGAACTCGAACTGACCGACAAAGAGGCTCAGATCGCGGGACGCATCCTGAAGGAGGTGAACGAGCGGCTCGGGTTCCTCGAATCCGTCGGGCTCGAATACCTCTCGCTCGATCGCACCAGCGGCACGCTCTCGGGCGGCGAGAGCCAGCGTATCCGCCTCGCCACGCAGATCGGTTCGTCGCTCGTCGGCGTGCTCTACATCCTCGATGAGCCGTCGATCGGCCTGCACCAGCGCGACAACGAGCGCCTGCTCGCGATGCTCAAACGCCTGCGCGATCTGGGCAACACGGTGATCGTCGTCGAGCACGACGCCGACACGATCCGGGAGGCCGATTGGGTGGTCGATCTCGGACCCGGAGCAGGGCGCCACGGAGGCGAGGTCGTGTTTTCGGGCACCGTGCCCGAACTGCTCGCCGACAAAAACTCCGTGACCGGACGCTATCTGTCGGGCGACCTGGAAATCCCCATTCCCGAGGCTCGGCGTCCCATCGAGCGGCGACCGATCGAGCTCGTGAACTGCACCGGCAACAATCTGCGGGGCATCAACGTCGCGTTTCCACTGGGCGTGTTGACGTGCGTGACGGGGGTGTCGGGGTCGGGCAAATCGACGCTCGTCATCGACACGCTGCGCGCCGCGCTGGAGCAGCACCTGTATCGGACGAAGGAACGGGCCGCGCCGCACGGCGGCATCAAGGGCCTGTCGTTCGTCGACAAGTGCATCAACATCGACCAGACGCCCATCGGACGCACCCCGCGCAGCAACCCGTCCACGTACACCGGGCTCTTCACACCCATTCGCGATCTGTTCGCGTCGCTGCCCGAGGCCAAGGCGCGGGGGTACTCGCCGGGTCGGTTCTCGTTCAACGTCAAGGGCGGCCGGTGCGAGGCTTGCGAGGGCGACGGAGTCATCAAGATCGAGATGCACTTCCTGCCGGACGTCTACGTGACGTGCGACGAGTGCAAGGGCCGGCGCTACAACCGCGACACGCTCGAAGTGCACTTCAAGGGATCGAGCATCGCCGACGTGCTCGACATGACCGTGGATCAGGGCGTGGAATTTTTCGAGAACGTCCCCGCCATCGCCACCAAATTGCGGACGTTGCAGGACGTGGGCCTCGGATACATCCACCTCGGCCAGCAGGCGACGACGCTCTCGGGCGGCGAGGCGCAGCGGATCAAGCTCTCGCGCGAGCTGTCGAAGCGGTCCACGGGGCGCACCCTCTACATCCTCGACGAGCCGACGACGGGCCTGCATTTCGAGGACATCCGCAAGCTGCTGGACGTGCTCGCGCGCCTCGTGGACGCGGGCAATACCGTGATCGTGATCGAGCACAACCTCGACGTCATCAAGACGGCGGATTGGATTATCGACCTTGGCCCCGAAGGGGGAGACGGCGGCGGGCAGATCATCGCGCAGGGCACGCCGGAGCAGATCGCGAACGCGCCGGGAAGTTACACCGGCGTGTTTCTGCGCAAGGCGCTGCACCTCGACGAGCCGCGCCGGCCGAAAAAGCCCGCGAACGGCGCGCCGAAAAAGTCCGCGCGTCCGCGCCAGGTGCGGCTGCCGGTGGACGATCTTTAGAGGGAGAGCGAGGCGAACGCGCGCGCGACCGCGGCCATGTCGTCGTCGGAGTGACCGGCGCACGCGGTGAGGCGGATGCGGCTCGTGCCGCGCGGCACCGTGGGCGGACGGATCGCACGGGCCAGCACGCCGCCGTCGAAGAGCCGCTGGGACACGGCGAGGGCGTCGTCTTCGGAACCGATGATGAAGGGCACCACCGCGCCCGCGACATCGGGCCGCGCGCGACCGGTTGCGGCCACCAGATCGGCGAGCTCGCCCGCGCGGCGGCGCACCGTTGCGGCGAGCCCGGTCCCTTCGGCGCGAATGATGCCGAGCGCTTCGTGCGCCGCGCCGACCGCCGCCGGCGGCAGGGCCGTGGAGAAGATCGCACTGCGGGCGTGATTGACGAGCGCGTCGCGCAATGCGGCGCTTCCCGCGACGAACGCGCCAAAGGACCCAAACGCCTTGCCGAATGTGCCGACGAGGATGTCCACGCGACCCGTCAAGCCGAGCGCAGCGGCGAGCCCGCGCCCGTCGCCGATCACGCCCAGCGCGTGCGCCTCGTCGAGAGCGATCACGGCATCGTGGCGTTCGCAGACCTCGACGAGCGCGGCGAGATCGGGCGCGTCGCCGTCCATCGAAAAGATCGTCTCGGTCACGACCATCGCCATCTGATATCGCGACCGGTGCTCGGCGAGCAGAGCGTCGAGCTGCGCGAGATCCCGATGCCGGTAGATCATCCGCGTCGCGCGCGAGAGGCGGCAGCCGTCGATCAGGCTCGCGTGATTGAGTTCGTCGGACAGCACGAGATCGCCGTCGCCGCACAGTGCGGGAATGAACCCCGTGTTGGCGTGATAGCCCGAGCCGAAGAGCAGCGCGGACTCCACGCCGAGCCACTCGGCGAGGTCGTTTTCCAGCGCGGTGAAGGTCGGCGGATTGCCCGTGACCAGACGGCTCGCTCCCGCGCCCGCGCCCACGTCGCTCGCGGCGCGAGCCGCGGCGGCGGTGACGCGCGCATCGCGCGAGAGCGCGAGGTAGTCGTTGCCGCACAGGTTGACGAGTTCGCGGTCACCCAGCGTGACGCGCGGCCCCGGAGGCGACTGGAGCGCGAGCAGCTCGCGGTGCAGCCCCGCGCGCCACGTCCGCCCGGACAGCTCCTCAAGACGCTTTTGCAGAGACGAATTCAACGCGCGTCACCGAGTCCGTCTTGATGGATGTGGACGGCGCTTCGATCACGTCGTGCGGGTGCGAATCGCAGGGGCGAATCCGCAGACCGAGCTCGGCGATCATCGCGTGGTCGGCCAACGAGCCCCGGCCTTTGGTCGTGAGATAGTCGCCGATCATCATGCCCGACGCGCCCGCGCGGAAAATCTGTTTTTGGTCGTCGCCCAGGTTCACCTCGCGCCCGCCACACACGAGGATCTGCTTGGTCGGAAGGATGTGGCGGGCGAGCGCGATGATCTTGAGGGCGTCGCGCGCGGACAGATCGCGGACTTCGGCGAAGGGCGTGCCCGGCCGCGGATTGAGAAAGTTGATCGGCACCGAATCGACGTCGAGTTCGCGCAGCAGCATCAGCAGCTCGACGCGCTGCGCCCAGGTTTCGCCCATACCGAATATCCCGCCCGAGCACACGAACATGCCCTGGCGCTTGGCGGCCTTCACCGACTCGACGTTCACCGAATACGGCCGCGTCGTGCACACCTCGCCGTAGTGGCTCTCGGCCGTTTCGAGGTTGTGGTGGAACATGTTGAGCCCCGCCTCGCGAAGCTGCGCGAGCTCGTCGTCCCCCACCACGCCGAGCGACCCGCACGGCGCGAGCCCGGTTTCGCGGATGATGTCGGGAATCGCCGCTCTTAGCTCGTCGAGCTCGCTCTTGCGAATCTTCTTTCCGGCGACGACGGTCGAGAACTCGCGCGCGCCCAGCGCCTTGGCCCGGTGCGCCGCCTCGAGAATCTTTTCGCGACCGATGAACGCATACTCGGGCGTGTCGGTCTCGTAGTGCGCCGATTGCGCGCAGAACTTGCAGTCCTCGCCGCAGTGGCCCGACTTGGCGTTGACGATCGCGCACAGCGTCACGTCGTCACCCGTGTTCTCGCGACGCAGGCGCTCGGCGCCGTCCATCAACGCGTCGAAGGATTCGTCGTCGGGAGTGAAGACGAGCGCGATGGCCTCGTCGGCGGTGAGGGGACGTTCGGTCGCGATCGCGGACAGTCGGCGGATTTCGTCGGCGTACATCCGTGGTCTCCGGTCAGTGGAGTTTGAAGGGCTCGCCGGCGGGACCCAGATCGATCTCGCCGCACTGCTTTTCGTAGCGGGCCACCTGATCGCGCAGCGTGAGCAGCAGGCGCTTCGCGTTTTTCGGCGACAGGATCGTGCGGCTGTTCATGTTCGCCTGCGGCCGGCCGGGCTGAAGAAAAAATGTGTCGATCACGAACTCGGAGTCGTTGTGGTTGACGGCGCAGATGTTGGCGTACTGGCCGCCCGCGAGACGCTCGTCCACCTTGAGCTCGATCTTGACGACCTGCGGTTTCGGTTTGTCCTCGGTCTCGTCGCTCATGGCATCACCCGGTTTCGTTGGTCAGCGCGACCGCTCGTCGAGCTTGGCCTCGAGCGCCGGCCGGTTCGTTTGAATATACGCGGTCACTTCATCGACGGTCACGCCCAGGTCCCGCAGCGTCGCCTGCACGATATCGTCCGCGCCGCCGATGCGGCGTGCACCGCTGCGTTCGAGCGTCAGCACGAAGAGCGCCGCGCCCTCGATCGAGCGATTGGACTTATACTCTTTTCCGGTCGTCATCACGCGCATCGCTCTTGAGCAGGACCTGTACGCGCTTGCGATCGCCGTCGCCGATGCTGCGCGTGGTGACGAGATCGTCGTCGCGCAGCGTGGTGTGAACGATGCGCCGGTCGAATGCGGTGAGCGGTCTCGTCAACTGCGGGCGACCGATCTTTTTCACTTTCGCGGCGAGCGCCAGCGCGTCGTCTTCGAGCCGCGCGGCCTTGCGGTCGCGGTAGTTTTCCGAATCGACGACGATGCGTCCGATCTTGGGATTGCGGCGCGCCGTGATGCGATTGATGAGGTATTGCAGCGCGTCGAGCGTCTCGCCGTGCCGGCCGATGAAAAGCCCCGAGCCGTTGCTCGCCACCGACAGCACCAGGCGATCCGTCTCGCGACGCGCCTCGACGGCGACGTCGGGGTCGAGGTGACGGCACAGCGCGGTCAGCTCCTCGGCGGGGTCGTAGTTCGGATCGATGACGATATTCCGGCCTGGCGCGTCTTCGTCCGGGTCGTCTTCGAACGGCGCGGGTTCCGGCGCCGACTCGTCATTGTGATCGCTTGGTGCGGGGCTGTCGTCGCTCGCGGCTTCGGCGGCGGGCGGCTCGGGCGCGGCGCCTTTCGTCACGCGCACGCGGGCCTTGCGCGTGGTCATGCCGAGGGTCGTCTTTGGCTCCTGAACGACCTCCACGCGCACCTCGCCGGGAGTGACGGCCAGTTGCCGGCAGGCCTCGGCCACCGCCTCGTCGATCGTCGCGCCTTCGGTCTCGATCGTGATCTTCATCGTCGCCTCGTCGCGGCCGTCGTCATGCCGCTTTTACCGCCGGTCTCGGCGGCGCGCCCGGGGTCAGCCCAGCCTTGTTCATGTAAAACTGCTGCGCGATCGTCAACAGATTGCTCACCAGCCAGTACAGGACCAAGCCGGACGGGAAGCTCAGGAACATGAACGTGAACACCACCGGCATCAGCATCATCATCTTCTGCTGAACCGGGTCCGCCGACGATGGCGTCATCTTCTGCGTGATGACCATCGTCGCGCCCATGATGATCGGCGTGACGTAGTAGGGATCGGGCGCGGAAAGGTCCTGAATCCACCACGCGAAGGGCGCGTGACGCAGTTCGATCGTCCCGTACAGTGCGCGGTAGAACGCGAGGAAGATCGGAAGCTGGAGCAGCATGGGCAGGCAGCCCGAGGCCGGGTTGACGTTGTGCGCCTTGTAGAGAGCCATCATCTCCTGATTGAGCCGCTCGCGGTCTTCCTTGTGCTTCTCGCGCAGTTCCTGCATCAGCGGCGCGAGCGCCGACATGGCCTTCATCGACTTGTACGATTTGTAGGTGAGCGGGTAGAGCAGCACCTTGATGATGACCGTGGTGATGATGATCGCGATGCCCCAGTTGCCCGTCCACCCGAAGAGAAGCTGAAGGAAGCGCACGAGCAGCTTCGCGATCGCCGAGAACCAGCCGAAATCGATCGCCCGGTCGAAGCCGTGGCCCGCGGCGATCAACACGTCCTCGCCCTTGGGCCCAAAGTATGCGTAGAAGTCGAAAGTGGCCTCGCCGCCGGGCGGGATCGTCGTTTCGGGCAGCGTCAGCACCGCGACCATCGGGTCCGTCGGGTTCTGCGGCCCGAGCACCTGCACCTGCGTGGTCTCGGAAACTCCCGGCGCGACGCCCGACAGGAAATAGACGTTCTCGAATCCCGCCCACATCACGTTCCCCGGGTGCTGGATCCCGGCCGCCTTGTCGAGGGGCTTCGTCTCGAGGCTTCCGCCCACAAACGCGGCGAACTGCGTGATGTTCAGATTCGGTTTGAAGAAGCTGCTCTTCTCGACCTTGAACTCGTGGAAGAGCGACATCGACAGACGGCCCTGCGCCGATGCCGTGCCCAGGCTCTTGATCGTGACCTTCAGATCCACGCGGTATTTGTCGAAGTCGGGCGTGTAGCTCTTGGTGATGCGAAATCCCGCCGGATCGTCACGTTCAAACACGATTCCGTCCGGCGCGTTGCGCACGATCCGGTAAGTGTCCTTTTCGGCGATGGTCGGCCCCGAGCCGACCCAGTATGTGCTCATCGGCAGGCGGCCGGAGCTTTGCGTCGCGATCATGTCGAGCGGCTCGCCCTTGGGGCCCGCGACATCGTTGAAGCCCTTGATTTTCCACGACGCCACGCGCCCGCCCACATTGCTGAACGCGGCGACGACTTTTTCGTCGTCGATCGCGACGGGCGGGAGCACGGGCGCCGCCTCGACCGGCGTGACCGACGCCGCGGGGGCGCCGTTTTCCGTGGCCGCGAGAGGCAACGCCGCGGCGTCTGGCGTCGTCGCGGGCGTTCCCGGCGTCGTCGCGGCACCCGCCGGCGCGGCCATCGTGGGCGTCGCGGTGGCGACGGCCTGCGACGCGGCTTCGTCCGTCGTCGCGGGTTCGTTTTTGGGCGACAGATAGCTCCATCCCACCAGAATCACGAAGATCAGAATCATCCCGATGACAAAGTCGCGATCCATCGACGAATCCTGTTCGATTACGCACGCGGCGCGGGGTCAAACCCGCCGCGTGCAAAGGGATGGCAGCGCGCGAACCGCCAAAATGTCAGAAGAAACGCCCGCGTGAAGGGCAGCGAGGAGAAGCATTCGCGAGCGTAGTCGGAGCACGTGGGCTCGAACCGGCACGCCGGGGGAAGCCACGGCGAGACGACGAGCTTATACAGGCGCAACGCCGCCAGCGCCGTTCGGCGCACGACCCCCCGCACCGCCCGGTCCGCTGGACGCGGCGCGCAGCAGGAATGGGGCATGGCGGAAGAGTCGATCAAAATTGCTCTCCACATCCGCGGGCGAGCGAAGCGCCGCCGCATCCCGCACGATCACGACGATGTCGTAGCCCGGCGCGAGGAGATGGCGGTGCGTGCGATAATACTCTCGAATCAGGCGCTTGGCACGATTGCGCCGAACCGCCTTGCCCGATTGTCGGCTGAGGGTCAGTCCGATTCGGGGCCATGCCCGGCGGCCGCGGTCCACGAGCACCGTGAAATCGGGCGTGCGAAACCGCTTGCCGCGACGACCGACGCGCAGAAAGTCGCGCCGTTCGAGCAGACGCGAGGCCTTGGGAAACCGCTGCCCCGTCGGCTTCGCATCCATCGGTGCGTCATCAGCCTCGCGCCTTGGTCTTATACACCGGGGCGAGTACCTTGCGGCCCTTGGCCCGGCGCGACTTGAGCACGGCGCGTCCCCATCGCGTGGCCATCCGATTGCGGAAGCCGTGCGTGCGAACCCGCTTCAGGTTGCGCGGTTGATACGTCTGTTTCATGGCGTCACCTCAAAAAAACCCGGCCCCGCGTTCCCCGGATCTTTCGGTCATCCTGGGCCGCATCGCGAGACAAGTCGGGACAAGTGTCGAAGATCTCGTCAGATTCCGCGTCGCAAAGGCCGCCTTGTGTAGCGAAACCGTCCTCGGTTGTCAACTGGGACAAACCATCTTGCATCGTTCGTTCTTGGCGAATCGGGGATTCGGTCGCCTCGCCCGGGAGCCGACCTTCGCCGGAGCGTGTCAGGGGCTTCTCCTCGCCACTGGCGCACCGATTTCGCGGTCTTCGCAAAACATTCCTTGAAACGCTCGACGCACCGTGTTATGAATGAATCCTCATTCAGAGACCGCGCCGACCGGCGGGCCGGCAGATGGTCTCGCGCGCGGCGGCCTTGAACGATTTCGAGCGGATTCGGCTCGGCGTTTCGCGTTTTGGATTGTTACCACGGAGGAGATCCCGATGAGTCATTCTATCAGGAAAGTGGCCGTGCTCGGCTCGGGTGTGATGGGTTCGGCCATCGCCGCGCATCTGGCGGGGTGCGGCTATCCCGTCGTGATGCTCGACATTGTGCCCTTCGACTCGATGCTCAGCGACAAGGAGAAGGCGAAGAAGGACACGAAGGAGGTCCGCAACAAGCTCGGTACCGAGGCGCTCGCGGCGGCGCTCAAGGCCAAGATCCCCGCGTTTTACACGGCCAAGGCCGCGAACATCATCGAGATCGGCAACTTCGACGACGATTTTGCCAAGATCGGCGACGCCGACTGGATCATCGAGGTCGTGGTCGAGCGGATGGACATCAAGAAGCAGATCCTCGCGAAGGTCGACCAGTTTCGCAAAAAGGGCAGCATCGTCTCGACGAACACGTCGGGCCTGTCGGTCGCGGGCATGTCCGAGGACTGCTCGGGCGAGATGAAAGAGCATTTCCTGGGAACGCACTTCTTCAACCCCGTGCGTTTCATGAAGCTCCTCGAAATCATCCCCGGCCCGAAGACGAAGCCCGACGTGCTGAACTTCATGGCGGCGTTCTGCCAGAACGAGCTGGGCAAGGGCATCGTGTGGTGCAAGGACACGCCGAACTTCATCGCGAACCGCATCGGCGTTTACGGCATCTGCGGCGTCATGCACGCGATGGTCGAAGAAGGACTGACGATCCCCGAGGTCGACGCGATCGTCGGCGAGCCGATGGGTCGTCCCAAGACCGCGGCGTTCAAGACGTCGGACATGGTCGGTCTCGACACGCTGGGTCACGTGGCGAAGACCGTTTACGACAACTGCGTGAACGATGAAGAGCGGGCCGTGTTTCAGGTGCCCGACTTCTTCAACAAGATGATCGAGAGCAAGCGCCTCGGCGACAAGACCAAGGGCGGCTTCTACAAGAAGGACGGCAAGGACCGCTTCGTCGTCGACCACAAGACGATGGAGTACGTCGCGGCCGGCAAGCCCGAGTTCGACTCGATCAAGAACGCCAAGGGCGAGAAGGGCCTCGGCAACCGGATGAAGTTCCTCGTGAACGCCGACGACAAAGCCGGCAAGTTTGCGTGGAAGCTCATGTCGCGCGGCCTGCTCTATTCGGCTCGGCGCATCCCCGAGATCTCCGACAGCGTCGTCGAGATCGACAATGCGATGCAGTGGGGCTTCAACTGGAAGATGGGTCCCTTCCGCACGTGGGACGCGATCGGCGTCGAGGAGTCCGTGGCCCGCATGAAGGCCGAGGGCCTCGAGGTTCCCGCGCTCGTCGAGAAGATGCTCGCGACCGGCGCCAAGACGTTCTACAAAAAAGAGGGCGACACCGAATACGCGTACGACCTGCTCGCGGGCAAGTACGTGGCGATCAAGAAAGACCCGATGTTCATGATCCTCGCCGAGACGGGCGGCACCAAGAAGGTCGCCGGCAACGACGGCGCGTCGATCTGGGACATCGGCGACGGCGTGTGCTGCCTCGAGTTCCACACGAAGATGAACGCCATCGACAACGACATCATCGAGATGCAGGCGGCGATGTGCGACATGCTCGACGACGGTAAGTTCGAGGCGGCGGTGGTCTTCAACCACGCCGAGAACTTCTCGGTCGGCGGCAACCTCTTCATGATGCTCATGGCGCACAACAACAACATGCTGGGCGAGGTCGAGAAGACCCTGCAAAACCTGCAAAAAGCCCAGATGCGCATGAAGTACAACCGGCGTCCGGTCGTCGTCGCCCCCGGGGGATTGACGCTCGGCGGCGGCTGCGAGGTCGCCCTGCACGGACAGAAGGTCGTGGGCGCGGCGGAGACCTACATCGGCCTCGTCGAGGTCGGCGTGGGCCTGATCCCGGCCGGCGGCGGCACCAAGGAATTCGCGATGCGCGTGGTCGAGGGCATCCCCGCCGGGGCCAAGGTCCCGATGCTGCCCTTCGCGCAAAAAGCCTTCGAGAACATCGCCATGGCCAAGGTCGCGGTCGGCATCAAGCAGGCGATGGACTTCGGCATCCTGCGCGAGACGGACATCATGGTGCCCAACCGTGATCTGCTGCTGTATCGCGCCAAGGAAACCGCGCTCGGCATGGCGAAGGTGGGTTGGAATCCCGGCCAGCCGCGCACGGACATCCCCGTCGCCGGCGAAAACACCTACGCCGCTTTCCTGATCGCCCTCGACGGCATGAAGAAGTCCGGGTGGATCAGCGAGCACGACGTGAAGGTGTCGTCGAAGGTCGGCTACATCGTCTCCGGCGGCAAGCGCGCCGAGGGCCAGACGGTGAGCGAATGGGAACTGCTGGATTGGGAGATCGAGGCCTTCATGAGCCTGCTCGGCGAGCCGAAGACCATCGAGCGCATCCAGTACATGCTCATGAACAACAAACCCCTGCGGAACTAACAGCCGCCGACGGAGGATGTCGAGATGCGTGAAGCAGTGATTGTGGCAGCGTGCAGGACGGCCGTCGGAAAGGCCAATCGCGGTTCGCTGGTGTTCGTCCGCCCGGACGACATGGGTGCGACCGTACTCAAAGGCGTGATCGAGCGCGCGGGCATCGAGCCGGAACTGGTGGAAGACGTGGTCATGGGCTGTGCCATGCCCGAAGCGGAGCAGGGCATGAACGTGGCGCGCATGTGCGTGCACGCGGCCGACCTGCCCGAGTCGATCGGCGCGCAGACCGTGAACCGCTACTGCGCCTCGGGCCTTCAGACGGTCTGGGACGTGAACTGCAACATCGCGATGGGATCGTATGACTGCGGCATCGGCGGCGGCACCGAAACCATGTCGATGATCCCGATGGGCGGCAACAAGATCGTGCCGAACATCAAGCTCGCCGAGACCTATCCCAAGGCGTACGTGTCGATGGGCCAGACCGCCGAGAACGTGGCGATCAAGTACAAGGTGACCCGCGAAGAGCAGGACACCTTCGCCCTCGAATCCAACAAACGCGCCCTCAAGGCCATCGAAACCGGCGTCTTCAAGGAGCAGATCGTTCCGCTCAAGGCGTACAAATACGACGGCAAGGGCAACAAGACCGAGTTCACGTTCGACGTGGATGAGGGTCCGCGTCCCTCGACCATCGAAGCCCTGAACGGCCTCAAGCCGGCCTTCACCAACCCGAAAGCGGGCATCGAGGGTGCGGGGACGGTGACCGCGGGCAACAGCTCGCAGATGAGCGACGGCGCGGCGGCCGTGCTGTTGATGGAAAAAGGTCTGGCGGCGAAGAAGGGCCTCAAGCCCCTCGCGGCGATCCGCGGTTTCGCCACCGTCGCCTTCGATCCCGACCTGATGGGCATTGGACCGGCGCTCGCGATTCCCAAGCTGATGGAGCGTTTCGGCAAGCAGTACGGCATCACGCTGGCCGACATCGATTGCTTCGAGATCAACGAGGCGTTCGCGTCGCAGGCGGTGTATTGCGTGAAAGAACTGAACCTCGACCCCGCGAAGGTGAACCCGAGCGGCGGCGCGATCGCGCTGGGCCATCCGCTGGGCTGCACCGGCGCGAAGCTCTCCACGCAGATCGTCTACTGGCTGCGCGACAACAAAAAGAAGTGGGGCATCGTCTCGATGTGCATCGGCGGCGGCATGGGCGCGGCGGGGCTCTTCGAGAATCTCACGATCTGACCTTCAGCCGAATTTCGCGCGCGGCGGGGCCCTTCGGGGCCCCGTCGTTTTTGTGCGAGCGAAGGGCTATCGGCGTGTTGCGCGGCTTGACGATGCGCGGGCGCATTGATAAACAAGCGGCGCGCGTTCGGGGCCGAATTCGCCCCGAACATTGGTCTTTATCGCGTTCGCGGATCTTTGAATTGGATAACGCACCAGACGACCTCGCGTTCATGCGTCTCGCGCTCGAACAGGCGCGGGAAGCGGCGGCGCGAGACGAAGCGCCAATCGGCTGCGTGATCGTGCACGGCGGATCGGTGATCGCATCGGCGGGAAACCGCCGCGAGACGGACGCCGACCCGCTGGCGCATGCCGAGGTGCTCGCGATCCGCGAGGCGGCGCGCGCGCTGGGCCGCTGGCGGCTGACGGGCTGCACGATGTACGTGACGCTCGAACTGTGCACGATGTGCGCGAGGGCTATCGTGCTCGCCCGTCTCGATCGCGTGGTGTATGGCGCGGACGATCCCAAGGCGGGAGCGGTGCGCAGCCTGTATCGCGTGCTGGAAGACGAGCGGCTCAATCACGCGCCGATCGTCGAATCCGGGGTGCTGGCCCACGAGTGCGGTGAGATCCTGAGCGCTTTTTTTCGTGCGAAACGCGAACGGGCGAAAGCCCCGGACGATCCTTCATAACCGAATACCGATCCTGTCGAAGATCACCGACCCTTGCTGGAGAGATGGCAGAGTGGTCGATTGCGGCGGCCTCGAAAGCCGTTGTACCGCTTGCGGTACCGGGGGTTCGAATCCCTCTCTCTCCGAATCGCGCGCATGGCGCGCCCGGTGATCTTTTTTTTCTTTGTTTCGTTTCGGCGCACGGAGAGATGACCGAGTGGCCGAAGGTGCACGACTGGAAATCGTGTGTACGTCAAAAGCGTACCGGGGGTTCGACTCCCCCTCTCTCCGATCCGATCCGCGCAGCCCTCAGGGCTGCTTTTTTTTGGCCGGCGGCACGGCGATGCGGATGTCTCCGCTCTCGACGTGCAGCGTCCATGGCGCACCGCCGCCTCGCGTCGTGAAATAGACAGCCTTCGGATCGGGCTGCGTGATCGGCTGATCGACGATGACGCGGCCGGTCTTTTCGGCGAGGGCATCGAGCGCGATCTTGGCGATCTCGCCGACGCGCATCGCGACCGATCCCTCCTTCACGTCGATGAGTCCCAAGCCCGTCGTCTCGGCAGAAACATCCGCCGAAACCTGCCCGCGTTTGATCGCGATACGCACCGCTTGGTTCGCGGCGCGCGCGAGGTGCACGTCGACCTGTCCTTCCTTGAGCTTCAAGTCGACATCGCCGCCGTGGTCCGCGATGCGAACGCGCCCGGCGTGAAAATCGCCGCGCACGCGTCCGTCGAGCCCTTCTATCGCGAGCGATCCGTCGAGATCCTCGATCACGACCGACGTGTTCGCGGGAACCTCGATTGCCAGCTCCAGCTTGAACTTTCGCGGGTTGTGACGCGTCTCGACGCGCGCCCCCGTGGGCAGGGCGACGAGGCGAAACGCACCGCCCGACGGCGACGACGATCCGATCGCCGCGAGCTTGCCCGTCGCGCGGATATGGCCGTCGGCGGCCTTCACGATACGAATGTCGCCCGCACCGTCGACGACGAGCGTGGGTGCGGCGCCGACCTCGATGGATTGAATCATGGCATCGTCGCCCGCCCATACCGCGGACGCGCACACGACCAGCAGCACGAATCCGAAAACGATGTGTCTCATGAGCGCCTCCGCGTTGTCATGGCTGCGGTTTCAGGCCGTCGATGGAGTCGGGACGCACGCCCTCGGGCCCGATGACCACGGCGCGCGACCCGCTTCCCCGGACCGTCAGATCCCACAGCGCGCCGCCGCCGCGCAGGGTGTAGATCACCTCGCGCGGAACGCGGTCGAATCGCTCCAGACGCGCCCGCTCACCGTAGAGACCCACGCGACCGAGGTCCGTCGCGCGCACGTTCGCGCGCGTCTCGGGCGACACGACCAACTCGATGCGGCCGCGCTCGATGACGACACGCGCCGCGCCGGGAGTCTGCGCGAGCAGGTCGATCGCCGCCGATCCCTCGCCGATGTCGATGTTCACGGCCTTTCCCTCGGCGCGAAAACGCGAGAGCTTCACGGACCCCTTCTGCAATTCGATTTCGACGCCGCCGCCATGCGATTCGAGTTCGAAATCGCCGGTACGGCTGCGCGCGGAAAAATCGCCCGATAGATCCGTCGCGACGAGCGAGCCATCGAGGTGCGCGACGTGGATGGTCGCGGCAGCGGGGACGGACACGGCCAGCGTGCCGTTCGCCGGCATGACGGCTTTTAATCGAACGCCGCCCACATCCGGCTCGAGTCGAAACCCGAAGGACGGCGGAATGGCCGCGCGGTTCGCGCCCGCCGCCTCGGAGATAAACTCCGCTCGAATATCCGAGTCCGATCCACGCCGGATCCGAATCCGTCCCTGCGCGTCGATCAGCAGGCGCGGTGAAGGGCCCACGGGGACGATTTGCGCGGTTGTCGGCGGAGGCTCGGTCGGCTCCGCAGGCGTCGTGGAGGGGGCTTCATTCGCCGGTTCGGGCGGCGCGGGCTCTTCCGCGCGGCCGGCATCCGGCGTCGCCGTCAGGATGAGCAGCGCGCAAAGTCCCGCGCGAACGGCCGCCGAACGCAACGTCACGTTGTGCCGTGATCCGTGTTGACGCCGCGCAGCAGATCGGCGGCGTGGGCGAGCACGGGCACCACCACATCGAGGCATTCGAGCGCGCCCTTGCGGCTGCCGGGCAGATTGACGATCAGCGTGCGGTTTCGGATCGCCGCCACCGCGCGCGAGAGCATGGCCATGGGCGTAATCGCCAGCGAGCGCATGCGCATCGCCTCGGCGATTCCCGGCGCGAGGCGCTCGGCCACGGCGAGTGTCGCCTCGGGCGTAACGTCGCGCGTGGTGAAGCCCGTCCCGCCGGTGGTCAGGACCACGGCGACGGAAGGGTCTTCGCACAGTCGAATCAGTTCGGCTTCGATTCGCGGTCGGTCGTCGGGGATGACGAGGTAATGCGCGCAGGACCACCCGGCATCGTGCATGCGCTGCTGCAGGGCGGGCGCACTGGTGTCCTCGCGTTCGCCGATCGATGCCTTGTCGGAGAGCGTGAGGATGGCGTAACGGCGATTCGCGGCTTCGCTCATGGGTTTCGCTCCCGCCGGACAAAGGCGAGTCGGAGAGGATTCGGCGATTCGCTGATGCCGGGGCGCAATGCGGCCCCGGTGAGGGTCAGATCTCGAGCTTCATCACCGTCAGGCGAAATTTTCGAAACGCCATCTTGTTCTCGCCGGATGCGCCGGCGGATGCCTTGCTCGCCGAGTACATCACCTGCATCAGCACGTGATAGGGCGTTCGCTTGTCGGCCAGGATCATCAGATTGTCCTGCGCCTTGAGCTTGGGATGCAGCTTGGCCAGGCGATTGAGCTTTTCGGCCTGTTGGTCGAGCGCCCCCTTGAGATTGGGAACCATGTACGGATTTTCCTTCGCGAGGAAATCCGTCGGGATCACGCCGTTCAAAATCGGCGCGACCTTTTTGTCCTCGACGACGACCTCTTCGCGCGTGACGAAGATCTTGATCGCTTCGAGCGGCTGCTCGTCCTCGGTGGAGTAGGGAAGCGTCAGGGCGTCGGACACGCTGACGTTCTGCGCGCTGAACGACACGCTCTTGAGCAGGAAGACGAGGATGATGGTCATCATGTCCATCATCGCGACGATGTTCAGGTAGGTGATTTCGTCGGCGGCGCGCTTGGCCTTGGCAATGGCGCGACGGCGTCGGTGCACGGCGCGAATCGCCGTGAACAGCGGGGTTGCGGCTTCCTGGGCTCCGTTCGTGTTGGCGGGCTGCGTCATCAATGCTGTCCGAAGTTTATTGCGGCGCGTTCGTCGTGATGCCGACGATGCCCGGTGAAAGCTGCACGTCCGGGAACAGAATTCGCGGCCCTTGGGTTCGGAGCGCGTCCATCGTCTTGACGACGATGTCGTACTCGATGTCCTTCTCCGCCGCGAGGATGACCAGGGTCTCGTTGGGATACGCGTCCTTGACTTCGGCCGCGACCCGCTGGAGCGCGTCGTAGTCGTACTTTTTGTCCGCGGTCATGGCGATGGACGGCATGATGCCGCCGCGTCCGGCCACCGTGAAGCCGTCATGTGTGACGAACACCGTGAGGGTCAGCTCGTTTTTCGGCTGCTCCTGCGGCGTGGACGCCTCGGACGACTTCACCGTGAGCGGGAAGATCGACATCATCGCCAGCGGCAGCACCGTGCTGATGGCGACGAGCAGAAAGATGATGAGGTTGACGTTGACGTCGAGGTACGGAACGAGGTTCAGTTCCTCGCTGGAATGGTACGAGGGAATCTTGCGCCGAGCGCGCCGCATCAGCACCTGCGCGGCCTGCTCTTCGGCGCTCGCCTTTTTATCGGGGGCTTTTTCGTCCGTCATGCTGCCTGCCGGCCTCGTTGGCGTTCCCGCGGCCTTTGCCGGATTATTTGTGGGCCGTCTTGCCGTGACGCAGAATCAGGTAGTTCTCGAACGCGGCCGAGTTCGACTCCAACTCCGCCAGCATCTTCTTGCTCTTACCGGCCAACAAAAGGTGGCCCATCATGCACAGAATCGCGATGCCCAGACCGATGGCCGTGTTGTTCATGGCCTCGGAGATACCGGTCGCGAGGAACGCCGCCTTCTGCTCGGGGCTGACCGCCGCGAGAGCCGCGAACGATCGGATGAGGCCGAAGATGGTGCCGAGCAGTCCGACGAGGGTGGCGATGTTTGCGAGCGACCACAGCGAAGCGATGCGCTTTTCGAGCAGCGGCGACACGCGCATCAGCTCTTCGTCCATCGACGTCGAGATGGCCATGGCGCCGTCCTGAAGCTTGGCGATGCCGGCCTTCAGAACGCGCGCGATGGGGGCCGAGCTGGCGTTGCAGAGTTGAATCGCCTTTTCGAGCTGACGCTCCTGCAGCAGCCCCACGATGTGACGCGAGAAGACATCCGCGTCGACGCGGTAAGCGACGAACAGGCGATACGCGCGCTCGAGAATGATGCCGACGACGAACACGGAAATGACGATATTGATGTAGATCGGCAGGCCGGCGTCTTTGAAGACAGTCGCGAACGTTCCCATCGTACGGCACCCAAATCGTTGACGGACCGGGCGCGTCTCGCGGCCATCCCCGCGATACGGTCCCGTGTCCATTGTTCGGAAGGTGTTTTTAGCATGACTGCGAAAAGAAAATCCAGTCCACCTCAAATCGGATCGGTTTTTTTCCATTTTCCGTCAGGTTCCCCGATCGGCGATCTCGAGGGTTATTTCATCGTTGTGTCGCGAGCGCGCTGCCCAAGGGTCGCGAATCGGCCGCGAACCAGTCGCGAACGAGCCCGCGCATCGCTTCCAAATCCGACGGATCGTGCCAGTGGATCACCACGCCGTGCCGCTCCATCCGGCGAAACCAGGTGCGCTGGCGCTTCGCGAACGCGGCGATGTCCTTCCCCAGTTCGGTGGTCATTCGGGGCAAATCGACCTCGCCCCGCAGCAGCCGGGCCAGATGCCGGTATTCGAGCCCAAAATAGGCGAACCGCTCCAAAGGAATCCGGGCGGCGAGCGCGCGGGCCTCGTCGATCATTCCGTCCGCGATGCGCCGCGCGAGGCGCTCTCGAATCTTTCGCCGCAGTTCCGCGGGATCCATGTGCAGGCCGATGACCAGATGGTCGAACCCGGGCGCCGAGTCGCGACTCGTCGGCGCGTGATTCGCTGCGTGCGCGATTTCGATGGCGCGAAGCACGTGCTCCCGTGTGTCGAGGTCGGTATCGTTGTGCAGATCGGGCTTCAGATCGCGCAGCATTCGCTCGAGGTCGGCCATCGACGCGGCGGCGAGTCGTTCGCGGAGGGGCTCGTCCACCGGAGCCCTCGCCATGCGATACCCCCGAAGCACGCAGTCGAGGTACAGCGCCGTCCCGCCGCACAGAATGGGCAAATGACCGCGCGATTGGACGCCACGGACGGCGTCGAAAAAGCGCGCTTGAAAGTCGTAGACGGAGAAGTCCTCAGTGGGATCCAGAATGTCGATCAGATGGATTGGGACGCGCGTACCGCCGACGACGTAATCCCCGAGGTCTTTGCCGGTGCCGATGTCCATTCCGAGATAAACCTGGCGGGAGTCGGCGGAAATGATCTCTCCGTCGAATTTGCGCGCGAGTTGCGCGGCGACGCGCGTCTTGCCCGAGGCGGTCGGGCCGAGAATCGTGAGAAGCCTGGGCGGGTCTTCCGTCACTTCACGAACGAACCTCACTTCACGATTTTGGGATCGACCGTCACGCTGATCGGGCAGTGGTCGGAGCCGAGCGTGTCGGCGTGGATCGCCGCCTTTTTCACGAACGACATTGCCCCCGGCGTGGCGAGCACGTAGTCGATTCGCCACCCCACATTGCGCTCGCGGGCACCGCCGCGCTGCGTCCACCAGGTGTAGTGGCCGCCGGCTTTCTCGAATTGACGGAAGGTGTCGACCCAACCCGCCGAGATCCAGCGACCGAATTCCGCGCGTTCCTCGGGCCGAAAGCCGCTGTTCTCCACGTTGTCCTTCGGGCGGGCGAGATCGATTTCCTCGTGGGCCGTGTTGAAGTCGCCGAAGATCAGCACGCGGCCGCCGTCGCGCAGGTCCTTTGCGAACAGATCGAAGAGCCGCCGCGAGAAAGCGAGCTTGTAGGGGATGCGCGAAAGGTCGCGGTTCGGACCCGTGCCGTTGGGGACGTATACGTTGACGACGCGCAGTTTGCCGAAGGTCACGCACTGAAAGCGCCCTTCGATGTCGAACTCGCGCACGCCCATCGTGCGAACCAGATCGTCCGGCTCGGCTCGGCTGAGCAAACCGACGCCGCTGTAGCCGGCTTTTTTTGCGGCGAAGTAGTCCTGCTTCCAACGCTTCATCGTCGCGATGGATTCAGGCACCTGCGCGGGTTCCGCCCGCACCTCCTGAAAGCCCACGATCTTGGCGTCGGTCTCGGAAAGCCAGTTCGCGAGCCCCTTCTTTTCGCACGCGCGGATGCCGTTGACGTTCCACGAGACGATTTTCACGGAAAAGACCCCCCAAGCGTCGTTCGCCCAGCCTTAACAGAAGGACCACGGTCGGGCAAGCCGAACCTGTGTCTGAAAAAACTATAATATAATCAACTATTTACAACAAATTTCGCCAACTCGCCACAAAAAGCGATGTTCACGGCGAAAAAGGGTTGAAGCGCGATTCATTTTGTCTTATAAGGATATTGCGAATAAACTATGTCGGCCGTCCGACGCGCTTCGGACCCGCCGACGAGATCGGAGAGGGACCGAACATGCCCACCGTCCACCGACGAGATTTCATCCGGATCGCCTCGGTCTCCGCGGGCGCCGCCGCAGTGGCCACCGGGCTTCCCACCAACTGGTGGGGCGCGTACGCGAGCGAGTCGCCCGATCCCAAGACCGACGGCGACAAGGTCGTCCCGACGTTCTGCGAAATCTGCTTCTGGAAATGCGGCGTACTCGCCCACGTGAAGGACGGGCGTGTGACGAAGATCGTGGGTAATCCCGATCACCCGCTGTCGAAGGGGCGACTGTGCCCGCGCGGCACCGGCGGCGCGGGTCTGCTCTACGACCCCGATCGTTTGAAGAAACCCATGATCCGCGTGAAGGGCCGGGGCGAGGACCACTTCGAGGAAGTGAGCTGGGAAAAAGCGCTCGACGAGACGGCGGAGCAACTGCTGCGCATCCGAGAGAAGCACGGCCCCGAGGCGCTTGCGCTCTTCACGCACGGCTACGGCGGCAAGTGGTTCACGCACCTGATGAAGGCGTATGGCTCGCCCAATATCGGTGCGCCGTCTTACGCCCAGTGCCGCGGCCCGCGCGAGGTGGGGTATTCGCTCACCTTCGGTAGTGGCGTGGGATCGCCCGAAAACCTCGATATCGAAAACGCGCGCTGCCTGGTGCTCATCGGCTCGCACCTCGGCGAGAACATGCACAACACGCAGGTGCAGGAGATGGCGACTGCGATCGGTCGCGGTGCGGAGCTGGTGGTCGTCGATCCGCGATTTTCGACGGCGGCGGGCAAGGCGCGCTACTGGCTGCCGATCAAGCCCGGCACCGACATGGCGCTGCTGCTGGCGTGGATGAACGTGATGATCGCCGAGAATCGTTTCGACGCCGACTACGTGGCCAAGTACGCGGTCGGCTTCGACGAACTCAAGACGCACGTCGCCGACAAAACCCCCGAGTGGGCGTATCCCATCACGGGGCTACGGCCCGAGCTGATCCGCGAGAGCGGGCGTTTTCTCGCGTCGTTTCGCCCCGCGACGCTCATCCATCCCGGTCGGCGCACGACGTGGTACGGCGACGACACGCAGCGCGGACGCGCGATGGCGATCCTCGCGGCGCTGCTCGGCAGTTGGGGGCGGCGCGGCGGATATGTGTCGCACGGGTCGAACGAGCTGCCCGCATATCCGTACACAAAGTACGCGTATCACCCCAAGGGCCTTGCGGATAAGCCGAGCGCCAACACCTATCCGCTGGCCGACGAAGTGCTCGCTTCGGGGCTGTGCGACGCCACCTTCACCGGCAAGGCGCCCTACGAGATCAAGGGCTGGCTGGTGTACGGCTCGAACCTCATGCAATGCCTGCCGAATCCCAAGCAGACCGAGGAGGCGATCCAAAAGCTCGACTTCATCGCGGCCATCGACGTGCTACCCACAGAGATCGTCGGCTGGGCCGACGTGGTGCTGCCCGAATCGACCTATCTGGAACGCTGCGACGAGCTGGTCGTCGACGCCTACAAAGGCCAACCCTACATCGCCGTGCGCCAACCGGCGGTCGAGCCGATGTACGACTCGAAGCCCGGTTGGTGGATCGCGCGTGAGATCGCGCATCGCATCGGGCTCTCCGACTACTTCCCCTGGAAAGACAGCATGGAGTACGCGATGCACCGCCTGCACGAGGCGGGCTACGACTGCAACGTGCTGCGCGACACCGGCGTGATCCTGGGCGATCGCCAGCCCACCTGCGAGGAAGAGGGGCTCGCGCCGTCGTTCGACACGCCGAGCGGCAAGATCGAATTGCGAAGCCAAGCCCTCGCCGACATGGGCTTCGAGGCGATCCCCGATTTCCACCCGCACGAGGAACCGCCCTCGGGCATGTTCCGCCTGCTCTTCGGGCGCGCGCCGTCGCACACCTTCGGGCGCACCACCAACAACCGCTTCCTCGGCACGGTCTTCGATCAAAACGAGGTGTGGGTGAACGCCGATGTTGCGAGGTCGCTGCCCGGCTTCGGATCGCCGCTCAAGAACGGCGACCTCGTCGTGCTCGAAAATCAGGACGGCGTTCGCAGCACGCCGATCCGCGCCAAGGTGACCGAGCGGATTCGCGGCGACTGCGTGTACATGGTGCACGGCTGGGGCCACACCGCGAAGGGGCTCAATTGGTCGCGCGGGCGCGGCGCATCCGACAGCGCCCTCGTCACGCGCTACAAGGTCGATCCCATCATGGGCGGCACGGGGATGAACGTGAACTTCGTGCGCATCGCGCCGGCGGAGGCATGACATGAAACGCCTCACCCGCGAGATCCGATACGCGATGGCCGTCGACACGCGCCGGTGCGTGGGTTGCAACGCCTGCGTGCTGGCCTGCAAGGCCGAGAACAACCTGCCCGAAGACGGCTTCCGCGATTGGATCGTGACCGAGACGACGGGCAAGTTCCCGACCCTGTTTCAGGAGATCCGGTCCGAACGCTGCAACCACTGCACGAATGCGCCCTGCGTGTCGGCATGCCCCACGGGCGCGAGCCACGTCGGCGTCGGCGGTATCGTGCTCGTCGATCCCGACAAGTGCACCGGCTGCAAGGCGTGCATCGCGTCTTGCCCCTACGACGCGCGCTATGTGCATCGCGACGGATACGTCGACAAGTGCACGTTCTGCGTCCACCGGGTGGAGAAGGGCGGGAGCCCCGCGTGCGTCGAGATCTGCCCGACGCGCTCGCTGGTCTTCGGCGACGCGAACGACCCGGACAGCGAGGTCGCACGACTGATCGCGTCACGCAAATCGAAGGTCGTGAAACCCGAAGCGGGAACCGAGCCCAACGTCCACTTCCTTCTTTAGGGAGATGCGAAGATGAATCGCGCGGAGAAATTCTGGAATCCCTACCTGGCGGGCATCGCGCTCGGCCT
>CAZPJD010000269.1:0-17531 GCA_964586775.1 uncultured bacterium | reverse complement strand
GGAGGAGGAGGGATTCGAACCCCCGTGGCTTTCACACCAAGCGGTTTTCAAGACCGCCCCCATCAACCCCTCGGGCACTCCTCCCCGTGCGTGACGATCCGGCCGCCGGGGTTTCGCGGACGCAAAGGAAACGAACCACCCTCGCCCGCCGATTCCCCCATCCGCGACGGGGGATCATTTGTCGTTTTGCGCTCCGATGTCAAGGCGACGCCGCGCATTCGAATTCGCCCCATCGCCTCGGAGTTTCGTGATAATGTCGCGCGCATCGCCGAGCGCTTCGGCGCCGGAATCGGGACCGCGATGACGAATCTCCCGTATGCCTCGGACGCGTTCTCTCCGCGTGCGGTGCGCCGCGAACGACACCTGCTCGCCGTGGTCGCGCTCGGCGTCGCGGACATCGCGCTCGCTCTGGTCGCGGCGCGCTCGCCGTGGAGCGCGTTCGCGCCGATCGCCCCGCTGGTGGCGGCGCTCGTGGGCCTGTGGTGGGGACGCCGCGCGTGGCCCGTCGCCGCGGCTCTCGCCGTCGTCCACTTCGCCATCGAGGGCGCGGCCTCACCGATGGGACTCGCGACGCACCTGGCGCGCGGCGCGGCGTGGTCGCTCGTCGCGGGATACGTCGGCGCGTGGGCCGACCGATCGCGCGCCACGCTCGCGAACCTCGAAGCCCTGCGCGACAACCTTCAGGCGCTCTTCGAGTCGTCCCCCGTGGGTCTCGTGATCTTTCGCGGCGGCCGCGCGCTCTATGCCAACGCGCACTTCGAGCGGTTGCTGGGGCTCGCGCCCGGCGGGGCGGCCGGGCGCGTGGTGTTCGATTTCGTCCATCCCGACGACCGCAACCGCGTCGAGGAGCGCGTGCGTTTACTGCGCGAGGCCGGCGAGTCGGCCACGCTGCCCTTCGAGTGCCGACTGCGCGCTTCGGGCGGCGACACGGTCTACGCCGAGATCCACAGCAGCGCGATCGACTACGAGCGCCGCCGCGCCGTGCTGGTTCACGTGTACGACGTGACGGCCCGCGTGAGCGCCGAGCGACGCCAACGTGAGACGCAGGAGGCCGCGCGCCGTCAGGAGGACCAACTCGTCCACTCGACGCGGCTCGCCGAACTGGGCGAGATGGCGGCGTCGGTGGCGCACGAGATCAACCAGCCGCTCACGAGCATCCGCAACTTTGCGAAGAACGCGATTTACATGCTCGACCACGACGCGGGCGGGCCGGGCGACGTGCGCGAGAACCTGCGCATGGTGTCGGAGCAGGTCGATCGTGCGTCGAAGATCATCCGGCAGATGCGCGAGCTGGCGCGCCGGACCGAGATGGCGCGCGAGCCGGTGGACCTGAACGCCGTCGCTCGCGACGCGCTCGATTTTCTCATGCCCCAGTTCCGCGTGCAGGAAACCGACGTGATCTTCGAGCCGGATGCCGCGATGCCGCCCCTCATCGGCGACCGCATCCGGCTGGAGCAGGTCTTCATCAACCTGCTCGCCAACGCGCGGCAGGCGCTGGACGGCGTGGAGCACCGCCGCCTGCGCATCTCGACGCGGCGAGAGGACGGGGCGGAGCCGCGCGCGGTGGTGGAGGTCACGGACTCGGGTGTGGGCTTTGCGCCCGAGACCGCGGCCCGGCTGTTCGCGCCGTTTTTCACCACCAAGGCGCCGGGCCAAGGCACGGGGCTCGGCCTGTCGATCTCGCGGCAGATCGTCGAGGACCACGGCGGCACGATCGAGGCGCGCGGCGAGGCCGGGCGCGGTGCGACATTCACGATCCGTCTGCCGATCACGCACTGAACGCTGCTGATCGCGCGCCCAAAGCACGCCGAGCGCGCCGGGGGCGTGATCGTTCCCACGTTGACCGCGCGGGCGAATCGCACAAAATGCCTGTCGCATAGAGACTCGTGAAATCTTGTTTTGATCGGCGATGAGGGAGAAGCGATGAGCATCGTGGTCGTGGGATCGGTGGCGTACGACACGCTGGCCACGCCGCACGGGCGGCGCGAGCGCGTGCTGGGCGGATCGGCGAGCTATTTTTCGCTGGCTGCATCGTTTTTCACGCCGGTGCGCGTGGTGGCGGTCGTCGGCGACGACTTCGATCCGACGGACGAAGCGATCCTCGCGGGCAAGGGCATCGACCTGTCGGGGCTCTCGCGCGCGGCGGGGCCGACCTTTCACTGGATGGGCGAATACCACGACGACATGAACACGGCGCACACCCTCGACACGCGGCTCGGCGTCTTCGCCGATTTCGCGCCGCAACTGTCCGAGGCGCACCGCGGCTCGCCATTCGTCTTCCTTGCGAACATCGATCCGAAATTGCAGGGCGCCGTTCTCGACCAGATGGCTTCGCCCAAACTCGTCGCGATGGATACGATGAATTACTGGATCACGAGCGCACTGCCCGAACTGCGGCGCACGCTGGCGCGGGTGGACGTGCTGCTCGTCAACGACGGCGAGGCGAAGCTGCTGTCGGGCACGTCGAACGTGATGGCGGCGGCGCGGCGCATCCGCGAGATGGGCCCACGCTCGGTGTGCATCAAGCGCGGCGAATACGGCGTCATCGTCTTTCACGAGGCGGGCATGTTCGCCGTTCCCGCGTATCCGCTCGAAACGGTCGTCGACCCCACGGGGGCGGGCGACAGCTTCGGCGGCGCGTTTTTGGGCTATCTCGCGTCGCGCGGCGAGGCGACGATGGACGCGATGCGCACGGCCGCGGTGTACGGCTCCACGGTCGCGAGCTTCGCCTGCGAGGATTTTTCGGTTGGGCGGCTCGTGCGCCTGACGCGCGAGGACATCGAGGAGCGCTTCGAGCTGTTCCGCGAACTGACGCGATTCTAGTACCCCGGGAGAGGGCATGGGTCTTTTCGACGCGATCCTCGGAAGCAAGTGCCAGAACTGCGGCGTGCGCGTGCGCGTGCCGCTCGTCGCCTTCGGCATGATGTGGGTTTGCCCCGACTGCGCGCCGAAGATGGAGAAAGAACGCGAGGCGCGCCGTCTGGAAAACGAACGGCTGCGCCGCGAGGAGTTGGAAGAGGCCCGGGCGCGTGAAGCCCAGGTCGCCGCCGAAATGGCTGCCGCCGAGCGGAGACGCCGCGCCGAGGATCTGCACGCCGCGTGCGCCGCGGGCGAGCGCGACGCCGTGGCGCGTCACCTCGCGTCCGGCGCGGACGTCAACGGTCGCGACTGGAACGGACGCACACCGCTCATGATGACGGCGTTCGGCGCGGACGTGGAGATGCTCAAATTGCTCGCGGGCAAGGGTGCGGATCTGAACGCGCAAAACGCGTCGGGCTGGACGGCCTTGCACTACGCCGCCGCGGCGGGCCGCACCGAGAACGCGCGCGTGCTGATCGAGGCGGGCGCGGCGCGCGACGCATCCACATCGGACGGCAAGACCGCGGCGCAGCTCGCTCGCGACAAGGGGCACGACGAGACCGCGAAGGCCATTGAGGCCTGAACCCCGCGATGTGTGGCGCGGGCGCCCTCGCCCGCGAATTGTGGTAAACTTCGTCCCCGGAATATGTTGAACCATCGTCGTTTCATCGGACCGCATATGGTTTGCGTCGCCCTCGTGGTCGTGGCGACGATGGGGATCTTTGTGTCGTGCTCGCGCGACGAGGATTCTCCGGAGTCGCCGCAAGGCGTCGACGCCGCTTCGCTCTCGCCCGACGAAGGTGCGCCCTCGTATCGCGAGGTGATGGGATGTCGGCGGGAAGCCTCTCCCTACGAGCCGGGCGTGTCGATTCAAGGCTCGATGCTCGCGGGCGAAGAAGCCGGCGGGAAGCGGGGATTTCGCGTCTTCGTGCCCACATCGTACCGGCCCGGGACGCCGATGCCGCTCGTTCTGATGTTCCACGGTGTCGTCTCGGACCCGGTCAAGATTCAAAACAAGTTGAGTTTCATGAATGACGTCGCCGAGCGCGAGGGATTTATCGTCGTGTGGCCCGAGGGCAAGGGACGCATTCATGCCTGGAACGCGGGCAATTGCTGCGGTACGGCGATGGAGGTGGATCTCGACGACGTGAAATTCGTGCGAAATCTGACGGATCTGATCGACGATCAACTGTGCGTCGACCACGACCGTGTGCACGCGGCGGGGATGTCGAACGGCGGGATCTTCACGCTGCGTCTCGCGTGCGAGATGTCGGACCGGCTCGCATCGGTGGGGCTCGTGGCGGGAACCGACACCGAACTCGACTGCGCGCCGTCTTCGCCGGTATCCGTGCTGCAAATCCACGGCACCGACGACCTGATCGTCCCGTACAACGGCGGGCTCGGCTGCGGGATTTTCCAGATCGATTTTCCGTCGATCGCGACCGCGCAGTCCGCATGGGCCGAGCGCCTGGGCTGCATGGGGGCGCCGGAACCGTGGCAGAGCACGAGCGACACCGAGTGCACGCTGCGCGCCGATTGCCCCGCGGGCGTGGACCTCGGTCTGTGCACGGTGGCGGGCGGCGGCCACCAGTGGCCCGGCAAGGGCGAGTCGATCTACTACAACGACTGTCCCGAGGACGGCGACAAGACGGAAAGCTTTGCCGCAAGTCAAATGCTGTGGGACTTTTTCCGCTCGCACCCGAAGGTGCGCTGAGCGGATGGGCCTGCGATTTGACCGAGCCGGGTTTGTGCTATGATCGTTCGCCCGCCGCTTGAACGGTCGGGCAAGGAGGGTGTTTCGATGCGTGCGTGGCTTTTTGCCGTGCTGATTTTGGCGATCGGTTCCCTGACGGCGGCGGGCATGGTCGCCTGCGGCGGCGATGACGACGATGACGAAGAGGAAACCGCCGACGACGACGACGACGGCGGGGACGACGACGGCGGCGCCGACGATGACGACGACGATCTGGCCGACGACGACTTGGCCGACGACGACCTCGACGACGACGCGACCGATGACGACGCGGCGGACGACGACACGTCCGAAGGCTGCGATCCCGTCGGCGACGAGGCCGTGACGATCTGCGACCCGGTCTACACGGAAGAAGTGGAGTACGAGCTTTCCGTCAACGGTTGGCCGGTTTCGGTCAACGTGAACTACGAGGGAGAGATTCCCGCCGACACCGACCTGTGGCTCGACTGTCGCCCGCAGGAGAGTTGGCCGAACACGATGCCGCTGGACGCGCTGGCGGGGGACGACATTGGTATCATCCCGTGGAGTCTCGTGTTCGCATATCACCAGATCCCGCCTGGCTTCACCGGTCAGGCCGACGTCAATGCCAACTGCGATCTCGTGATCGTCGACGCGGCCGATCAGCCGGTCTCGAACACACTCGTGCTCACGATTCTGGTCAAGGCTGGCGGTCCGACCTGATCGAATTTCCGAGCGACGCCCGCGGCCCGGTTCGCGCCGGGCCGCGCGTCATTTCGGCTTCGACTTTTTGGGCGTGGGATTCTTCGCGGGATCGTCTTCGCCCATCAGCTCTTTGCGACTCGGCCGATCGATATAGCGTATCGCGTTCGGCGAAAAGTGCGTCTCGACGATGTCTTGGGGCAGGGGCGCGAATGCTCGCCACGCGTCAGTTCCGACGAGATCGCGACGCAGCAGACCATAAACGGTCTGGCCCCGGGCGTCGAATCGAACCGGCACATAGAGGCGCAGCGTGTCGTCGGCGATGTATAGATCGCGTTGCGCCCACGCGACGGTGTGCGCGAACTGCCACTCGCGCGGCTTGGGCCCCTCACCCTCGTAGCGTTCGGGCCACGTGAGAATCACGTCGGGCGACTGATCGAGCACGTAACGCGTGTCGAACTTCTCGTGGCCCTGCCGCCGCTGGCCGGTGGCGATCTCTTTGCGCCCGATGTGCAGATCGACGAGACCCACCATGTCGAGAATGCGCCTGTGCGCGTGGTACCCCAGCGCCCCGATGGGCAGCGTGGCGATGGTCGAGCCCTCCGGCGTCGATTGCGCGAGCGTCCGGCCGACGATGCCCCAATCGCGCGTCCATTTGACGAGCCGGTCCGCCTTGTAGACGTCGAGGAAAAGCGACACCCCCGACCACGTCCACCACACGAGAAACAGCCCGGCCGCGACACGCAGGTTGGGCCGGGATTCCGCTTCGCGCCCCTTCGCAATCGCGCGCGTGTCCCACCACGGACGCACCACGCGCCACGCCGCCAGCGCCGCCGGGGCAAGCACGGGCACAAAAAAGCGGTGGAAGGGAAAGAAATCGCCGCCCACGGCGATCACGTACGCGGTCTGCGTGAGCGTGATGCCCATCGCCACGTGCCACCAGCGCGGCAGGGCGAGGCGCTCGGCGTGCGGCATCTTGAGCCATCGCCACGCGCACGCGGCGGGGAACACCAGCGAGATGACCGCCGAGAGCCAGTATTGCACGCCCTTTTTCGCGAGTTCCCAACTGGTCGATCCGACCTTGGCCGCGAAGGTGTTGGGCATGAAGTAGCCGAAGTAGCGCCAGCGCCATAGCCAGTACGCGCCGAACAGACCGATCACGATGACCGCGAAAACCGCCGCGCGGGCGAGCCGGTCGCGGCGCGCGGGCCACGGAAGCGCCCACGACAAAAAGAGCGGCACCGCGAGCAAAATCGCGTCGGGACGCATGAGCCCCGCACCCACGGTGACAAGGGCGCTCGCGATCGGCCATTCGCCGCGTTCGATCTCGCGCAGGTGCAACACGAGACCGACCGCGTAGAGCAGTGCGACGATCGGCGTTTCCATCGCCGACGACGACCACACCAGACTCGCGGGCGTGAGCAGCACGAACAGCGCGCCGGCGACATCGACCGACGCCGTCCGTCCGCCGAAAACCGCGTCGCGTTCGCGGCGATAGAGCGGCAAAAGGACCGCGAAAACGCCCGCCCACGCCGCAAGACCGAGCGGCACGGCGACCAGATCGAGTCGCCCAACGCCGAGGAGCGCGAACGGCGCGAGCAGGACCATCTGGCCGAAGGCCGTGCATCCCTCGACAACCTCTCCGGGATTGAAGACGATGCCCGCGCCGGAGGCGAGGTTGCGGCTGTAAGTCATGGTGATGTAGGCGTCGTCAACGGGGCCCGTGATCGGCAGGGCGATCCACGCGGCGACGAGCACCGCGAAGGCGGCGAGAAAGATACGCGCGGCGTCGGATGAGGTATTCACGAGATGGCGTTTCCGGTATGTGCCGGGCGCGATCAGCCGCGCCGGTACACGAACTCGTAACCCTGCACCGCGATCACGTCGCCGTCCTTGAGGAACGACTCGGCCATCTCGACCCCGTTGAGCAGCACGTTCTCGACCTCGGGATCGGCTTTTCGCACGCGCAGGCGCCCCTCGTTGCGCAGCACACGGATCTCGAACGCCGCGTCGGGGATGAACTCACCCTCGAGCACGTAGGCGCTATGGGGATTGCGTCCCGCCGTCCACGACGAGGCCGTCATTGCCGCCAGGCTGATCTCGTCGCGGTTCGCGCCCTCGGGCGCGGCGGCGACATTGAGCTTGCCGCCGACGTCGGCGATGCGCGGCGGACGCAGCACAGTCCGGCGCAGCACGACGATCACGCCCGCGAGGATGATGGCGACGATGACACCGATACCCGCGACGTACGGCCAATCGCTCTTCACCGAGAAAGCGAACGTGCCCTTCCACGCCGACTGATCGCCCTCGAAAACGACATGCGACTTCGAGGAGCGTAGCTCGACCATCGCGCGTTGCGGACCCTTGCCGAATCCCGGTCGCAATCGAACTTCCAGCTCGTCGAGGCCGATCTCGGACCCCGACGCGACGACGGCGCCGTTCGTGAGAATCTCGAGAAACGACTCGTCATATTCGATCGTGAAGATGGGCCCCGCGGGGATGAACGAGTCCGACTTGAATCCAATGCGCCCGGCACTCACGCGCCCGGATGTGATGTCCCCCTGCGTGTATCCGCCCAGATCCCAGGTCGGGCCGTCCGACTGCGCGATCACCTCACCCGGCGGCGTGACGTCGACCTTCACGCGGCTGGTCGGCGGCGAGAGGTCGGCGTCGAGATACGCGTAGATCTCGGGCGCGCCGCTCTCCAAAAACAGCGACGCGCGTCCGGTCGTTTCGTTAGGCAGCGTCAACCGGACCTTTGCGGTCAGTGTTTCGAGCCCCGACTCAAGCAGTTCTGTCGCGCCGTTCAGACGAAACGTGATGTCGTTCGCCGCGGAGGACGGGGTCTGCGTTGTCGGGTTTTCGACAGCCATGCCCGCGCCCGCCGGAGCCTGAGTGACAGGCGATTCTTCGACGGCCGCCGACAGCGACGGCGGAGAGCCCGCCTTGATGACGATGCCCGAGTTGAAGACGAGCGTTCCACCGACGTACCGGCTCGGGTCGCGCAGCCCCTCGGCGTATACGAGACTGTCCGCCGCAAGACGCACCATCTCGGTCGGGGGCGGGAGCGCCTTGTCTTTGATCCGGTACACGCCGCGCGCCGACTGCGCGATCCGCCGTTCCTCGAAGAGCTCGGCGTCGACGGTCTCGTCGGGCGTCTTGCCTTCCATATAGACGCGCGTCAGCCAGAATCGGCCGTCCATCTCGTCGCGGTGCAACTCGGCGCCCTGCACGATGTGCGGATAGCTGGCCGACTTCACCGCGTTTTTTCCGTCGGAAAACACCACCAGTTTATGCTGGTGCGTGCGTGCGTACGCAATGCGCTGCTCGCGGTCGCGGGGTACCAGACCACGCAGATGATTGAGTCCCTCGACCGTGGCGTCGTAGAGCGCCGGGGTCAGATAGTCGTGCGCGAGCGACGCCTCGTGAAAGCCCGGCCACGGCGACTGATCGCCGCGCGAGGGACCGTAAGTCGGCAGCAGCTTCGAGATCGGCGGTTCCGCGCCCGGCGCGACCGTTTTGCCCTTCTTCGGTTCGAGGTACTCGGCGAGCGCATCGACGTCGACGTCGTTGCCGATTTCGAATTTTCGCCAGGGTTCGAAGGGACCGTCGCCGTCGAAATCGACCACGCCGCGCGAGAACGGCACCACGTAAACGTCGAGCGGTTTATTGGCGAGGCGCAGCTCCCCGACGATGTGCTCGAATGTGGCGGGCAGCATGTCATCGGTGCGACGACCCATGTAACACTTCACGCACCCGGTCATCGTGTTCGTGACATCGACCATATACACGAAGACCGAGCGGGTGGCGGGGCGGTCGGCCGCCGGCGATGGCACGGCGATCACGCACGCCCACGCGAGCGCCAACATCGCCAAACCGGTCGCGCAACGGGGAAGTCCGCGGAAGTGCCGGGGAATCATTTCGTAAGTCTAGAAGCGCCGCGCGCCAAGATCAATGCGTGATTTCGGCGATTCGGGCTTTCAGATCGAGACCGGCGCGCGCAGGTTGAAAAACCGCCGGACCATGTTCCACGTGAGCTCGCGCCGCCACAGCATTTCGAGGGCGGTCAGGCCCAGTTTCACGAAATTCGTGAAACCCGAAAGCCACATCACAACGCCCGGATTGCGGCGCAGCGCGGGCGAACGCCCCATCCAGGCGATCCACGAGCGGGGGACGAAGCTCTTGCTTGTGAGATGGTAGAGCGCCATGAACAGGCGCTCCTCGGCAGGGCGAGCCATGGTGTCGTCGGCGCGAAACTGCGTGAGCACCTTGTCGCAAACGCCGGCGACCTCGCTGGGCGAGACGATGTTTTGCTCCAGCAGCGATTCGGTCAAATCCGTTCCCGGCCACAGCGAAAGCGAGAACGAATAAAGATCGAAGGGCCGCGCCATGCGCAGCAGCAGATCCAGCGTGGCCTCGCGGTCCTTCGTGGTGGTGGTCGGGATGTCGAGGATGATCTGATAACTCGCCTTCACGCGATGGCGGCGCAGGATACGGCTCACCTCGATCACGCGCTCGTCGGAATGATGCCGCCCGAAGAGGCGGCGATTCACGTCTTCGGATGCCTGCACGCCCATCAGCACATGGTCGAGGCCGGCGTTTTTGAGTTCGGCGATGTTCTCGTCCGCCACCACGCGCGGGTCGGTGAGGATCTCGAAGGGCCAATCGAATTCGGCTTTGTAGAGACGGGCGAACTCGCGCGTCCACTCGCGATCGAAGGGAAACAGCTCGTCGTCGAATCGAATGCGCGTGAGACCCTTGAAGCACGTGCGCGCGTAACGCAGTTCCTCAATCACGTTTTGGGGCGAGCGCACGCGAAAATACATGCCCTTGCCCATGTAAATCTTGCGCAGGATGTTGACGTCGCAGAACTTGCACGAAAACGCGCATCCGCGCGACGAGAGCATCAGGTAGATCCGCTCGCCGATGACGGGATCGCCGCGGTCGAAGCGGTCGCCGTCGATGACCCATTTGAAGTCGTGGCTGTGGTAGTCGCGAAACGGCAGACGATCGAGGTCCTGCGCGAGATCGCGGACGTCGTTGCGTCGAATGACGCCACCTATGTTCGACCAAATGCCGGGGATCGCCGTCGCGTCGCCGCCCGTTTCGATGGCCGTCGCGAGTTCGACGATCGAG
Organism: uncultured bacterium; assembly: GCA_964586775.1. Classification (GTDB taxonomy): domain Bacteria; phylum Lernaellota; class Lernaellaia; order JACKCT01; family JACKCT01; genus JADLEX01. The sequence continues at coordinate 7,123 of CAZPJD010000269.1, read as the reverse complement.
TCCTCGGCCTCGCCCACCGCGAGGTAGTCACAGTGGTGGATGCCCACCTCGCGGTCGAACGAGATGTGCGCGCCGCCGAACGCGACCGGCAGGCCGAGCCGCTCGCGGATCAAATTCGAGAACTGGATGCCGACCTTCAGATATGCGCCCGCGCGTACCGAGATGCCGACGAAACCGATGCCCTGCTCGCGCAGCACGCCGATCATCCGCTCGATCTCGACCTCGGTCGGTCCCACGTAGTGGTGGTGCAGATAGTCTTTGAAATAGATCTCGTGGACCTCGAACCCGGCCCGGCGCAGGCACGCGGCGAGCAGGCGCACGCCGTTGTTCTCGAACACGTAGAGCGAAATGAGCGCGATCTTCAGCCGCATGGTCCGCGTGTCGCCTTCCGATCCGCCCGAAAAGCCAGGGCAGAACTTGGATTTATAGCACGACATCGCCGAAAAATCCGCCGCGGATCGCTAGGGATGTTGCGAGCGTTACGCGTGGGATTCGACCGGGCCGCGTTTGACCCGCTTCTTTGCACGACCGTCTTCGCTTGATTTCGCGAGCGTGCGTGTGCACAATTTCTTTTGGGCATCGGACGGGTTGCCGAACCGACATCCGGCCTGACCGGTCGATTCGGATGAACGGAGAACGAAATTGGCGAATGGCGGATACATCGTCCTGTCGGTCGTTTTTCGGCCGGAAGACGGCCAGTGGTCGGCCGTGTGCCCTGAGTTGGGCACGGCCGCGTGCGGGGACAGCCTCGAGGAGGCTTCCGAAGCGATTCGCGAGCTCATCCCCCTGCACCTCGAAACACTGGAATCCCTGGGAGAGCTCAGGGCATTCTTCCGAAAACACGGCATCCATTTCTACAAGACCAAGCCGCGCAAGGTGAAACCCGCCGAGGTCGAACCCGACGGGAACCTCTTCGTCCAGTTCTTCACGGAATCTGTACGCGCGACCGCGTAGATGGGCGCATCCCTGCCCCAAATCTCCGGCAAAGACCTCATCCGCCTCCTCAAGAAAGACGGCTGGATCGAAGGCGAGTATCGCACCCATGGCGTCGCATTGTGGAAGCAGTTTCCCGACGGCAAGCGCGTGACGATCATTCCCACGAAATCCAGATCGCTCCCCTCCGGCACGCTGGCGGCCATTCTGAGTGATCGCCAAACGGGGCTCGGACGACAGGGGCTGGAACGGTTGCTGAAGTGCTGATTCTCCGAATCGAGTTCGCTCGAAGCGGATGGCCAACGCAAGAGCGCCGCGTTGCTTGACAGTGCAAACGCGCGCGTGACAAATAGCCGCGTGTTTCGCGCCAGCCTCAGACGTGCGTTTTTCGCCTTCGTCGCCGCCATCGCTCTTTCGGCGGCGGTTTTCGCGTTTTCCGCTTGCTCCGACGACGACAAAGAAGACGAAGGCCCGCCGTGGTTCGACTGCGAGCCGATGCTGGCGAAGCTCGAAGAGTGCGGCATCACGATCGCATTCGACGACATTAACGCGGCCGACCCCGACGATGCCTACGAGTCGTGCCAGTTCGCCAAGGGCAACATGTGGCTCGCGGCCTACAAGTGCTACAAGGAAAAGCCCGTGTGCGAAGACCTGGCCGAGTGCCTGCCCGAGCACGGCTTCATCACCCCCGCCGAATCCGGCGACGACGACACGGTCGATGACGACGCGGCGGACGACGACACCGTCTGAGACCTGATCCCGTTTCGGTCGCCATCGGCCGATCCCGTTTCCTCGCGACACCGCTCCTTGACCACTTTCCCGCCGCCGATTAGACATTCCCCGTTTGCGTCGCCAGCACAAGGTTCCACACGCCGGGGTCGGATTGTCCCTCGACAAGACCAAAGTTTTACGCCGGAAAAAGCGCGCCCGCACGGTGCTGCTCGTCGTGCTGCTATTGGCGGTGTCGGCCGTCGCCGCGGTGTCGTGGTTGCTGCGCGGCAAAGACCGGCTTATCTCGGCGAAAATCGACGCGGCGCTCGCGGTGGTGGAGGCCAAGACCGGCCTGCGCGTGTCGTACGAAAGTTTCACGACGAATATGACGAGCAGCGCCTCGTTCACCGGCGTTCGCGTGACGATGAAGGACGGTCCTCTCGGCACGGATACACCGCTCGCCGAGGTCGGGCGCGTCGATCTGGAATTCGAGCTCGGCCAGAGCGCGAGCGCGCCGGCGCGACTTCGTCAGATCGCCCTCGTCGCGCCGAAGGGGACGATCGAGCTGGACGAGGCCGGAAAGCCGCGCCTGCCCGCTCCGCTGCTCGAGCGCATTGGCCGGCTCACGCACGCGGATCTCGAACTCCCCGCGCCCAGTGAAAGCGGCAACGGCAACGGTGCGCCGGTCGCCGGTCTGGACCCCGAGGTGCTCATGCGCGCGGCCATGTCGTCGCTGCTGGGCTTCGAGATCAATCTGCGCGGCGGCGCGCTGAAGTTCATCGATCGGCACTGGGCCAAGGCCGGGCCGGGCGTGCTGGAAACGCGAGACGTGTCGGGCCGCGTCTTCATCGACCTGCTCCGCCGCCGTCTCGACACCGACATCCAGGGCCTCGTGGTGGGCGGCGGCGGGGGCTTCGAGCTGCGCGCGATGGTCAAGGACGACGCGCGATATTTCGAGCTGCGCGGCAAGGACCTGTCGCTCAGTCCGATCGCGCCCTACCTGTCGCGCCGCGTGCATGTGGGCGATGAGACGCGCCTGGACGGGCGCGTGTCCGTCACGCTCGAATCCGACGCCCGAGTGCTGCCGGTCGATTTCGACGGCGAGCTGCGCAACCTCTATCTCGAGGACCCGCGGCTCGCGAGCGCGCCCATTCGCGACGTCTCCGTTCGCGCCGTGGGGCGCGTCGTCGTCGATCCCGCGCAGCGCGTTGTCGAGGTTCCCGAGGCCCGCGTGCTCATGGGGCGCGCGCACATGGACGTGGTGTGCCGCGTCGAGTTCCCCGAGGGACGAAAGCCCGTCGTCGATCTATCGTTGCAATCCAAGGAGCTGCCGATCCAGGCGGCCCTCGACGCGCTGCCCAAGGACTTCGCACCCAAACTGCAAGGGGCCGAGGTCGAGGGGCGCATGTCGTTGCGCGTGGACCTGAACGTCGATCTCAACGATCCCAACGCGACCGTCTTTGAACCGTCGGTCGAGGTCACCGATTTCCACGTCATCACTCCGCCGCCCGATGCGAACGTGATCGCCCTCAACGCCCCGTTCGAGCACAAGATTTACAAAAACGGCCAGTACGTGAAGACGATCACGGTGGGGCCGTCGAATCCCGACTTCGTGTCCTACAACGATCTGGGGCGCGTGCTCGTCGGCGCGGTGCTGACGTGCGAGGACGGCAGCTTCTTCCGCCACAACGGATTCGCGATGCGTCACATCATGGACAGCATCCGCACGAACATCCGGCAGGAACGCTTCGCACGCGGCGCGAGCACCGTGACGATGCAGACCGCGAAGAATCTGTTTCTCGGCGGCGACAAGACGGCGTCGCGCAAGTTTCAGGAGATGCTCATCACCTGGTGGCTGGAGGAAGAGCTGCCCAAGGAACGAATCCTCGAGATCTACATGAACATCATCGAATGGGGCCCGAAGCTCTACGGCGTCGGGCCCGCCTCGCGGCACTACTTCGGACGCAAGCCCAAGGACCTCTCGCCGCTGCAGGCCGCGTACCTGGGCTCGATCATCAGCAACCCGGTGGGCTACTACCGCTTCTACGAGCGCGGTTATGCGGGCAACGGCGCGACGCTGGCGTTCATCCTGCGCAAGATGGCCGAGCGCGGCACGATCCCCGCCGAGATGGTCGAGTGGTGCGATCCCTATCGCCCCAGCTTCTCGAAAGACGGCAAGGGCGCGGCGGGCGGATGCGTGAAACCGCCGGAGGATGTCGAGGGCGAGGCGACCGGAGACGCGACCGGAGACGGTGCGCCGAAACCCGCGCCGGTGGACGAACCCATTCCGCCGCCGGCGGAAGAACCCGAGCCCGGACTGCCGCCGGACGGCGCGTGATCGAACTCTTCGGGATTATTCGGGGCCGCGACGATTGACGATCGCGGAGAGCTTTTTCGGCCAGATGCGCTTACGCCACTCGCGCGGGTGCTTGACGACGTTCGCGAGCGTGATGCGGCGCAGGTTCAGCTCGATCTTGACCTGTTCCTTCGACCAGAAATCGTGCACGGGACAGGGATACTGGTCGGAGCATTCCGAAAGTCCGAGCAGACACTTGTGTTCCCAGTTGCCGCCGTGCGTCGCGTGAAGAATCTCCCAGAGGGTGATGTCGTTCGCGGGCCTCGCCAGGCTGACGCCTCCGTGGTAGCCGCGTTTGGAAAAAATGAGTCCGGCGACCGTCAGATCGCGAAGGATTTTCGAGAGGTACGATTTCGGGATATCCGCCGTTTCGGCGATGTCCTTGGCCAGAATCAGCTCGTCGTCGTGCTCGGCGATATACGACAGGGCGACGATCGCATAACCGGTGGTCTGGTTCATCGTCAGCATATGTCCCCCCGGAGCATGGTGCCCCCTTGCGAAGCGGGTCGTCCCCGCGAAATGACGGCGTCTCGACCTTCAGGTCAAGAATATTTTAGACGTTTATATCCAAATAGGCCGCACCTGTCGATCTTTTTTTCCCGGCGGGGACTGCCGAAATCCGTTTTTCGTAAATTCCATCACAAAGTCCGGGCCCGGCCGGGCGGGCCGCCACCGATGTCGGCGTTCGGGGCGATTCCCAAGCTCGGTCATGGCGGATTTTCAATGCCTGATTTATCATGATGGGCCTTTTGTTCGGGGAGAGACCTCGCATGCGTCCCACTCTCGGCTTCAACATGGCGCTCGTGCTGGCGCTCGTGCTGGCGCTCGTTTCCGACTTGGCGACCGCCGACACCCTATCGGTTCAGTCCGCTCCGACCGCGAATGGTCTTCGACTCGTGGTCGATATTCCCGAGGCGTCCTGGGGGACGTCGGATATCGAAGGAGAGGCATGGGATACGCTCGCCATCGACGGCGCGGGCCGCCTGACCGAAATCGGCCGACCCGCCCTGCCCCTCGTCCATCGGCTCGTCGCGCTGCCGCCCGGGGTGACCGGCGCGGATGTGCGCGTGGCGGAGGTCGAGACGGATCTGCGCACGGGCGTGAAGATCGCGCCGTGGCAAAAACCGTTGGACCGCAACGGCGGAAGCGCGACGCCCTTCGCGTTCGACGCCGATGCATACGAATCGGGCGCTTGGTGGCCGGAGTCGCCGGTTCGCGCGGGCGCGGTCGCGACGATCGGCGGCGCGCGCGTTTTGCCGGTGACGATCCATCCCGCGCGTTGGCGCGGGGCGGACGGCGCGGTCGAGATCGCCACGCGCGTCGTGCTGGATATCTCGTGGAATGGCTCCGAGGGGGACGCCATTTCGCCCCGCGTATCGCGGGCGATGGACGGCATCCTGCGCCGTGTGGCGATCATGCCGACGCAGGTCGCCGACGGCGAGAACGCGTGGCTGCCCGCCGATGGCGCGTATCTGATCGTATGCGAAGACAGTCTGTGCGACGCCGCCGCGCCGCTCGCCGAGTGGAAGGCGCGCAAGGGGTTTGCCGTCGAAGTGGTGCCGGTATCCGACATCGGCGATTCGCCGACCGCGGCCGAGATCCGCACGTACCTGGCCGATCGCTACGCAAACGACGAGCGCGGCTTGGATTACGTGCTGCTGGTGGGCGACATCGACCAGATGCCGACCTTCCTGGGCCTATGGGGCACGCTGGCCGATCACGACTACACGACCGTGGACGGCGACGACTACTTCGCCGACTTCATCATCGGGCGTCTTTCGGGCGAAACGGCCGAAGAGATCGCCGTGCAGGTGACGAAGACGCTCGACTACGAGCGTGCGCCGGTCATGACCGATGACGCGTGGTTCACCTCGGCGCTGACGATTTCGGGTTCGGACTACTTCGACGACGAGAACGCGGGCTACTGCGCCGATCAGGCGGAAGGGTACGGCTTCCCGGTGGCGGACCGATTCTTCCAGTCCAACGGCAAGAACACCAACGCGAACGTGACCGCGTCGCTCGAAGCCGGGCGGAGCTGGATCAGCTACTTCGGCCACGGATGGGAAGAGGCGTGGTCGAGCGTGAGCCCGCAGTTTTCGAACACCGACGCGGTCGGACTGGAAAACGCCGGGATGCCGCCCGTCATCTCGTCGATCGCGTGCTCCAACGGCGCGTTCGACTGGGGCGGCGACTGCTTCGCCGAGGCGCTCATGAAGGCCGGCGAGGACCGCGGCGCGGCGGCGGTCTTCGCGGCGGCGCGGCTGACACCGTTTTTCTACACCGACAGCCTGGGCAAGGCGATGGCGCGCGGGTACTTCGCCGAGGGCATGGACAGCTTCGGCGCGGCGGCGTTTTTCGGAAAAATGGGGATGTACGAAGAGTACCCGGAAGGCGCCGGCGGGCAGACGCAGGAGGTGATGCAGCACTTCCACATCTTCGGCGACCCGGATCTGCCCGTGTGGAGCGCCGTGCCGAGCGTGTTCGACGAACCCGTCGCCGCGTGGGACGAGACGGCGAAGACGCTTTCGGTGACGATCGCGCAGGGGCGCGGCGGCGTCGAGGGCGCGCTCGTACACGTCTTCGGTGAGGGTGCGGACTTCGTCGCCCGGACCGATGCCGAGGGGATGGCGACGTTTGCGTACGAAGCCATGCCCACCGAGGCGTGGGAGATCGTGGTTACCGCGCGCAACCGCATCCCCTTCGAGGGCTTCATCGAGCCGCTCGCCCAGCCCGGCGACGACGACACCGCGGGGGACGACGACGTCGCGGACGACGACACGCTAGGTGACGACGACGCTTCCGATGACGACGATTCGAGTGCCGACGACGACGACGAAGGCGATTCGGAAGGCGCGTCGCGGGACAACGACGGCGCCTGCGGGTGCTAAAGCCAGTCTATTTCCTCGCCTGTCTGTTCGCATAGCGTTCGCAAATCTTCGTCTTTTCGGGCGCGAAAGGACCATCGGTTACAATTCAGTTTCGTTCGGCCAGACTTTGCGTACAAAAACCGAATAATATCGAAATTCTTCGAGAATTCGCGCGTTTTAGCGCGTTGCGTCAACTCAATTTTCGTAATATTCCTCACTGTCGATGCACTTTGGGGATTGCTTTCGATTCAAAACG
>CAZPJD010000268.1:0-24303 GCA_964586775.1 uncultured bacterium | reverse complement strand
ACGAGCTGGCGGCGGATCGTCTCGCGAAGAAAGTCACGGGATCGTTGTTCGCCGGCAAGGGCAGCCAGGTCGGCGTGACGATGGACAAACTGCTGGCGTCCGAGCAGGGCGGCGCGGCGCCGGCCCCGGCGGCTCCCGAAGCTTCGGCCAACGCGCCCAAATAACGCGATCGGGCGGGATTCTCGTCTTCATGCGGGAAAATTCGGACTTCAGGCGAAGAAGCACATGGGGAGAGACCCTGATCGAACGGGGTCTCTTCCTGTGTGGCGTCGTGTCCGTTGTGACGACCTTCGGGATCGTCGCAATTCTGGGGTACGAGTCGTTCCACTTTTTCCGCGTCGTTCGCATCCGCGATTTCCTGTTCGACACGCAGTGGACGCCGCTCTTTTCCACGCAGAGATTCGGCATCTGGCCGCTGGTGTCGGGCACGGTGCTGACGACCGTGATCGCCGTCGTGGTGGCGCTGCCCTTCGGGCTGCTGGCGGCCATCTACCTGAGTGAATTCGCCAACGAGCGATCGCGGCGCGTCATCAAGCCCGCGATCGAAATCCTCGCGGGTGTGCCGACGATCGTGTATGGCTACTTCGCGCTGGTTTTCGTGACGCCGCTGTTACAGAAATTCGTGCCCAATTTGGCGGGTTTCAACTCGCTGTCTCCGGGCATCGTCATGGGCGTGATGATCATTCCTCTCATCTCGTCCCTTTCCGAGGACGCGCTCTATTCCGTACCCATGAGCCTGCGCGAGGGCGCGTACGCGCTTGGCGCGGGCAAGCTGCCGACGATCTTTCGCGTCGTGATTCCGGCGGCGCTCTCGGGCATCGCGGCGGAGGTGACGCTGGCCGTGTCGCGCGCCGTGGGCGAGACGATGATCATGGCCATCGCCGCGGGCCAGCAACCGCGCCTGACCCTCGACCCTCGCGTACAGATCGAGACCATGACCGCCTACATTGTGCAGGTGGCGCTGGGCGATACGCCCCACGGTTCGCTGGCGTATCAGACCATCTTCGTTGTCGGCGCGTGCCTGTTTCTCATGACGCTCGGCATGAACATGCTCAGCCAGCGGCTCGCCCGTCGGTACCGGAGGAAGAACTGATGAAGGGCAAGCGGCGGGGCAAGGTCTTCGAGCGGGTGTTTCGGGGTGTGTGCCTCGTCGCCATGACGCTGCCGCTGATCGTGCTCGCCGTTCTCATCGTCGATGTCGCGCAGGACGGCCTCCAGCGGCTCGGTTGGGACTTTCTGACGAGCTATCCGTCGCGCTTGCCCGAAAAAGCGGGAATCCTGCCCGCCCTCGTCGGCAGCTTGGTCGTCGTCTCGCTCACGGCGCTCATCGCGCTGCCGATCGGCGTGGGCGCGGCCGTCTACCTCGAGGAATACGGCAAGCGCAGTTTCTGGGCGAATGTGATCGAAGTGAATATCGCCAACCTCGCGGGCGTTCCGTCGATCATTTACGGCCTGCTCGGTCTTGGCCTGTTCGTACGCGCGCTCGGATTCGGGCGCAGCGTGATCGCGGGGGCGGGGACACTCGCGCTGCTCGTGCTACCCGTGGTGATTCTCTCGACGCGCGAGGCGCTCGCCACCGTGCCCAACGCGTTGCGCGAGGGTGCGCTCTCGCTCGGCGCGACGAAGTGGCAGACCACAAGGCGCGTGGTGCTGCCGATGGCGTTCCCCGGCATTCTCACCGGCACGATCCTCTCGGTCGCGCGGGCGCTGGGCGAGACGGCTCCACTCATCACGATCGGCGCGCTCACCTACGTGCCGTTTCTGCCCGACGGACTGCGTTCGCCGTTTACGGCGCTGCCGATTCAGGTTTTCAACTGGGTGTCGCGACCGCAAAAGGGCTTCGTGACCAACGCGGCGGCGGGCATTCTGGTCCTGCTCGTCATCTTGCTTTTGCTCAACGGGATCGCGATCTATCTGCGCAATCGTTTCCAGAAGCGCGTGTATTAGTTAAAGTCCGTTTTTCGTCGCCGGCCCTTGCGGCCGAGTTTGCGCGACGGTGGGAGTGTGACGGTGTCCGCGGTCAACGGCGCCATTTTTCGAGTGCGGGATCTGAATGCCTGGTACGGGCCCCAGCACACCCTCAGGTCCATTACGATCGACGTGCCCGATAACAAGGTCACGGCGGTGATCGGACCGTCGGGGTGCGGCAAGTCCACGTTTATCCGGTGCCTCAATCGCATGCACGAATTGATCGACGGCGCCCGCGTCGAGGGCGAGGTCCTCTACGGCGGCGTCAACATCTACGGTCGCGAGGTCGACCCCGTGCTGCTGCGCCGACGCGTCGGAATGGTCTTCCAAAAACCCAACCCGTTTCCGACGATGACCGTGCGCGAAAACGTGCTCGCGGGGCTGCGTCTCACGGGCTTGCTCAAACGCTCCGACGCCGCGGATCTGGTCGAGCGCGCGCTGCGCCAGGCGGCGCTGTGGGACGAGGTGAAAGACTATCTCGACAAACCCGGCTCCGGCCTCTCGGGCGGTCAGCAGCAGCGCCTGTGCATCGCACGCGCGCTTGCGGTCGATCCCGACGTGATTCTGATGGACGAGCCGTGTTCGGCGCTCGACCCGATCGCCACCGCGCGCATCGAGGAGCTGATCCATCAGCTTCGAGAGAACTACACGATCGTCATCGTCACGCACAACATGCAGCAGGCCGGGCGCGTGTCCGACCAGACCGCGTTTTTTCTCATGGGCGAGTTGGTCGAATTTACGGACACGAACGTGCTGTTCCGATCGCCGAGCGACCGCCGGACAGAGGAATACATCACGGGCAAGTTCGGTTGATGCCCCTGCGCGCGCCGCGCGCCGGGGACATGGAGACGCGAAGAGCGATGGAGAAGACGCACACTGACAGCGCGTACGAGCGGGAACTGCACGATTTGCGCGAGACGCTGCTGCGCATGGCCGGGCAGTGCGAGGACATGATCGACGGTTCGATCCGCTCGCTCGTCGAACGCAACTCCGAACTGGCCCGCGCGACGATCGAGCTGGATTTCGAAGTAAACCGGGGCGAAGTCCTGGTGGACGAGCTCGTCTTCCTGATCCTCGCGAAGCGGCAGCCCGTGGCCAAGGACCTGCGCTTCACCACGCAGGCGATCAAGATGGCCAACGATCTGGAACGCATCGGCGATCTGGCCGTGAACATCTGCGAGCGCGCGCTGCTGCTCAACGTGGAACCGCCGCTCAAGCCCTATCAGGACATCCCGAAAATGGCCGACATCGTGATGTCGATGGTGCGCGAGTCGATCGACGCCTTCGTGAAGGAAGACGCCGACATGGCCGAACAGATCATGGAGCGCGACGACGAGGTCGACGAACTCTACCACATCATCATCCGCGACCTGCTGGCGATCATGCTCAAGAACCCGGACGCCGTGGAACGCGGGATTCACATCCAGTCGATCGCGAAATTTCTGGAGCGCATGGCCGACCACAGCACCAACCTGTGCGAGCAGGTCGTGTTTCTGGTCAAGGGCAAGGACGTTCGGCAGATCGAGGGGCTCGACAAAATCCGCAAGGGGTAGGGGTTCGGTTCACCGCCGTCCTCGCCCGTGCGCGGGTCGCTCCGCGATCCGCCCGATGTGCAGACGCACCCGCGTGCCGCCGTGCAGCATGGGAAACGCGGCATCGTAGCGCAGACGCATCGCCTTCCACATCGCTTCGTCGGCCGTGAGCACGCCGAAGCGCCAGCCGACGAATCGCTCGCGCAGCGCATCGCCCGCCTTGGAGTAGAGACTTCCCAGCGACGGGGCCGCGCCTACGCGACCGCCGAAGGGCGGATTGAAGCACACGAGTCCCGGCTCGCGCGGGGGGGCGAATCGATGGATCGGCACGTGCCGAACCTCGACCTGCGTCGCGAGCCCGGCGCGGTCGAGATTTCCGTGGGCGGCTGCCGCCGCCGATGCGTTCGCGTCGGCGCCCACGATCGGGGCGAGCAGCGTGTCGCGGGCGTTCGCAATGGCTTCTTCGCGCAGATTCGCAAAGAGCTTCGCGTCGAATTGGGCGAAGTCCATGAACGCGAAATCGCGCTCTGCGCCGGGCGCACGGCGCAGCGCCCACAGCGCGGCCTCGAGCACCAGCGTGCCCGATCCGCACATGGGATCGACGAAGGGCTCGCGTGGATCGAACCCCGCGTAACGCAGCATCGCCGCGGCCATGGTTTCGCGCAGCGGCGCGCGCGCCGTTTCGCGGCGGAATCCGCGCCGATGCAGCAGGTCGCCCGAGGTGTCGAGCGAGATTGTGCAGTTGTTCTGATCGAATCGCGCAAGCACGGTGATGGGCGCGCGGTCCGCCTTGGGCACGCCCAATCGCTCGGCGATCGTGTCGGCGACGACGCTTTCGATTTTCTTGCGGATGTTCAGTTTGGAGCCGTGGCTCGCGGCGCGTACCTCGACGGGCGTTCCCGCCGGCAGCAGTTCGGTCCACGGAATCCGCCTGATCTTTCGCGCGAGTTCGGGAAACGACATGGCGACGAATTCGCCGACGCGCATGAGCACCCGCCCCGCGGTGCGCAGCCACAGATTTGCGCGGTACAGGTCTCGCGCCGTCCCCAGGAATTCGACCCCACCATGAACGGCGCGCAGGGGATCGAGGCCAAGCTCGCCCATTTCGTCGTACAATGCGGGCTCGACGCCCGGCGCGCAGATGGCGAACAGGTCGAACCGGCGCTCAGGCATTGAGCGTCCGCCCGTCGGGTTCGAGTCGTTGACGCGCCGGGGATTCGAGGGCATGTAGGAGCGCCTGTCGGGGAGCGAAATTGGACCAATATCGACTGATCGACACCTATACGCCGAGGGGCGATCAGCCACAAGCCATCACGCAGCTGGTGGAAGGCGTCGAACGCGGCGAGAAGCACCAGGTGCTGCTCGGCGTGACGGGCAGCGGCAAGACGCTCACGGTCGCGAACGTCATCGCGCAATCCGGTCGGCCCGCGCTGGTGCTGGCGCACAACAAGACCCTCGCCGCGCAGCTCTTTTCGGAATTCAGGGAGCTGTTTCCCGACAACGCGGTGGAGTACTTCGTCAGCTACTACGACTACTACCAGCCCGAGGCGTACATCCCGCGCACCGACACCTACATCGAAAAAGACAGCTCGGTGAACGAGCGGATCGACCGGCTTCGCCACTCGGCCACGCGCTCGCTGCTCACGCGGCGCGACGTCATCATCGTGGCGTCGGTCTCGTGCATTTACGGGCTCGGAAGCCCGCACGAGTACAACAAGATGCTCGTGGTCGTGAACAAGGGCGACCGGATGGATCGCGACCGGCTGATGCGCCGATTGGTCGAGATGCAGTTCACGCGAAACGACATCGACTTTTTTCGCGGCACGTTCCGCGCGCGCGGTGACGTGCTCGAGGTCTTCCCCGCCTATGAAGACGAAAAGGCGATCCGCATCGAATTCTTCGACGAGGACGTCGAGCGCATCACCGAGATCGATCCGCTGCGCGGCAAGGTGATCCGCGAACTCCCCCGCATCGGGATCTTTCCCAACAGCCACCACGTCGCCGATCGGCCCACCGTCGAGCGCGCCATCGGCGACATCCGCGCGGAACTCAAGGAGCGCTGCGAGCAGCTTCTGTCGCTGGGCAAACTTCTGGAAGAGCAGCGCTTGCGCGAAAAGACGCTCTACGACATCGAGATGCTCGCGCAGCTCGGCTATTGCTCGGGGGTCGAGAACTACAGCCGTCATCTCGACGGGCGCGAGGCGGGCTCGCCGCCGTGGACGCTCCTCGACTACTTCCCACCGGACTTCCTGACCTTCATCGACGAGTCGCACCAGACCGTGCCGCAGCTCAACGCGATGTACAACGGCGATCGATCGCGCAAGACGGTGCTCGTGGAGTTCGGCTTTCGTCTGCCCTCGGCGCTCGACAATCGGCCGCTGCGTTTCGAGGAGATCCAGCAGCGTTTGGGCCAGATCGTGTACGTCTCGGCGACGCCCGCCGCGTGGGAACTGGAAAAATCCGGCGGCGTGGTGGTGGAGCAGATTATCCGACCGACCGGCCTCACCGATCCACGCGTCGACGTGCGCCCCGCGGGCAACCAGGTGGACGACCTGCTCGACGAGATCAAGGCGCGCATCGACAAGAACGAACGCGTGCTCGTCACCACGCTGACGAAGCGGATGGCGGAAGACCTGACGACCTACTATCAGGACCTCGGCCTGCCGGTTCGTTATCTGCACAGCGAGATCGACACCCTCGAGCGCGTCGCGATCCTGCGCGATCTGCGTCTCGGGGAGTTTTCGGTGCTCGTGGGCATCAATTTGCTGCGCGAGGGGCTCGACCTGCCCGAGGTTTCGCTGGTCGCCATTCTCGACGCCGACAAAGAAGGATTTCTTCGCTCGACGACGAGCCTGCTTCAGACCATCGGTCGCGCGGCGCGAAACGTGAACGGCACGGTGATCCTCTACGCCGACCGCGTGACCGCCAGTATGAAGCAGGCGCTCGACGAGACGGATCGTCGTCGCGAGGTGCAGGCCAAATACAACGAGGACAACGGCATCACGCCCGAGTCGATCGTGAAGGGCGTCTCGAACGCGCTGATGGCGATCTACGACAAGGACTATCTGACCGTACCGACGCTGCGCGAAGAGGACGACCACGAGATCATCCCCGCGCACATCCCGATGATGATCGAGTCGCTGCGGCGTCAGATGAAAGAGGCGGCGAAGAGCCTGGAGTTCGAGCGTGCGGCCGAGATCCGCGACCAGATCAAACGGCTGGAAGAGCGCGAGATCGTGGGGCTCTGAGAATCTGCGTGCCGCGGTAGAATTCCTCTTGCCAAAACCGAATCATATAGATATATTGCTATACAGAGGTGGCAAATGGCGACCGACGTGCTTCCCGAATCCGACTTCGCACCCTTCACGAACCGCCAGTGCGACGGCATCGCGGACCTGCTCAAGGCCGTGGGACATCCCGTCCGGCTGCGGGTGATCGATACGCTCGCGCGCGGCGAGATCTGCGTGGGCGACCTGGCGCTTGCGATCGGCGAGAAGCAGGCGATCGTCTCGCAGCAACTCAAGATCCTGCGCATGGTGGGGCTCGTGAAGACCGAGCGGCGCGGCGGCAGGGCGATTTACAGCATCAACAACCCGCACGTGTTCGATCTGCTCTCGTGCATGCATCGCTGCGCGTGTTCGCAGTTTCCCGAGGAGTGACGACCCATGTCCGCGAACGACCTGTGGATCGTCGGGTTTCTCGTGTTCTGGGTTCTGCTCCAGACCGTGATCCTGCCCAAGCTGGGTGTGCCCACGTGAGCGTCGAACTCCTGCCGTCTGGATGACGGCAAAAAGCCCCGTTCGCGCGACCCCAAAGAATCCGAAACCGCCCCCGGCCCCGAGGGAGGGTGAGTGATGCCGATCTACGTCTACCGCTGCCGCGTGTGCGGCGAACAATTCGACAAGCTCGTTTCGATTTCCGCTGCGGGTCAGCCCCAGACCTGTCCGCACTGCGGCGCCACGGACGCCCAGAAGCAGATCGCCGCGCCCAGCGCAGCGCCGTCGGCCAAGGGCGGCGGGTGTTCCGCGCCGGCGGGCAGCCGCTTTACCTGAGGCTGAGATTCCGGCCGCCGTGCGCGGCCCGCTTCAAGATCCCGCGCTACTTCTTGGGATATTCGTCGGCGATGATGCTGACGAGGTTGCGCGCCGAGACCGCTTCGCCTTCCATGCCAAGGCCCGGAAGAACCGCCTTGCCGGTGTAGAACACCGACTTGTGCGGGGTGCGGTTGTGGAGCAGGGCGACGCCGAGCTTGTCGTCGTCGATGTTCTGCGACCACGCCTCGGATCGCTCGATGCGGTAAAGTTCGTAGCTTTCTTTTTTCGCCACGAAATCCGTGAAGTCGTCGAGAAACGGCATCATCTCGCGTAGCGCGCCGTGAATGCGTTCGCAGAGCATGTCCGCGGTGCGCTCTTCCATCACGCCATTTTGCGGGCGGATCTTGATGCGCGCGGCCAGCAGACGCTTGCCGATCGGGGCGAGGGCTTCGTCGTCCGGCGCGGAGAGGCTGATCATGATGAGGTTGTCGTCGATCAGCTCGCGACGGGGATCCTGAACGAGGATGACGTTGGGACCCATGCCGACCGGCACCACATTCGCGTCGATGCCCACGTAGAGCACGAAGTCGTGCTGACCCGGCGGCGGGAGTTCCAGCTTTTCCTTGAAATCGGACTTCAGGTGCTTGGGCGACCACGCCCTGAAGAACTCCTCGGGGTTGTCGCAGACGGCGATCGCCTTCGTCTTGATCGGTTCTTTCTGGTCGGCGAATTTGATCTCGGAATACTTGCCGAATTCAATGTGTTCGATGGCCGGTGTGCGGTGGCAGACGCCGCGATACGCCGAGATGCGCTCGCGATAGAGCGTCTCGAGAACCTTGATGCCGCCCTCGACCTGGAAGATGCCGTTGTTGGTGAGCCCCAGCAGGTTGGCCGCGTAGGCCAGATTCGGCGCGTCGGGGTAGACCGGCGACAGATACTGCACCTGCCCGTCAATGAAGGTGCGCGCCTCGGGCGACAGTTCGTAGCGGTCCACGAACTCGCCGTAGTCGGTACGGATCGCCTCTTTGTAGAGGTCGGAGACGCTGGCGAGCGCCTTTTTCGCGGCGCGGCCCTCGCCCCAGGTGGACGGCGGATAGACCACGTCGTTGACGAAGAACCCTCGGATCACCTGCGCGTAGCGGTCGACGTCGTTGATGAGCGAGACGACCTTGCCCGACTCCTTGGGGAATTCGAGCGAGACGGTGCGGAACAGCTCGTCACGCGACTGCGGTAGATCGACGCGCCGCGCGGGGGTGACGATCTGAAACCCCGGCTCCGCCATCAGGAAGCGCTTTTTGTCGAGGAACGGGATGCCGAGCTCGGTGAAGATCTCGGAGAAGATCTGCCCCTTGCCGAAACCGAAGAACATGCCGGGGAATCGGCGCAGACGGTACTCTCCGACTCGTTTCACATGCGCCTGCGCTTCGACGTCCACGATCAGCACGTTGTACCCGCGCTTGACGAGCAACGCGCCCGCGATCAGCCCGGACAAATCCGAGCCCAGGATCGTGACGTCGAAGAGCATTCCGATCATCAGCCGACCACCTCGACGGCGGGGGATTCGCGGTCCTCTCGCGGCACGATCTCGCCGATCACCCACGCCCGTTCCTGCAGGCCCGAGAGGCGGATCAGGACGTTCTCGACCTCTTCCTCGGGGCAGACGATCGCGAGCCCGATGCCCATATTGAACGTGCGCCACATCTCGGCGTCGTCGATGCCGCCCGCGCGTCGCAGCGTCTCGAAAACCCCCGGCGCTTCCCACGACCCGCGATAAAAACGCACCCCGGCGCGCTCGGGCAGAATGCGCGGGACGTTTTCGAGCAGCCCGCCGCCGGTGATGTGGGCGACGCCCTTGATCGTGAAATTGCGTGTCAGGTTGCGCAGGGTCTTGGCGTAGATGCGCGTGGGCGTCAGCAGCTCCTCGCCGACCGTGCCCCGGAATCCCTCGATCCGGTCGTCGACCTTCAGGCCTAACTGCTCGAAGACAATTTTGCGCGCCAGCGAGTAGCCGTTGGAGTGCAGGCCCGTGCTCGCCACACCGATCACGCGATCGCCCTCGGCGATGCCGCTGCCGTCGATCAGCACGTCGCGATCGACCACGCCCACCGCGAACCCCGCGAGGTCGAACTCACCCGGCGGGTAGAAGTCGGGCATCTCCGCGGTTTCGCCGCCCACCAGCGCGCAGCCCGCTTCCTTGCAGCCGTCGGCGATACCCTTGATGACCTGGGCCGCGGCCTGCGGTTCCAATTTGCCGCAGGCGAAGTAATCGAGAAAGAACAAAGGCTCGGCCCCGCACGTGATGACATCGTTCACGCACATCGCCACGAGGTCGATGCCGACGGTGTCGAGACGACCCGTCATGAACGCGACCTTGAGCTTGGTGCCCACGCCGTCGGTGCCCGAGACGAGCAGCGGATTCTTGTAGTTGAGCGTATTCAGGGCAAAAAGCGACGCGAATCCGCCGATATCGGCCTTCACCTCGGGCCGGAACGTCGACCGAACGAAGGGCTTGATGAGACGCACCAGCTCGTTTCCGGCGTCGATATCGACCCCGGCATCGCGATAAGACCGAAACACCTTGGTATTCAATACAATCCTCAACGTGAAGGGCAAACGAGCCCGCGCGCGGCGCTCGCCAAGGCCCACGATCTTAGGGACCGATCCCGAAAAGTCAAACGCGACGCGGGTGTTTTCGCTCCGGTTCGGGCACCGAATGTGCGATGTCCGGTGCGCTGGCCCGGGACGCATCCGCCATATGGATCATCGCTTCGGAAAGCGATAGTGCCCGATGATCTTCCACGAGAACAGGACGTGTTCGAGACGCGGACCCGCGCCGATGTTGTGCACCGCGGCGGGGGTGACACCGTCCGCCGTGTCGTCGGTCAACACACCGATGTGCGTGAGGCCGTTGTCGAGACGCCACGCGACCACGTCTCCCGGCGCATAGTCGGCGGCGTTGTCGGTGATGGGCAGCGACACGCCGCGCCGCGAAAAAAAGACCATCAGGTTCGGCACGCGGCGGTGATCGATATTGGGATCGGGGCGCGGGCCGGGCCACGAGTTGGGATACGCCCCCGGCGCGGCGCGAAGATCGTCGTACACGAGCTTCTGCAAGTCTTGCCCCAGCGCGCGGAAGATCCGCACCACCTCGTCGGTGCACACGCCGCGATCGGGCGCGACGTCGCCGCCGGGGAAGGGGATCTTGACGTAAGCCCCGTCGTAAACCACCTCGTGCGAGAGGCGCTCTCGCGCGGCCGCCACGATGCGTGCGGCGGTGTCGTCGGAGATCGCGAGGCGGCGCGGAGGCGTGGGAGTCGAGGCGAGTGTTTGCGACGCGGCGGGTGTCGGTTCCTGTGCGTAGGGCTGATCGCACGCCAAGAGCGCCAGCGTCACAAAAAACGCCGCTGCGAGAAAACGCCCGGCCGCTCGGCTCACAGGTCTTTCCCGCCGATACGCACGATGAGTTCCACACGCGCCGCCTGCTCCTGCGCACCCTGCAACTCACGAAGGATGCGTTTTCGCTCGTCCGCGTCGATGCGCCCATCGCGCAGCGCGTCCTCGACGATTCGCTGCACGTCGCCGGCCTCCGCGCCGAGACGCAGCACCTCGCGCAGCAGGCCCTCGTGCGCGGTCGGCAGGTCCGCCTCGCGCACCAACCGATAGCCGGCGCGCCGGGCCATCCAACGCAGCGCCTCCACGGCAAGATCCTCGTGACCGGCGACCTGCAACGCTCGGCGGATGGCGTCGAGACGGTCGAGCGGGCTGAGGCGTCCCGCGCCGGACAGCGATTCGGGGTCCTCCTGCCACTGGGCGACGGTCGAATACCCGAGATTCAGCTCCGAGGCGAAGTGCTTGATTCCCAGCGGTTCGAACATTCGCTGCAACACTCGCCAAGACGGCTCGTCGAGGCGATCGGGCGGGACTTTCGTCATCGCGCGCTCCGAAATTGATCGACGCCGTTGTAGCACCAAATCCGCTTCCGCACCAAAAGCGGATCTGTTCATCGATGCGGGTGCGCGCCGAAATGACGAAGGTCAGCCGGACGGGGATCGTCGCGCGCCGCGCGCCGTCCGCGCCTCGGAGATTCGCCGGGCCGCGAAACCGCCGTCTGCGTGGTACTGAGCCCGATTCTTCGCTTGACACGCAAACGCGCGTTCTGTTAAGAAACGCCCCGTTGTCGGTCGAGGCGCTTGCGCTGAAACGATGGCATGGGGTTGTAGTTAAGTTGGTTATAACGCCGGCCTGTCACGCCGGAGGCCGCGGGTTCGAGTCCCGTCAACCCCGTCCCGGAAAGCGAATGGAGTCCCCGAGGTGAAGCGCCTCGGGGATTCGCATTTCGGCCTCTTGGCGGATGCGATCTCCCGGGGGAGTCACGCTTTCCGCGTTTCACAGGACGGGCCACCGGGTCCATTTGACGTTCTTTCGTTGTTTTCGATCCGCGGCCACCCGATTCGCTTCATCGACACGCACCCGGTCCGCCACCTCGCGACCGTATTTCGCGACGTCGTGGAAGATGAGTGCGTGGCCAGAACAACGGAAGGTCGCGAATCCACCGCCCGTGGCTGTCGCAGGCCCGAAACATGTCTCCACCGCTCCCGCTCGATAGCCCTCCCGGCGCCCTGACCGGGCGACGATCTCCCGTTAGTCGGACATCGGCGGACTGTGGTGTGGTTTGAGTTCTCGGAAAATCCAAACCACCGCAGGACCGCCCCGTACGGCAGTCTTTCACTCAGCGCGGAGACGAACCGAAATTTTCGGCGAAGGCGAATTTTCGCCGTGAAATCAAATGGTTTTGAAAAAGCGATGTCGAACCTGAGTCGGAATTGCGAAGGCCGTCTGAGTTTGACAGTGCTCGTCTCCTGTGGAAGAATCCGCGCGCCCTGGGGGTTGTCGCGGAATGATTCGCCTGAAAATCCTTCTTGTTTTCGCGGTGTTGGCCATTTTTGGGTCGAGCGGCTGCCGCGACGCGTATTACGACGAAAAACCCGTCTATTCCGCGCACGAATACCTGACGCGCGAGGATCGCGCGGACGAGCTGGTTTACGCCATCCAGCAGGCGGGACTCACCGGCGTCGCGCTGATCGCGGGGAGCCGCGAGGCCGCGGTGGAATCGCCCTTCCCCGACCCCGGCCCGCCGCCCGACCCCAACGAACTCGTGCTCAAGGCCTTCGACGAGTCGAAAGGCGTGCTGATTCCCTTCGTCACCATCGCGCCGGACGACCCCGCGCCGCTCGACACCTTCAAAGCCCTGCACCAGCGCGGCGCGCGCGGTCTGGCCCTGTGGCGGCGCGGCGAGGCCGGCGAACGCACGCTCGACGCGCCGGAATTGGAACCGCTCTACCAATACGTCGAGCTGTACGGCGTGCCGGTCTTCGCAAACATCGCCGGGCGCGAGTACCTGGGCGAACTCTCGGCGGCGCTCTTCGACCACCCCGAGATGCGCGTCATCGGCGCGGGGCTGCTGGGCATGCCGGGGGATCTGGCGCTGGTGCAGACCGCGATGGAGCTGCACAACAACCTGTACGTCTCCATCGGCGGCGACGGCGGGCCGGGCTTCGAGCAGCGCTTTGGCGAGATCCTGGCGCAGGGCGAGGCGGCGCGCGACTTTTTTTCGCTGTGGCAAGACCGCATCCTCTTCGGCGGCGGGCTTCAGTTCGACCACCGCCTGTACCACCACGGCGTGTGGGGGATGCAGACGCTCAAGGCGTATCGCGCGTTTCTGGAGCGCCCGAAAAGCCGCATGCGCCTGATGGACGAGGCGCGGACATGGACGCCGCGCGAGTTCGGCGGTCTCGCGCTGTCCGACGACCTGCTCGAAAAGATCTACTACGGCAACTTTCTCAAGGTCATCGGCAAGTCGTTTCAGGATCGGCCGCCGACCGAGTTCGGCTCGCTCGTGCTCGGCGTTCCCGCGGATTGGCATTTCAATCCCATCGCGCCTTCGCGGCTCGTTCCCGCCCTCGCGTGCTCGCACCAGAAGCTCGTCAACCGCGTATCCACGCAGCGCCTGCGCGACATCTTCGCCGGCAAGATCACCGACTGGAAGGAACTCAACGGCGAGCCCGGGCCGATCGTGCTCGGTTCCGTCGGCCCGCTCGCGCGCATTCTGTCGGCGCAGCTCGACGCGCCGCTGGTGGCGGAACTGCGGACCTTCGACACCGCCGAGGCGCTCACCGACGCGATTCTCGCGGATCACAGCCTGCTGGGGCTCCTGCCCGTTTCGGCGCTCGACGGGCGGCTCGAAGTCGTTGCGGTCAACGGCGACAACCCCCTCGTCAGCAACGTGGCGTTCTGCGCGTCGAAGTCGTCGCCGACCGTCTCGACCTATTTCCCCAACTACCCCCTGCTCGTCCCCGCGGAGTTCGCCGCCGACGCGCCGGTCGAGCGCTTCGATCCCTATCAGATCCGCACCATCGTCATCGGCGGCACCGTGCGCGCGCCCGAAGGCTTCGACCCCGCGTCGGTGCGCGTCACGCGCATCGTCACCGGGTCCGGCGCGGAGGCCGAGGATCCCATCGCGCAGCGGCTGCGTCCCGTTTATTCGATCCTGCCCCAGATCCGAAAAGCCGACTTCGCGGCGTTTTGGGACGCGGGCTCGGCGTCGGATGTGTTCTTGCTTCGCGCGCTGGGCGCGCGGGCGCGGGTTTCGGATTCGGGCATCGAGCGGATGCGTCTCACGGGCGATGAATCCGGCGCAACCTCGTCCTTCTCGATTCGCGGTTTGCCGGTGACGATCGGAACAGCGCCTGTCCCCGCCTCGACCGACGGCATCCAGATCGTCGCGCTCGGGCCGACGGCCGGTGTCGATGCCGTTCGCGCGTCGCTGGCGGCGGGGGCCGAGGTCGTGCTCGCGGGACCGCGCGTCGCGGGGCTCGCCGGGCTCGGGATCGTGGACGTGCCCCTCGGCGAATTCCTGGGCAACGACGGCGCGAGCGGGCAGATCCTCACGCTCTCGTTTTACGGCACGAAGCTGAAGATGGCGCAGGTGATGCCGGTAACGACGGCGGAGCGGATCGTCCAGCGGCGCTACGGCGCCGATGCCCGCGCCGTGTCGCTCGCCGCGTTTCAGATGGCGGAATCCACCGCCGCTCCCTGATCGACCTCGTCGCGCACGATGGCGAGCTCGATCTTTCGCCGCTCGATGGGATCGACCGATTCTCCCAGTTCGCGCTCCACGATGGCAAACAGGCGTGGCGACACCACCAGCCCCGCGTGATTCGTGGCGATCATGATGTTGCGCGCGCCCTCGAGCACGCACGCGCGCGGATGCACCACGGCGTCGTGCATCGCCGAGATGCAGGCGATTCGAACACCCGGCGGCAGCGGCGGCGCGGTGAGCTCCGACAGAAACTGGCTTTGAGGCTGCATCTGGCGCGTGCTGGGCGCGATCAGGCCGAACCATGGCATGGCGATCATGGCCGCCGTGGCCAGGCGCGCGCCGCCAAAGGGCGTGCCGACGGTGACGAGCTTGCGCACGTGGTCCGCGCCGCCGAAACGCTTGATGTATTGCAGGCCGATCAGTCCACCCATCGAGTGACCGAGGATGTTGATCTTGTCGAGGTCGAACCGCTTGCGGATCGTCTCGACGCGCTCGGAGATGATCTGCGCCGAGCGGTTGATGTCGTGGACGTTGAGCCAGCCGAGCGTGATCGAGAAGACGGGGAATCCCCGCGACTTGAGGTGCTGTTCCGTCAGAAACATCGCGCCGCGCGTGCCGAGAAACCCGTGGATCATCAGCACCGGCCGACGATGCCCGGCCCCGCGAAGACCGAAATCCTTGTCGTCGAGCTTGTTGCCCTTGGCCTGATGACGCACGTACTGCGCGGCGTCGACGGCGAGTTGGACGACCACGCGCCGCCGGCGGTTCCAGTCGACCAGTGTCTCGCGCACCGTCAGGCTCTTGTGCGTGACGCGGGTGAATTCGAGATCGAGGCGAAACTCTCCCGCGTCCGGCCCCGGCTCGCACGAGCGCACGCGGGCTTCGCCGCGATAGGGGTGCAGTTCGTCCACGATGGCGAACTCGATGTCCACCAACGCGCCGAGCGGCAGCGTTTCGCGCACGACGATCGAAATACCCTGCGAACTCACCCGCGCCGCCTGCGACACGAGGAACTGATGGCCGCGATTGACGACCACGCGCGCCGAAACGTCGACCGGAATGTCGGGAAAATCCGCGATGCGGGCAATGTCCATGCGTCAACGACCCGTCACAAAACGCACCGCGCCATCAGGGGCGGAAACCGAAGATCTCCTCGGGCGCGACATCGAAATCGATTCCCAGCACGCGCGTCAAAATCAGCATGATGAGCGCGAGCGCGAGCAATAATACGACAAGACTCGACAGCGTGACGCCGCCGAGAATGGTGACCGTGATGAGGCTGGCCGTGGTGACGAGCACCGTGAGAAGGCCGCGCCCGCGAAATGGCGGTTCGGGCTCGAACAGCACCAGCGCGCGCGAAACCTGCCGGGCCTTCTCCCTCGCCTGATCGAAAAAGTCCGACAGATCCGATTTGTCCACGCGCCGCCTCCGACGTTCGATCCAATCACCTTACCGCCGCGACGCGGGCCGATCAAGATGCGAACGGTGTCCCGAATCCGCCGCCGCCCGGCGTTTCGATCTCGATCACGTCGCCCACGCGCACCGCGATGGTGACGCGGCCCGGCAGGTCGATCCGCTCGCCATCGCGGATCAACGTGTTATGTCCCAGCGCGCCCGGACCGCCGCCGGCAAGGCCGAATGGCGATCGCACCCGACGCTCCGAAAAGATCGTCACCAGACGCGGCGCGAAAAAACGCAGCGCACGCACCACGCCGTCGCCGCCGCGATAACGCCCCGCCCCGCCCGATCCCCGCCGCACCGCGAAACGCTCGACGCGCACCTCGGGGAATCGGTGCTCCAGCACCTCGACGTCGGTGATCCGCGTGTTGGTCATGTGCACCTGCACCGCGGACGCGCCCGTTGCATTTTCCGTCGCGCCGCTGCCCCCGGCGATCGTCTCGTAATAGGGCCGCCCTTCCCCGCCGTCCGCGCCGAAGAGCAGGTTGTTCATCGTGCCCTGCGACGCGGCCGCGATGCCCAGCGCGCCGAGCAGCACGTCCACCACGCGTTGCGAGGTCTCGACGTTGCCGCCCACGACCGCCGCGCCCGGCGGCGGATTCAGCACGCTGCCATCAGGCACGACGAGCGTCACGGGTCGCCAGCATCCGTCGTTGAGCGGGATGTCGCGCGTGACGAGAAGCCGCAGCACATAGAGCACCGCCGCGCGCGTGACGGCGAGCGGGGCGTTCAGGTTCTGGGCGTGCCGCGCGTCCGTTCCCGTGAAGTCCACCTCCGCGCGAACGGGCGCGTCCTCGCCCTCACCCTCGCGCCGGATCGCGATCGATACAGCGATCGGCGTGCCGTCGTCGAGCGCATCGGCGAACTTCGCGAAAAACTCGCGGCGTTCTCGCACGAAACCGCGCAGCGCGTCCTCGATCGCCTCCGCCGCGTTGTCCTGAATGTGCCGCATGTACGCGCGCACCACGCCGAGCCCGTACCGTTCGACGAGGCCGCGCAGCTCGCGCTCGCCCCGCGCGTTTGCCGCGATCTGCGCGCGCAAATCCGACAGGCGCTCGTCGATCTCCCGCGCGGGATGCGGTCCGTGAAGGAGCGCGGCGCGGACATCGGCGTCGAGAAAAACGCCGTCCCGGACCGCGAGCAGGCCGTCGAGCACGACGCCCTCGTCTTCGAGCCGCGTCGCGTCGGGCGGGAACGAGCCCGGGGTGCGTCCGCCGATGTCGGCGTGATGGCCCCGACCGGCGACGAAGAACGCGGGCTCGGCCTCGCCGGGGGCGAAGATCGGCGTGACGGCGGTGATGTCGGGCAGGTGCGAGCCGCCGCGATACGGGTTGTTCGTCAGGTACACGTCGCCCGGTCGCCACGTCGCGCGCAGGTCTTGGGCGAGGGCGCGCACGGTGTCGCCCATCGCGCCCAGATGTACGGGGATATGAGGCGCATTGGCGACCAGATCGCCGCGCGCGTCGAAGACCGCGCACGAGAAATCATGACGCTCGCGGATATTCGCCGAGTGCGCCGTCGCGGCCAGCACCGCGCCCATCTGCTCGGCCACGCTCATGAAGAGGTGGTTGAAGACCTCGAGCAGCACCGGGTCGCGCCGTTCGTCACCCGCGACGCGCGGCGATCCCGTCCGCTCGAGCAACAGGTGGTCTCTCTCCCGCCGATACGTCCAGCCGGGGGGCACCACCGTCGTGGTGTGCTCCTCGACCACCAACGCCGGGCCCGGTTGCGGACGCTCGCCGACAGCCTCGCGTGCCACGACCGGAGTTGCGCAAACGCCGTCCTCGAAACGCACATCCACCGCGTGAACGGGCGCGTTCACGAAACCGGGCTCCATTGCCGCGTTCACAGGCGACGAATGATCCTCCGTCGTCCCGTGCACCACCACGCGGATCGCCGCGACCTCGATCGCGCCCGCGCCCGGCGCAAACCCAAAGTGCTCGCGGTGCGCCTCAGCGAACCGCCGCCGTACCGCGCCATCGTCGCCGAACTCCACCTCGATCGCGTGGTCCACGCCGCGCGTGCGCAATAGCAGCAAGCGGTCCGTCGCGATGCGATCCGGCGCAATACCCACGTCGCGCAGTTCCGCGACCAAGGGTGCCGCCGCGTCGTCGAACTCCGTCGCGATCCGAGCGGCCTCGGCGTCCGACCAGTCGCGCAGAATCGAGCGCGTCGCCGTTCGCGATTGATGCGCGCGGGCGATACCCCACGCCGAGAGAACCGAGGCGTTCGCCGGAACAACGACCGTGCGAATGCCGAGCAAATCGGCGATCTCGGCCGCGTGCTGCCCCGCCGCCCCGCCGAATGCGACCAGCGCGTGATCGCGCACGTCGTGGCCGCGCGCGACGGTAAGCTCGCGAATCGGTCGCGCCATCACCTCGTTTGCGATGCGAACGAAGCCGAGCGCGAGCGCCGCCGCGTCGTAAGCGCGGCCGCCGCGTCGCGAGACGTCCGCCGCCAGTTCCTCCATCGCTGTTTCGGATGCGCGCGCGTCGAGCGCGTCGCGCCCCGCCTCGCCGAACGCACGCGGCAGGAACTCGGGCCGCACGCGACCGAGCACCACGTTGGCATCGGTGATCGCGAGCGGTCCGCCGCGCCCGTAACACGCGGGACCCGGAATCGCGCCCGCCGACTCGGGGCCGACCGTCAGGCGATGCCCGTCGAAGCGCAGCAGCGACCCGCCGCCCGCCGCGATGGTCTCGACGCGCAGCATCGGCGAGCGGAATTCGACACCGC
Organism: uncultured bacterium; assembly: GCA_964586775.1. Taxonomy (GTDB): domain Bacteria; phylum Lernaellota; class Lernaellaia; order JACKCT01; family JACKCT01; genus JADLEX01. The sequence continues at coordinate 5,476 of CAZPJD010000268.1, read as the reverse complement.
CCAGGCTCGCCTCGTCCGCCATTTCGAGCGCGCCCGCGAAGCGGCTGACATCGGTGGACGTGCCGCCCATGTCGAAGCCGATCGTGCACGCGAGGCCGAGTTCGCGCGCCACCGCCGCGCAGCCGACCACGCCCCCTGCCGGGCCTGAGAGCAGCGCGTCCTTGCCACGAAACCGATCCGCCGTCGTGAGCCCGCCGCTGTTTTGCATGCACACGAGCCGCGCACCGATCCCCGCGCGCACCGACGCGAGATAGCGGTGCAGAACGGGGTGCGTGTAGGCGTCGACCAACGCCGCGCGGGCGCGCTCGACATAGCCGATCGACGCGGCCATCGCGTGCGAACACGAGACGTGCGCGAATCCGACATCGCGCGCGATGCACTCGATGCGCCGCTCGTGTTCAGGATTCGTCCACGCGTGCACCAAGGCGATGGCGAGGCTGCGATACCCTTCGGCGACCAACCGGTGCAGCTCGCGCTCGGCGTAAGTTTCGTCGAGCGCGACCACGACCGATCCGTCCGCCGCGACGCGTTCGCGGATCCCGACGACGACTCCGTACAGCAACTCCGGCTTGCGGATCGCGAGGTCGAACAGGCGCGGGCGCGTCTGCCGGCCGATCTCGACCGCGTGCTCGAAGCCGCACGTCGTCACGAGCGCCACGCGCTCGCCGCGCCGTTCGAGCAGTGCGTTCGTCGCGATCGTCGTGCCGAGGCGGATCTCCTCGATCGGATCGGACGTGTCCTTGCCGATCACGCGCCGGACGCCTTCGAGTACCGCGTCGCCATATTCGTGCGATTCGGAGAGCAGTTTGAGTACGCGCGGCGCTTCGCCCGGCCGCGTGGCGACGATGTCGGTGAACGTGCCGCCGCGATCGACGGCGATGCGCCACCCGGGCGAATTCGTCGCGGTCATTGGAGTTCGCGGGGCGATGGGGCGGCGAGGCTTTGTCATCTCGACAAAAATATCCACGCGGCGGATAAAGTCACCCATGCACAAATTCGCCGCGGCGCTGCTGGTCGCCCTCGCTCTCGCGCCCGTGCTTTCGTCCTGCGCCGCGAAGATTCCCGAAAGGCCGGTTCCCGACATCACGAGCCCCGTCGGCATGTCGCGATCGATCGGGCGGCCGAACGCCGGTCGGCTCGAAAACGGCGTGCAGGTGCGTTCGTTCCCCGGCGCGATCGTGGTGAATCCCGATCAATGCTGGGCGACGGACGAAACGGCCGCGCTGCTCGCCGTCGCCATCGAAGAGACGCGCCGCGCATTCCCCGACGCGCACGACCTGGTGCTCGGCGACATCTCGCACCGCGACGGCGGGCCCATCGCGCCGCACCGCAGCCACCAGTCGGGCCGCGATGTCGATCTCGGATTTTATTACCTCGGCAAACCGCCCGGGCGAATGTTCATTCCCGCGACCGAGGCGAATTTCGACGTGGAACGCACCTGGTATCTCATCGAGACGATGTTGCTCACCGAGCGCGTGCAATACATCTTCGTCGACAACGCCGTGCAGCGGATGCTCTACGAACACGTGCGCAACCACTACTCGCGCCAGCGCCTCGAAGCGTGGTTCCAGTACCCGCGCGGCCCGCGCGCCAAGGCGATCATCCGCCACGTCCCCGGCCACCGCGACCATCTGCACGTGCGTTTCAAGTGTTCGGTAGACGACTCGGGCTGCGAAGAGTGATGGGGCCCTCACCCCTGCCCCTCTCCCGTCACGACGGGAGAGGGGTGGCGAGCGCAGTGAGCCGGGGTGAGGGGTTTCACGGCAACTGATCGAACGGCTGCGTGAACGTCGTCAATTCGTTCAGGCGGATATCCACGCTCACGCGCTTTTCGCGACCGTCGCCCGTGCGCAGCGTGAGCACGTGGCGGCCGACGGGCAGCGATTTTTCGGCGAGCGGCGCGACGCCGACGCGCTTGCCGTCCGCGCCTATCACCTCGGCGGCGATCCCCACGTCGAGCGAGAGGCGTCCCATGAAGTTGCGCGAGATTTTTATGATCTCGCCGCGTTTCAGCACGACGAGTTCCTCGTGCTCGAGCCCCGACGCCGCGAGGCTCAGACGCACGCGGTGTTCGCCCAGCGTCAAATCGTTCAGCTTCAGCGGAGTGTCGCCGCGCAGGCCGCCGTCGATCTCCACGCGCATGCGCGGCTTGGAGCGAACCCACAGCTCCGCGAGCCCCTCGCGCAGATCGATCTCCAGCTCTACGCGCTCGTTCGGCTTCGCGTTCACGGTGCGGATGCCCGGCATAAAGCCCGGCATTTCCACGCGGACCTCGTGCTCGACGCCCGCGATGGGCGCTTCGATCGTCATCGGCGTGCGGTCGGACTGCGCCGCGCCGTCGAAAAACACCGTTCCGCCCGCGGGCATGCTGCGCACGACGATGGCCTGCGCCTTGGGCTTCTCGTCGTCGGCGTAGTTGAAAAACGGCTGGTCGAACGCCTTGCGCGCGTACGCGCGGCCCTCCCACCGAAAACCCATCACGCGCCGGTCGCGAAACGCGGGGGCCTCGGGCGACGCGAGGGCTTCTCCGCCCTGGGCCGTCATTCGGACCACCGCGCCCGATGGCTGCGCGCCGATGCGAAACGTGCCGCGCCGAATCTCGACCTGATCCGCGATGCGGTCGTGATCGACATCCGTATGTGTGACGCACACCCACGAATGGTCGGGAGAGAACTCGACGTAGCCCGCGACGAATCCGGCGGACGACTCGCCCGACGTGACGAAAACGCCGAGCAGATCGTCCACGCCGATCGGCGCGCCCGCCCCACCCGCGCCAATTGCGCCGAGCGCTACGAGCGTGATCGCCGCCGTCCACGCGCCGCGAAATTTCCGAAGTGCGTTGGTCAACACGCTCCTCCAACGAACCCATCGTTTACGCCGGGAATTTCTTGACAGCAAGCACGCGCATTCGTAAAGTGCGCGCCGTTCGAGGGTCTGTAGCTCAGCTGGTAGAGCAGGGGACTCTTAATCCCTTGGTCGGGGGTTCGAATCCCTCCAGGCCTACAGGATAATCAACGGGTTAGGTGGTCGCCACCTGGCCCGTTCTTCTTTGACTCACGCTGACCTGCCCTCCGAATACTGGTCATGTTCAGTGAATGTTCTTCGGTCGAAGGAGCACAGGATCAAAAAAAAACCGCCGGCTGAAGCGGACGGTGGCGGTCCTGACGTGGGGCGGTCGGATTCGCACGGGCGCGCTGTTAAAAAAACGCGGCTGAACCCACGGCCCGCCGCGAGGTCGTGGTCTGGATGCAAGAAGCTCATGGAGTCGGTGAACCTCGCGTGAGGCGGATGTCGTGCGCGGAATAGACGGGTTTTTCGTCGTAGTACGCGTCGCGACAGCCGCTCGCCCCAAAAAGGGCCAACACCGCGAAAACAAGAAGGATTTTCAGGCGCAAGGTCACGGCTCGTCCCCCGGGGCGCGTGGATTCTTCCACAGGGGCCCGGCGCTGTCAAACTTCGTTGCCTCTTCGCGGCGAAATGCGGCCCGGCCCGTAGTAATAGTGGCCCCGCCGCCCTCGGCCGGGTCGATCCAGCGGGACATGTGGCACAGCCGCCCCCGGCTGTGTCGATTCAAAGGAGATTGTGGCCCGGCTGCACTCGGCCGGGTCGAGCCAAAGGAAATCGTGGCCCGGCCGCCCACGGCCGGGACGGATTTGGTTGACATTGAGGCGTGCGTGTAGCTGGCACCACCACTATTGAAATGGAGGTGCCATCGGGGTACACTCCCTCGAACCCAAGGATTGGTGCGCGATGATCGTTTCCCGAGCAGAACGCAATGAATGCGGCGTATTCCATGCCGCGATGACGCCCAAATCTCCATCCCTGGAGCCGCGCACGGGTTTTCCTGAGGCCGAGGCGTCCGCTCCATGCTCCCGTACGAGACAATGTAGGCGCGCGATCGACGCTCAGGTCGGGCCAGAGATAGGAGGAGTTCGGTATCGTGTCCCCGGAATTCAAAACTTTGTCGACCAGCTGAGGCGAACGAGGTTTTGAACTTTGAATTCTCTGCCGCAAATAAAAATACTGCTGGACGTTAGGCGAATGTGGGCGGCCACTTTATGATAACGTCCCGCTTTCGGCGAGGTCAGGTGTTGTGCCGAGTTTTTTTCGGCGTTATAATTGGTTCTATATTAATTGTAATCGGCTTCTTAGTGAAACCATGGGTGATTGGGTTGGATCTGAACGAGGATGATGTTCGTGAATACAAAAATGAAGTTGAAGCGATAGCCAGTCGAACTGAAGATGGCGAGGGTGTCGACCGATCAAAGAAGTTTGATTTGTTATTAAGGAGTTACGTAAGTTCCGTCCTAATCGAGCATTTTACGCAATTCAATCTATGTAATGATAGCAGTTCGATTAATAACATGAATAAATCGTATCTATTTGATTTAAGTATGGACGATGATTCGAAGGAAATGTGTGAGTTGCTTGAATTAGGAATAGTTTGGACCTACCAATTAGGGATTTCGGATGAGCTGCCAAATTTACTTCCGGTAAAAAATTGGGCTTGGAGCCTCCTGACACGAGCCGCAGTTTCACGTAGCGAAGGTTCAGGTGTTCTCATCGACGAAACGGTTACCTGCATGTTGAATGCAGGGAAATCACTTTATCATACTCCGAGTTACGTTAGTATAGTAATTGCTGAATGGATTCTTGATCTTACCTTCCGAGTTATGCTGTTTCGAGGGCAAGAGACAGACGAGCAAACTCTACGTAAGTGGATTTTGAGCATTCGGGATCTTCCGAACGGCAAAGATGGATTTATCGATGCATTAAAATATGAATCTTATATTGTAATTAGACATCTCGAAGAGTGCTCGGAGAATGGTTTCAAGCTGAAAGAGCCATGTGAAGTAAATTGGATGTTAAGCATTTTCGGACGAGAGAGATATTTCACACGTGAAAGAGATGTCGCTTTATTTTTGACTCTCGAAGATATTGACAACATTAATTCAGAGAGATGGCTAAGTGCTAAACCGGATGCGAAACGAATACGAGAACTTGGAATACGTTCTTTCGAAATGGAGTACGGGCGTCCTAACAATCAACATGTTTACAGGATTGTTGAAAATGGGAAAGCTCGTCGCGAAGCTACAGTTAGTTATCTCTTGTCAATCGCTGATAAAACGCCTTTGGCGAAATCAATGAAATATGATGATGCAAATGTGATAAAAGTAAGTAACAGTAGTATATGTGTCGAGAATAAGTAAATCCAATAACGAGTCGACTCGCAGTTTCAGAGTTCCGGGCGGAGTTCCGGTTACTCGAGTGCGGGAACTCCGTGGGCACGATACCGAATTGCCCCCGGTCGATTTGGTCGCCCCTGAAAATCGCTTTAACTCATTGAAAACGCTGGACAATATGGCTCATTTGTGCTAGTTCTTTTCACCGGGAATCGGGCATATCCACCCCCAAAACCCGGTGAACGATGACGCCGAAACAGACCCCGCCGCTCTCGGATTTCGACCTCTACCGC
>CAZPJD010000267.1:0-12966 GCA_964586775.1 uncultured bacterium | reverse complement strand
CGGTGGGTGGCGTTTGGTGACGCACCGGGGCCCACCCCCCCCCCCTCGGGGGCTGGGGGCACCCCTCCCCCGCGGGGGGGTAGTGGGGCCGGGGGTGAGGGCTTCTTGCCGTGTGCTTTTCGTGTTTCTCGCCGCGACATTCATCCTCGCCGCCTGCGATGATCTGAGCGTGCGCGAAGAGGGCCCGCCGCCCGCGCCGGTCGGCGAGGAACGCGCCGCCGTGCCCAAGGGGCACGAGTTGCTCAGCCCCGGCCACCTGGAGCGCGCGGTGGAGCGCGTTGCGATTCCCACCTGCCGCCGGCCGATGGGCGCGGCGGTCGATCGGCGGGGGCGCATCTGGCTCGCGTGCGCGCTGCTCGGCGAATTGCAGGTCATCGATCCCGATTCGATGTCGATTCAGGACACCTTCGGGCCGGTCTTCGAGCACCTGTTCTACGTCGATCTCGCGGCGGACGACCGCTACGTGGTGACGGCGGGCATGGCGGGCCAGTTCGTGCATGTCTTCGACGCCACCACGGGCCGGCGGCGCGACGCGATCCGCGTGGGACGCAGTATCTCGGACATCGAGCGCGTGCCGGGGACGAACCGCTATCTGGTCGCGAGCGCGCAGGACAAGACCGTGACTGTGGTGGACGTAGGCACTCGCGGCGTGGACCGAACGATCGAGTTCCCCGGTCACATCGGCTACATCGCCGTCGGAAAAACGGGCGAGATCGCGGCGGCGACCGGCGGGCTGTGGATTCGCGACGAGCGCGGCACGCGAATGACCACGGGCAAGGTCTATCTGTTCAATCCGAACGCCGACGCCGAAGGCCGCGTGGCGCAAAGCCTCACGGTCGATCGCACGTCGCGCGAGCCGGTCTTCGTGAAAGGCGATTCGCTGCTGCTCGCGCCGAATTTCGGCGAGGGCACGGTGAGCGTCTTCGATGTGGCGGGCGCGACGCTCGCGCGCAAGCTGGACGTGGGCGAGGGTCCCGAGCGGCTCGTCGTCGATCCCGACGGAGAGATCGTGTACTGCCTGAATACGCGCTCGTCGTCGATCAGCGTGATCCGCGTCTCGCCGCCGACGGTGCTGCGCGATATCGATTTGCCATCGCCGCCGGAGTTCGCCGCCGTCACCCCCGACAACAAGATGCTGGTGGTCACGCTGCCCGCGCGGCCCGGCGCGTCCGACGAGGCGGCGGGTAATCGCATCGCGCTCATCGACGTCACGACGATGTCGCTCGTCGATCTGATTCCCGCGGGCGACGACCCCGCCGCGCTCACGGCATCGCCCGACGGGCGGCGGTTTTACGTCTCGAACTTCCTTGGCAACTCGCTGTCGATCTTCCACTGACGAGGCGGCGCGATCCGGCCAATCAAGGTAGGAACACCATCACGGTGCGATCCGCCTCGACCGGCGTTGGCAGCACGCGGCGGTTCGGCGGGCGCGGCGGGCGCACCACGCCGGGCAGCGGCTCGCTGGGCTGGTGCACCATGATCTCGGGCGGCACGCGAAGCTGCGCGTCGGCGAGCAGGCGCGCGGTGTCGTGCCCCGGCGCGTCCGTCGCGATCGCCCAGACCTCCAGCGCCGCCGTGTCGTCGAGCGCGTCGCCGAAGTCGGCCATCGCGGCGCGCAGATCGGGGCGCGACAGATGCACGCACCCCAGCAGATCGCGGCCGAGCGGTTGGAAGCGTTCATCACGGCCGTTGACGTAGAGCACGATCGCGCCGCCCTCGGGCACGGTCGCGAGCGCGTCGATCGTCTCGTGGCAGCTCGTGCCCAACATGGGATCGAAGCTGGGATACGAGGGACCGCGCCCCTCGGACCACGCGGGCCACACCCAGCCGCACATCACCAGCGCCGCGGCGACGCCACACCCCGCGCGCGCGCGGAGGCGATCGGGCAGCGCGAAGACCGCCGCCGCGACGAGAGGCCCCCACAACGGGATGACGGGAAACACGAAGTCGCGGTTCTTCGTTTTGAAGAGGCCGAGCCAGATCATCGGCAGGATCGCCGCGACGACGAGCGCCAGCAACCGCGCGTCGCGACGCCCCTGCCAGATCGCCCATGCGGCTACGGCGATCCACGCGATGCCGACAACCGGTGTGAGGTGCCACGAGCCGAGCAGGCGGAAGAACTCGACCGACTGATCGAGGGCCGAAAGACCCATCGCGAGTTCCTTGAGCACGTAGCTTTCACCGTGCTGAACGGCGGTGCCCACCACATGTCCGGAGCGCACGTAGTAATCGTACAGATGCGGCGACGCGATGACGATCGCGATCGCGAACATCAGCGCGGCGTTCGCGAGCGTTTTAAGTTCGCGGGTGCGTCGCCAGGAAGCCAGCGAGAAGAGCGCGATGGGCGGGCCGAGCATGAGCGGCGGGCTCCCGCGGTGCGACAAAAACGCGGCGGTGATGGCGAGCCCGGCGAGCGCCGCGCGTTTTCGGTTGCGAAGCTGGTCGCTCGAAAACATCAGCGCGAGCGACGCCATGACAAAAAGAGCCGTGAGCAGAAGCTGATTGTAGTACCATGCGAAGTCGTACACCGAGCCGAAGGTCGCGACGGCGAGCGCCGCGAGCCAGCCGCCCTCGCGCCGCCCCGTGAGCTGCGCCCCCGCAAAATGGGCGACAACGAGCAGCACCGCGAGCCACGCGATGTTCAACCGGCGCAGCGCCTCCAAACTGGTCGGCCCGAGCGCGAGCAGGGGCTGTGCGAGCAGGAACTGCATGGGCGCGTAAATGTCGCCGCAGCGGAGCAGGTCGATGACGGAGGGATGGCCGTACTCGATCTCCCAGTGCGTCATCACGGCGCTGATGACGTAAATGCCCTCGTTCGACCGGTAGTGATTTTCCAGGGCGTGGCGGCGCGGAATGCTCTGCGCGCAAAACGCGGCGAGGATGAGCGCGAGCACGAAGGCGGTGGCGTAACCCCGTTTCGGGCGGGACGAATCGGCCGACATGGGCCGATCATGGAAACGAGCGCGCCGACCCGTCAAGGTCGGCGCGACGAAATTCGACGATTTCGACGGACTAGAAGTAGTACTTCATGTTCAGCAGCAGCGTGTACGAATCGCCGTTCATCTCGGGGATGATGTCGTCGCCGAAATCGACCTGCGTCTGCTGGTAGGAGACGGTCATGCCGAGGTCGAGACTGCGCCGGCCCGTGAAGAGGATGCCGCCCGCGTAGGTCGTTAGCTTCGACGTGGTCTCGTCGTTCTCTTCCGACTCGTAGAATCCCTCGGCTCGAAGCCCGAACGCCGCCTTGGAGACGCGATAAAAGTCGTACACCACGAGGCCGCCGAAGAACCATCCCGTCGGCGGATCGCCGGTGTCCTCTTCGTTCGGGCTGTCCACGTCCTCGTTGATGCCGTAGTCGTAACGCAGCGACGCCTGAACGCCCAGCGCCGGAACGATGGTCTGCGTATAGAGGATCATCGGGCTCGCGGTGGTCGTCGTCGTCGTGGTCAGCGCGTCGGCGAGCTTGATCTCGACGAGGTCCTCCAACGTGTCCTCGTCGATCGCCTCGACCTCGCCGTTCGCCAAATCCGTCAGGAAATCGTTGACGTTTTCGAGCACCTGAATCATCAGCGCGAAGGGGCTGCTCTGCACGCCCTGATCGTAGTCGAGCGCGACGCCCAGCGACACCGCCGTGCCCCATTTGTCGTTGCGCACGAGGTTGACCTTTGGGATGGCCGAAATCGCATAGAGCCCCTGCCCGCCGAAGATCAGGGCGCTGCGGTCGTCCGCGCCGGAATTCAGGCTGCCCGAGATCAGGAACTCGGTGCTGAATCGGTCGTGCATCTTCGCCTCGAAGTCGATGACCTGCACGAGACCCGCCAGTTTGAACCTGTCTTCCTTGAAGAGCGCAAAGTCGACCTTGTCGGCGTAGGCGAGCTCGGCATACGAATAACCGAGATAGACGCCGACGTTGGTGGAGAGCAGGGCGCTGGGGAAACCGAAAGGCCGGATGTGCTGATGCAGCTTCATCGTGTTGTCGGGCGCGTCCGCGAATTTCTTCAGGTTTCTCGCGAACGCGGGCGTGGAGGCGAGGACACACGCCAACGCGAAAACGACACACCAAACGAGCCGTCGGGACCGCATGACATTCCCTCCGTGATCGTGAATCCGATGTGCAACTCGCGTTCATCCTAGCGAACGCGCGTCGCGGCGCAACATGAAAGTGAGATTACGCGGGGGATTTGCCGATCTGCGCCAGGGCGGTGAGCGCGAGCCGCTCGCCCACCTCTTCCTCTTCGTCCACGATGATGTCGGCGCCCGCGTCCACCAGATCGCGCTTGAGCAGGTTGTAGCGCGCGCGCGCGACGATCACGGCCCCCGGGGCGAGCGAACGCACCGCGCCGATCACCGTCGTCGCCGTTTTTGTGTCGGGCAGCGTCACGACCACGCACCACGCCGTTCGCGCGCCCGCGTGCTCCAGAATCTCGGGTTGGGCCGCGTTTCCCATCTTAACCGCGAGTCCATCGTGCCGCGCGATCTTGGCCGAAGCGGGGTTCTGCTCCAGCACCACTGTGCGCTCGCCGCGCTCCACCAGCGCCCGCGCCACGGCCCGTCCGGCGGGCCCGTAACCGATCACCAGCACCGAGCGCAGCTCGATCTTGCGTGTGAGCTCGGGCGTGATGAACGACGCACCCCGGCGATCGGCGATCCACCCCAACAATTGGTCCGCGACGCCCTGCGCGGCGCCGACCATGACCGGCCCGAAAAAGAGCGAGAGCATCGTCACGCTCACCGCGAAGGCGAATACGTCCTCGCCGAACAGTCCGCCCGCACTCGCGATGGTGGCGAGCACGAACGAAAACTCCCCGACCTGCGCGAGGGTGATGCCCGTGGCCAGGGCGTTGCGCGCGTCCATGCGGAACAGACGACCCACGGCGAAGACGACAAGGGTCTTGCCCGCGAACACGCCGATCAGCCCCGGCAGCACCCACGTCCAGTGTTCGATCACCCAGCGCGGATCGGCGAGCATGCCGATCGAGGTGAAAAAGAGCGTGACGAAGATCGTGCGCATCGTGCCGACGTCGGCGCGGATCTGCGTGGCGAAGGGAGATTCGGCCAGCAGCATGCCGGCCAAAAACGCGCCCAGCGCGGGCGAGAGCCCAACGGCGTGCGCCGCCCATATCGACCCGGCGGCCGAGACGATGGCGAGCAGGATGACGAGTTCGCGGTTCTTCGCCACTTCGCGCCGCCGAAAGAGCAGCGGGACCGCGTGGTTGAACAGCGCCCAGAACGCGCCCGCGAGCGCCGCGGCCGACGCCACCGTGCGTCCGACGGTTTTCGCCACGTCGAGCCAGGTGCCGCCCTCGGTCATGACGGTGATGAGCAGCACGAGCGGGACGACGGCGATGTCCTGAAAGAGCAGGATGCCGAGCGACGCGCGCCCGCGCACCGAGTCGAGCTCGGCGCGATCCGCCAGCGTGCGCAGGACCACGGCGGTGGAACTGAGCGCCGCCATCGCACCCAATGCCACGGCTTCGCCCGCGCCGCGAAATATGGCGACGGGCGCGGCGAAGACGACGAGCGTGGCGGCGACCTGGGTCGCGCCGCCGCCGAACGCGAGTTTGCCGAGCGAACGCAGACGCGCGAACGAAAATTCGAGACCGATGGAAAAGAGCAGGAGCGAGACGCCCAGCTCGGACAGATCGCGAACGACGTTTTCGGCGAAGAGCCACGGACCCGCGATCACCCCCGCGATGAGATAGCCGACGACGGCGCTTTGCCCAAGCCGCTCCATCCCCGCGCCCACGACGAAGGCGAGCCCGAGCAGAAGCAGGATTTCGAGCAGGGTCGGCCAGAACATGACCGGTGTTTTACTCGGAATCGACGCGGGGGGCAAAATCGGATGCGTTTGGTTATTTGCCGGTTGCGCGAGATTCTTGGACGACTCAGTGAACTCGGTTAATATCTTCGCGACAACTTGATCGGATGACGCGTGAAACGACATCTCACGGCGATGTTTCGCGGGGTCGGTTTTCGGGTCTCGGCCCTGTATCTGATGTTCGGCGTGGCGTGGATCCTGTTGTCGGACCGCGTGTTGTCTTTCTTTGTTCGCGACGCCGCCGCGCTGACCGTCGCGCAGTCTTACAAGGGCATCGCCTACGTTCTCATCACCACCGTCCTGTTGTTCATCGCCATCAATCGTTTTCTCGTGCGGGCCTCGCGGGCCGAAGACGCCCTGTCGCGCGGCGAGCACCAGTTGATGGACATCCTCGATCAGGCCGGCGCCATCGTCTTCGTCAAGGATCGCGAAGGGCGGCATCTGGTCGCGAATCTGCGCCTGCGGGAGACACTGGGACTGCCGATTAACGCCATCATCCATCGCACGGCGCGGGAGATCATTCCCGGAAGCGCGCCGGAGATGGAGGCGAATGACCGACTCGTCATCGAATCGGGCACGGCGCGGACGTTTCAGGAGTGGGTGGACGCCCCGAGCGGCCGGCGCTGGTATCACGTCACCAAGATTCCGATCTTCGACGACGACGGACTCGTGCAGTCGCTCGTCGGCATCGCCGTGGACATCACGCCGCAGCGCGAGGCCGAGGAGGAACTCCGGCGCACGCGCGCGTTCCTCGACCGCCTCGTGCACGTCCTGCCCAGTTTTCTCTACATTTACGACGTGACTTCGGACAGGTTCGTGTTCGCGAGCGAGGGCATCGCGCCGGTCGTTGGCTACACGCCCGCCGAACTCGCGACCCTCGGCGGCAGCGCGTTGGGCTCGCTCGTGCATCCGAACGATTTGGACGCACGCCGCGCCGAATATCGGCGTCTTGCCGAAGCGGGTGACGACATCACGTCGCTGCGCGAATACCGGATGCGCCGAAAGGACGGCGATGACGTGTGGGTCGCCGATCACATCGGCGTGTACGAGCGTGACGAGGACGGGCGGGTGCGCCTCGTCGCGGGCTCCGTCACCGACATCGGCGAGCGCGTCCGGCAGACGCAGGACAAGTCGCGGCTCGAGCAGCAGCTCGCGCAGTCGCAGAAGATGGAGGCGATCGGGCTGCTGGCGGGCGGTGTCGCGCACGATTTCAACAACCTGCTCACGGCGATCCTAGGCTACACGGATTTCCTGATCGCGGGCCTTTCCGATCGCGACCCCCTGGCGGACGACGCCCGCGAGATCCGCGCCGCGGCCGAGCGCGCGGCCTCGCTCACGCAGCAACTGCTCGCGTTTTCGCGCCGCCAGATCATCTCGCCGCGTGTGGTGGGGGTGAACGGTCTGCTCGCCGATTCGCGGCGGATGCTCTCGCGCGTCATCGGCGAGGATATCGAACTCGTCTACGACCTCGACCGGTCGGACGCGCACATCCGCATCGATCCGCATCAGTTCGACCAGTTGCTCATGAACCTCGCGGTCAACGCGCGCGACGCGATGCCGGGCGGCGGCAAGCTGATCTTCGAGACCTCGACCGCCGCGCTCGACGACGAGTTCTGCCGCACCCGCGAAAACATCGCGCCGGGTAACTATGTGGTGGTCTCGATCAGCGACACCGGCAGGGGGATGGACCGCGAGACGCGCGAGCGGATCTTCGAGCCGTTTTTCACAACCAAGGAGCGCGGCAAGGGCACGGGGCTTGGACTTTCGACCGTGTACGGAATCGTGCGGCAAAATTCGGGCGCGATCACGGTGTACAGCGAGCCCGGAATCGGGACGACATTTCGCATCTACCTGCCCGCGACCGACGCCCCCGAGCGAGGCGAAACCATCCCGGAGCCGGTCATCGACGCGCCGGGCAGCGGCACGATCCTGCTCGTCGAGGACGAGGACCTCGTGCGCCGCTTCACGCAGCGAAGCCTCGAGGCCGCGGGATATTCGGTGATCGAGGCGGCGGACGGCGACGCGGCGGTGGCGGCGTTTCGCGCGGCGTCGGGCGAAGTGGACCTGCTCGTCACCGACGTGGTGATGCCGCGCGTCGGCGGCGTCGAACTTTTCGATCGGCTGCGCGTCGAAAAACCCGACCTGCCCGTCCTCTACATCTCGGGTTACACGGAAAACGCCATCGTGCACCACGGCGTGCTCGCAAGCGGCGTCAACTTTTTGCAGAAGCCCTTCACGGCCCGACAGATCGCCCGGCGCGTGCGCGAGATTCTCGACGCAGCGCGCGGCGCGTATTCGGTTTAGCGGTCGCGATCGACGATGAAGCGCGCGATCTCGCGCAGGCGGTCGGCCTCGGCACCGAACGGGCCGAGCGCCGCGATCGCTTCGTCGGCGAGTGCGCGGGCGCGCACGCGGCTTTCGTCCAGCCCATAGTAGGCGGGGTAGGTCGCCTTGCCGTGCTTGGCGTCGCCGCCCACCGATTTGCCGGTGGTCGCGGTGTCGCCCGAGGCGTTCAGGCAATCGTCCACGATCTGAAACGCGAGGCCGATCTTTTCGCCGTACGCGCGCAGCGCCCCAATGCGCTCCGCCGCCGCGTTCGCGACCAGACCGCCCACCACCACCGCCGCCGCGATGAAGCGCGCCGTCTTGCAGCGATGCACCAGGTCGAGCACGTCGGGATCGATGTCGCGGTTTTCGGAGATGAGGTCGAGGCTCTGCCCGCCCACCATGCCGCACACGCCCGCGGCGTCGGCCACCTCGCGCATCACCGCGAGGCCCGTGGCCGGCGACACGCCGGGGTAGAGCGCCACATCGGCCATGACGCGAAACGCCTCGGACAGTAGCGCGTCGCCCGCGAGAATCGCCTGCGCCTCGCCGAAGACCTTGTGATTGGTCGGGCGGCTGCGTCGGAAGTCGTCGTCGTCCATCGCGGGCAGGTCGTCGTGAATCAGGCTGAACGTGTGGATCATCTCGAGCGCCGCCGCGAAGGGCAGCACGAGTTCGTCGTCGCCGCCGCACGCGCGGCACGCCGTGATCGCAAGGATCGGACGCAAGCGCTTTCCGCCCGCGAAGAGCGAGTAGCGCATCGCCTCTTCCAGGCGGGGGAAATCGCCGCAACGGTCCCGCATGATGAGCCGCAGCCGCTCGTTCACGCGTTCGCCCTGCGCCGACAGATATTGCGCGAGTGTCTGGGAGTTGTCGGTCATCGGTGGTTTCAAAGCCCCGGCCAATAGGGGGCGTGCGTCTGGCGCACGGTACGGATGACGGAGTCCACGGCGTCGCGCCGAAGCGGCTCGGCGGTCCATTCCCCGCGCGCGCCGGGCTCGGCGTCCATGACGCAAAGGCTCGTGCGAACCGAATCGGTCAGCCCCTGAAGGTGGTAGCCGCCTTCGAGCACGGCGACGAAGCGCCCGTCGCAGCACTCGTCGGCGAGGGCGAGCAGTCGGTCGAACATGATGCCGAACCCGTGCGGCGTCACGCGCATCGCGCCCAGCGGATCGTCGATGTACGTGTCGTAGCCCGCCGACATGAGCACCAGCTCCGGCCGGTATGCTCGCGCGATCGGCATGAGCAGCTCGTCGAAGACGCGCTCGAAATCGCCGTCGCCGAATCCGTAATCGAGCGGCACGTTGACCGTGAAGCCGCGGCCCTCGCCGTCGCCGACCTCGCGGTAGTGCCCCGTGCCCGGGTAGAACGGATACTGGTGCGTGCTCATGTAGAGCACGTTGTTCTGATGATAGAACGAGTGCTGCGTGCCGTTGCCGTGATGCAGATCGGGATCGACGATCAGCACGCGCTCGAGCTCGTGCGTCTCGATGGCGTGCGTCGCGCCCACGGCGACGTTGTTGAAAAAGCAAAAACCCATGGCGCGGTCGCGCTCGGCGTGGTGACCCGGCGGACGATGCAGACAAAACGCGTTGCGCACGCGCCCGTACATGACGGCGTCGATCGCGGCGAGCGTGCCCCCCGCGGCCAAAATGGCGGCGTCGTAACTGGCGGGGCAGGTGGAGGTGTCGGGGTCGAGCGACACGGTGCGTCCCTTGGTGGCGGCGACGGTCTGGATGTAGCCGGGGTCGTGCACGCGGACGAGGTCGGAAAATCCGGACTTTCGCGGCTCGATTTCGGTGAATCGGCCGACCATTTCGGGGGTGTCGAGCATGGCGTAGATCGACGTCAGCCGCCGCGGCGTCTCGGGATGGAAGGCTCCCATGTCGTGCTCGATATACAGTGGGTGCCGGACGATGCCGGTGCGGGTCATCCGCCCCTCCTTTCCCTTACCCCCGTGCCGACGGCATTCTAGGTGGGGGTCCTCGAAAGTCAAGAAACAACGGTCTTCCTCAAAGCGCGGAACGCGATGCGCCGGATGGGCTCGCGGGCGAGCGTCCGCGTCCATATCCGCCTTTTTCAACGCGCCCGCAACGATCGACCGTCGCTCATCGCGGAGCACTTCCCACGCTCGCCACGCCTCCCCAATAAGTGAGGGAGGGCAAAGTCTCCAAGCCCGTTGACGTCGCAAAGCGACCGACCAAGACTTCAAACATGCGTCGACGGCCGCGTCATTTCCTGTTCGCCATCATTCCCGCGATGGCTCTCGGCCTCGCGGCCACGTTCGTTCTGACGTGGTTCGAATCGAGCGGACGCCTTGCGACCGAACGGCCCGACGACGCCGCGACGCACGCGCCGATCCGCGTCGTCACGAAAAAATGGACGGCGCGCGGTGCGTGGTGGCTGATTCCCAAACAGGGCGGGCTCGTCGAAAGTTACGTGCCCGTTCGCAAACGCCCCGGCACGTTTCGCATCATGATCGCGGGCGAGTCGTTCGCGCAGGGATCGCCGTACGTGCATCAACTACAGAGCCAGCCCGGCCACGGCGGCATTGGCGACTGGATGCGGGCCGAGCTCTCGGCGCGTTTTCCGTCGCGCACGTTCGAGCTCGTCAACGTCGGCGCGGCGGGTGGGATGTCGAACGTCGTGCGCGACGTGGTGCGCCAGTCGCTCGAGGTCGAGCCCGACCTGCTCGTCGTCGGAGTGGGCAACAACGAGGGGTACGTCTCGCGAGTTCCGATGAGCGACGCGCTGAACGAGTGGGTCGTGTACCGCGCGATGAAGCGGAGCCTTCTGAGCGTGCCGACCGCCGGAGAACGGCCAACCTTCACGCCGCAGGACGACGATACGCAGGCGGTTGTGCGGGGCTTTCGCGAAAACGTCATCGCGATCCTCGAGGACGCGCAAGCGGCGGGCGTGCCCGTCGTCTGGATGACACTGCCGATCCACTATCAGTATCGCGGCATCGACCCCGGGCAGGGCGACCGCGAATACGTGTTCCCGGAAAACGACCCGGATTTCATCGCGGGCGCGAATGCGGCGGAACGCGGCGACTGCGTCGCGGCGGCGGCGATCTACGCGCGCAGCCCGCATCAGGCCTACGCGGCGAAGCTGACGGGGCAGTGTCTGGAGAACATCGGAGAGTACGCGGCGGCGCTCGATACCTACCGCGTCTACGTCGAAAACCTGCCGATGAATCGCACACGCCCGTCGTTCAATGCGTTCGTGCGCGAGACCATGCGCGCGCGCGGCGTGCCGCTCGCCGATCTCGAGGCCGCCGCCGAGGCGATGTCGCCCACCGGCATTACGCCGCCGAGCCTGTTCAAGGATTCGTGCCACCTGACGTGGAAGGGCTACCACGCGATGGCGCAGGTCGTGTTGCGCGCCACGCTCGATGCGGAATACGTAGCCGGTGCGCCGGGCGAGCCGCTGCCCGCGCCGGATCGCGACGCGTTGATCGCGCGCGAGGGCTGGCAGGACCTGTACGGCATGCCATGAAGGCGCTTCACTGCAAAGACAGATACCCGTAGTAGACCGCGCCGCCCGCCAGATAGGCCGCGTGAACGGCGTATTCGTCGTCGATCGCGAGCGTCACCGAATCGCCCGCGTCGCCCACGTCGTCCACAACATAGGTTTCCCACACATCATCGGCGCGGATGGCGTATCCGAACGCCGTGTCGTCGGCGTCGTAGAAGGCCATGTGCCCAAGCTCGGCGACCGGCGCGTAGACCAGCGCCGCGCGCGTCGGCTCGCCCAGAAACGCCGCCACGCCCTCGGTCGTCCACGACGCGCCGTCTTTGTACGCGTAACGCAGCAGGCCCGTGTCGGCGTCGGTGTACGCGGCGCGGGGGATGTTGTC
Source organism: uncultured bacterium (assembly GCA_964586775.1). Taxonomy (GTDB): domain Bacteria; phylum Lernaellota; class Lernaellaia; order JACKCT01; family JACKCT01; genus JADLEX01. The sequence continues at coordinate 964 of CAZPJD010000267.1, read as the reverse complement.
CGCGCCGATGAACAGGTCGATCGTCCCGCCTTCGTCGATCGAGTCGTCGATCGGCTCGATTTGCCAGTCGGAGCCCACGAGCCACGCCACCTTGGCGGCGAAGGTCCCGCTTTCGCGGAAGGCGATGCCCAGCAGCGTCGTCCCGCGCGCGGCGATGGCGACCTGCGGCAACGCCGACACGCCCGCAATCGTTTCGAGTCCGTCGGTTGGCGTCCAATGTTGGAGCGCAGTTCCGTCAACGAAGGCGACGTGCGTCTCGCCGCCGCCGTCCACCGCGATGGCCACGGGAACGTCGCCCGGCGATGCGATCGTTTCCTCCTGCCAGTTGGGATCCTTCACCGCATGCCCGACTTCGCCGTCGACCGAATAGGCGATGTGCGGCGTGCCGTCCGACTCGAAGGCGAGCGCGACGGCAAACGCCGCGTCCGTTCCGGAAACGGCCTGCGCGACCTGCCAAGTTGCGCCGGGTTTGGCCGCGTAGGTCACTCCGCCGTCGGCGCTGTCGCCGTAGGCCATCGCGGGCCCCGCGCCGTCATCCCACGCGACATCGGAGCAGCGGACGGTGGAGCCCTCATCGTCCATGATCCAGCTCGTCCACTCGCGTTCGGCGTCGGTCACGTAGTAGAGCACTTTCGGCGAACTGACTTCGTCGACGCCGTAGAACCCGATGTGAAAGTGGCCCGCTTCGTCGACGACGCCGTTCGACCAGTCGCCGAAACCACCCTGATCGCCGACCTTTCGATAGATCCACGTGCCTTCAGTGTCAGTCATATAAAACGCCTCGGTCGGTCCGCTGAAGACGACGTGCATGTGCCCGTGGTCGTCGAAGAGGAGATCGTAGGCGTTGGTGATGGAGTCGTAGGGCAGGTCGGGGTCCTCGGGTTGCCACTCGTCGAGGCCTTCGTTGTAGACCGAATGGATGAAGCGCACGTCACTATAAATGTAGTAGACCGCGTGGAAGACG
>CAZPJD010000266.1:0-28288 GCA_964586775.1 uncultured bacterium | reverse complement strand
GGCTCGCGCGGCAGCACGACGGTGAAGGTCGATCCCTTCCCCGGTTCGCTCGACACGCGAACCGAACCCTGGTGCAACGCGACGAGGCGCTTGACGAGCGAAAGCCCCAGCCCCGTGCCCGGGACCTTGGCGGTAAATTTGTTGGAGACCCGGTAGAACTCCTCGAAGATCTTGGCCTGTTCCTCGGCGCTCATGCCGATGCCGGTGTCGCGGATCGAGACCGCCACCTCGCCGGCTCGCCCCTCGCCGTGCACGCTCGCGCGGCCGCCCTCGGGCGTGTATTTCACGGCGTTGTCGATCAGGTTGTTGAACACCGAAAACAGCGCCTCGCGATCGGCCAGAATCGGCGGCGATCCCGCCAGCGCGTCCACGTCGAGTTCCAATTCGATGTGTCGTTCGGCCGCGCGCTCGCGGCACGCGTCGAGGGCGTCGCGCACGACCGCGGCGATGTCGGTCGGCACGCGGCGAATCGCGAAGTGCCCCGTCTCCATCGCGGACAGGTTCATGAGTTCGTTGACGAGTACGCGCAGCGTCTTCGCGCGGTCGCGGCAGCGCGTCAGCACATCGGTCTTTTTTGCCTCGTCCACGTTCGCCGCGCCCGAGAGCAGGATGTTCAGGTAACCCTCGATCACGCCCAGCGGTCGTTTGACCTCGTGCGCGACCATCGAGACGAACATCGACTTGGCCGTTTCGAGCTTTTTCATCTCGGTGATGTCGGCCAGAATCGCCACGGCACCGGTCGCCCCGCGTCCTTCTTCCAGCACCGGGCTGACGGTGACGAGAAAGGTCCCCGCGTCGACGCGCAGCTCGCGCGTGACGACGTGCGGCAGGTCGCCGCCCTCCGCCGCCTCGCGCAGCCAACCGGCAAGCGCATCGCAGCCAAGCGCCTCGGTGCGTAGGGGCGGCTCGGCACCCGAAATCGACGGCAATGCCTGCGTCGCGGCGGCGTTCCACATGACGACCTGACCCTCGCGGTTCGCGACGATCACGCCGTCGGACAGGCATTGCAAAATCGTGCGGGACTTCCCGCGTTCCGACGCGACCTCGAGCAGTCGGTCCTCGCGCTCCTCGCGCAGCCGACGCGCCTCGATGCGCAGTTGTCGCTTTTCGAGCAGGTTGCGCAGCGGCAGCAGCAGCTCGCCCGGCGTGAAGGGCTTGGGGATGTAGCCGTCGGCCCCGCGCTGCGTCGCTTCGACCGCCGTCTCGATGGTGGCGTAAGCGGTCATGACGAGCAGGACGATGTCCCCGTCGCGCGCGCGCAGCGCCTCGACCAGTTCGACACCGCCCATGCGCGGCATTTTGAGATCGACCACCGCGGCGTCGTAGTCGCGCCGCGATTCGTAGCGTTCGAGCCCGTCGAGTCCGTCGCACGCGGTGTCGGCTTCGAACCCTTCCGCCTGCAAAATCTTGCGACAACCCTCGCGCAGACCGATCTCGTCGTCCACCACCAAAATGCGTGGCACCACGCTCATGACGCACCCCCCGCCGATTGTGCCGCGTCGAGCAATTCGCGCACCTTGGCGAGCAGCGCGTCGTGATCCGCTGGTTTGTCGAAATAGGCGTTCACTGCCATCGCCGCGAGATCGGCTTCGGACTTGGGCCGAAAATCGAACCCCGGCCGCGCCGCGACCGCTGTGACGAGGATCACGGGGATCGCCGCCGTGGCGGGATCGCTCTTGAGCGCGCGCGCCAGCGAGAATCCGGAATCGAGATGGCCCATCATGAGATCGGTAACGACCAGGTCGGGCCGGGCGTCCGACATGGCCGCGATCGCCTTTTCGGGATCGTCGAAGGTGCGTACGGCGTATCCGCCCGCCGTCAGGACGACGTCGTGAATTTCGAGCACGTCGTGATCGTCGTCCACGACGAAGATGAGCGGCGCTTTCGTGCTCACGGCATCCCCCTCAATTCACCGCGCCGACGGGCCGTTCCATTTGCGCACCTTCGATCGGCAGCGTGATGCGAAACGTCGTGCCCCGCCCGACTTCGCTGTCCACGGTGATATCGCCCGAGTGCATCTTCACCACGCCGTAGGCGATCGCGAGACCGAGGCCCGTCCCCTTCCCCATCGGCTTGGTCGTGAAGAACGGCTCGAAGATTTTCGAAAGGTTTTCCGGTGGAATGCCGCATCCCGTGTCCCGAACCTCGATCCGCACCGAGCGCCCCGCCGGCGCGGCCGAAAGCGTGACCGTGCCGCCCGGCGGCGTGGCGTCCACGGCGTTTTGCACCAGGTTCACCAGCATCTGCTTGACCTGCGCCACATCGAGACACGCGGGCGCGAGATCGGCCTCGACTTCTGCGCGTAGCGCGACGCCTGCCTCGAGCGCCGAGGGCGATTCGATCGAGATGATGTCGTCAATGACCTCGCGGATATCCGCCCGCGTCTTCGACACGCGCGACTGCCGCGCAAAATCGAGCAGACCGCGCACGATCGTCTTGCAGCGCGTGGCTTCGCGCACGATCATTTCCAGATCTTCCTTGGCGCCGGTGTTTTGCCCGAGCTGTTTGAGCAGCACGTGCGAGTAAAGCAGGATGCTGCCCAGCGGGTTATTGATTTCGTGCGCCACGCCCGCCGAAAGCTGGCCCATCGAGGCGAGCTTTTCGGTCTGCACCAGTCGCTCCTGAGCGTCCTCCAGCTCGATGTATGTGTTCTGAAGGCGCACGCACGTCGCCTCGAGCTCCTCGATCAGGTACGGCAGGCACATCTCGGCCTCGGCAAGACCCTGGCACACCGCGATCGCCTTGTCGCGGCAGGTGGGATAGCCACACGCGCCGCAGTTCAGGTGATCCTCGGGTTTCGTCTTTCGCATGGCCTCGAGGGCGGCCTGAATTTCTTCGGCGCTCGGCTGCGTGAGCTGGATCTCCTCGTGACGATACGTGCGGTCCAAGGGGATCTTATGGACGCGCTGCAACGCCCGCTCGGCCTCTTCGGGACTCACGTAGGCGCGCCGCTCCTTGACGTACTCGGCGAGGATCTGCTTGCGCGCATAGACGCTCAGATCGCCGGGCATGGCCGGGCCACTCACGCACCCCTCGCAGAAAAGAACATCCAGAAACCTCGCTTGATGCCGACCCGCAGCGAGTTCCTCGACCGCCGAGATCACGCGATCCTTTCCATCGACGCACAGGATGTTGTCCTGCAAAACGTCGTTTGGCAGACCCGCGGTGCGCAGGAGTCCGCCCGGGAGCGCAAACGCGCGGCCAACTATGCATGGCGGGCTGTCGAACGTGCTCTTCTCCAGGTCCTGCGCACGCAGGTCGGCCTCGTCGATCATGTTCTTGAGTTCGACGAAGGTGAGTACCTCGTCGATCTCGCCCGCGATCTCGTCGTCGCGGATCTCGCTTTTTTTCGCGACGCAAGGCCCGATGAACACGACGCGCGCCCGCTCGCCGAACTTGGCGCGGATCACCCGCGCCGTCGCCACCATCGGCGACACCACCGGCGCGAGCGCGCTGACGAGGGCCGGCACGTATTTGCGCACGTACGAGACGACCGCCGGGCACGCGGTGGAAATCACCGCCTCGCGATCGCCGTTCAGCACCTGCTCGTAAAGTTCGCGATACGAGCGGCTGACCATCTCCGCGCCGAACGCCGCCTCCCAAACCTGCGTGAAGCCGAGCCGCCGAATCGCGGTGACGACGCGGCCGGGGGTCATCTCGTCGAACGCCTCGGGGTACGACGGCATATAGCACCACGAATAGACATGGTGCATCGGCACCGCGGTGTCGAAAGCCGCCGGGAAAGACGGCGCGATGACGGCGAACACCGGCTCGGAACCCGCGAGCAGCGCGCGCACGGCCTCGACGCTGCTCTCGATCTGTTTGGCGCGTTGCCCGCAAACCTTGACGCAGTTGCCGCACACGATGCAGCGATCGGCGAGCACCTTGGCCTGGCCGTACTCGACCTTGATGGCCTTCGCGGGGCACTCGCGCACGCAGCTGTAGCAGCGGCGGCAGCGCTCGGGAATCGTCGTGATGATCGATGTCATCGCACAACCCGGATCATTTCGGGCCGAGCCCAAATCGGCCCGGCACCACGCGACCGAGAGTATGCCACATCACGCGAATCGGGAACGTCCGGTGGCTCACCACCCGGATCGAATCCCGCCGCCATAATCCCGTACTCACTGATGTTTACGTCGCTTTTCATCTCCACCTTCGCGCGGAGCCGAACGCCGCACCACGATCGGCGCCCGGCTCCGCCACCGATATTTCCTAAACGCTCGTTCGCGTCACGTATTTCGTGTGCAGCAACTCATGGGAGCGATGGCCCAGCGGCCGCTCCAGAAACTCCTTGTAGAGCTTCGCCACGTCGGGATTCTCGTGCGACTTGCGCAGGCGCTTGCCCTCGTCCTCGCGGTAGATCGCCGCGATACGGGCGAGACGCACCGAGTCGTCGGTGAAGCGCGGTTGCCCGCCGCCGCCGATGCACCCGCCGGGGCAGGTCATGACCTCGATGAAGTGGTACGACTTCTTGCCGGACTTCACCGCCTCGATCACGTCGCGCGCGTTGTGCAGCCCGTGGGCGACGGCGACTTTCAATTCCGCGCCTTCCAGGAAGCTCCACTCCGGTTTGACGCCCGTGACGGGAATCGCCGCCTCCTTGACGCCGTCGAGTCCCGCGACCGGCCGCACGTGCAGATTGTCGCCCGGCATCTCGCGCCCGGTGACGATCTCGTACGCCGTGCGCAGCGCCGCCTCCATGACGCCGCCGGTGTTGGCGAAGATGTCCGCCGCGCCGCTCGAAACGCCGAGGGGATTGTCCATGTCGCCATCGGGCAACGCCACGAAGTCGATGCCGGCCTCGCGGATCATTCGGATCAGCTCGCGCGTCGTGAGCACCACGTCCACGTCGCGCGCGCCGCTGGCGGCCATCTCGGGCCGCTGCGCCTCGAACTTCTTGGCGGTGCACGGCATGATCGACACGACGAAGACCTCGTCGGCCTTCTTGCCGACGCGGTCCGCGTAGTAGGTCTTGGCGACCGCGCCAAACATCTGCTGCGGCGACTTGCACGTCGAGATGTTGGGCAGGATTTCGGGATAGAAGTGCTCCGCGAACTTGATCCAGCCCGGCGAGCAGCTCGTGAACATCGGCAGCGCCACGTCGCCCTTGTCCACCAGCGCCGTCTTGAGGCGGGTCAGCAGCTCCGTGCCTTCCTCCAGAATCGTCAGGTCGGCGGTGAAGTTGGTGTCGAAGACCGCCGCGAAACCCAGGCGGCGCAGCGCCGTCACCATCTTGCCCGTGACCAGAGTTCCCGGCGTCAGGCCGAAGCCCTCGCCCAGCGCCGCGCGGATGGCGGGCGCCGTCTGCACGACCACGTGCTTCGTGGGATCGGACAGCGCCGCGAAGACCTCGTCGATCTGATCGCGTTCACAGATCGCACCCACCGGGCACACCGCCGCGCACTGGCCGCACTGCACGCACACGACTTCGGACAGATTCGTCCCGAATGCCGGTCCGATGATCGTGTCGAAGCCGCGTTCCTGCGGAAACAGTGCGCCCACGCCCTGCGTCTCGTTGCACACGGTCACGCAGCGGCGGCATTTGATGCACTTGCCCGTCTCGCGAACGAGCGCGGGCGTCGAATCGTCGAACACCGAGTGCGGCTTTTCGCCCGCGTAACGCACCTCGCGCACGCCCATCTCATACGCGAGTCGCTGCAATTCACAGTCGTCGGCGCGCAGGCACGTGCGGCAGTCGCCCTCGTGCTCGGAAAGCAGCAGTTCCACCACGGTCCGCCGCGCAAGACGCACCCGCGCGGTATTCGTCTTCACCTTCATTCCCGCCGTCGCGGGCATCGAGCACGACGCGGCCAGAGCGCGCGCGCCCTCGACCTCGACCAGGCAGACGCGGCATGCGCCCATGCCCGGATGGCCTTCCAGATGACACAGCGTCGGCACCCGCACCCCCGCCGAGCGGCACGCGTCCAGAACGGTCGCGCCCTCGGGGACGGAGACGGGGACCTCGTTGATCGTCAGATTCATCATCGTTTCGGTCCTCCTCAAGCGCAGCGGTAGTCGCAGCGCAGGCAGCGCCGGGCTTCCCGCAGGGCCTCGGTCTCGCTCCAGGGTTGTTCGACTTCGCGGAAGTTGTGCGTGCGCTGCTCGGCCGGCAACGTGCGGACCGGCGCGCGCGGAACCAGAATCGGATCCGCGTCGGGATCGAACGCGGTGTCCACCTGCGTGCGGATGCGCCAGAAGGCGTTGTCCTTTCCAGTGAACATGCGGTCGATGCCCGCCGCCGCGCGCTCGCCCCCGCCGACCGCCTCGGCGACCGACGAGGGGCCGACGACGGCGTCGCCGCCCGCGAAGAGCCACGGGATCGAGGTCCGGCCCGTGATCGGGTCGGCCACGATGAAGTGGTTGTCGCGCAGACGCAGGTCGCCGTTCGCGCCGATCGCCGCCGGGTTGAGCGTCTGCCCCACCGCGGCGATGACCAGGTCGCCCTCGATCACGAACTCGCCGCCGGGCGTCGCAACCGGGCGACGGCGTCCGCTGCGATCGAACGCGCCGAGCGACATCTGCTGCGCGCGGACTCCGCAGACGCGGCCGTTTTGCGTCAGCACCTCGACGGGCGCGACAAGGAACTTCATCCGCACGCCCTCGCGCTCGGCCTCCTCCACCTCTTCGGCGTAGGCGGGCATCTCCTCGCGAGTGCGGCGGTAGAGCAGCGTCACGTTCTGAGCGCCAAGACGCACCGCCGTGCGAGCGGCGTCCACCGCGGCGTTGCCGCCGCCGATGACGAGCACGCGCTCGCCCTTGGTCGCCGTGCCGCGCAGGTTGTATTCGCGCAGATAGTCGAGCGCCTCGACCACGCCCTCGGCCTCGTCGCCGGTCACGCCGAGCCGCTGGCCCGACGGCGCGCCGATGCCCAGGAAGACGGCCTCATAACCCCGGCCGCGCAGGTCGAGCAGATTGAAATCATGGCCGAGCCGCTGCCCGTAGCGCAGTTCGACACCGATGCGTTCGATCATCGAGACCTCGCGGTCCACGATGTCGCGCGGCAGCCGATACGCCGGAATCGCCTGCACGAGCATGCCGCCCGCACGGGGTTCGGACTCGAAGATCGTCGGGCGATAACCGAGCCGCGCGAGGAAGTACCCGCACGCGAGTCCCGACGGCCCCGCGCCGACAATGGCGACCTTGCGCTTCGCGGCGTCGTCGTTGATGCGGATCTCCGGCAACTGCCACGTGGTCTCTTGATCGGCCATGAAGCGTTTGAGGCCGCGGATGCCGACCGACTCGTCGAGCCCGGAGCGGCGGCATTTGTCCTCGCACGCGTGGAAGCACACCCGGGCGCACACGGCGGCCAGCGGGTTGTTTTCGCGGTGCACGCGCATGGCCTCGGCGTAGCGCGCCTCGCCGATCAGCGAGACGTAGCCGGGCACGTACACGCCCGCGGGGCACGCGGTCATGCAAGGCGCGCGCGTCAGGTCGGCGCAAACGCCCGCGGGGCACTTTTTGTCGCGGATGTGCGCGACGTACTCCTCGCGGAAATGGCGCAGCGTCGAGAGCACCGGATTGGGCGCGGTTTGGCCGAGGCCGCATAGCGAGGTCTCGCGGATCTGCTGGCCCAGTTCGACCAGCTTGTCGAGGTCGGCCATTTCGCCCTTGCCCTCGGTGATGCGCGTGACGATCTCGAGCATGCGTTTGGTGCCGACGCGACACGGCGTGCACTTGCCGCACGACTCCTCCTGCACGAACTCCAGGAAAAACCGCGCGACGTCGACCATGCACGAGTCCTCGTCCATGACGATCAGGCCGCCCGAGCCCATGATCGCGCCGAGCTCCTGCAGCGATTCATAGTCCACGGGCACGTTCAGGTGCTCGCGCGGGATGCAGCCGCCCGACGGCCCGCCCATCTGCGCGGCCTTGAACTTCTTGCCGCCGGGGATTCCGCCGCCGACGTCGTACAGCAGTTCGCCGAGGCTCATGCCGATCGGCACCTCGACAAGGCCGGTGTTGTTGATGGCGCCCGCGAGCGCGAACACCTTGGTGCCCTTGCTCTTTTCGGTGCCCATCGACGCGTACCATTCCGCGCCCTTGGTCAGGATCATCGGCACGTTGGCGAAGGTCTCGACGTTGTTGAGGCACGACGGCTTGCCCCACAGACCCTTGTGCGCCGGGTACGGCGGACGGGGCCGCGGTTCGCCGCGCTTGCCCTCGATCGAGGTCATCAGCGCCGTTTCCTCGCCGCACACGAACGCGCCAGAGCCCATGCGGATTTCCAGATCGAAATCGAATCCGCTGCCGAACACGTTGGTTCCGAGCAGGCCCATCTCGCGCGCCTGTCCGATCGCGTGCTGCAACCGCTCGACCGCCAGCGGATACTCGGCGCGCACGTACACGAAGCCGTGCTTCGCGCCGATCGCGTAACCGGCGATCATCATGCCCTCGATGATCGAGTGCGGATCGCCTTCGAGCACGCTGCGATCCATGAACGCGCCGGGGTCGCCCTCGTCGGCGTTGCACAGAATGTACTTCTCGTCACCGGTGGCCTTGCGCGTCAGTTCCCACTTCAGGCCCGACGGGAATCCCGCGCCGCCGCGACCGCGCAGGCCGGAGCGTTTGACCTCGTCGATCACCTGCTCGGGCGTCATCTCGGTCAGCGCGCGCGCCGCGCCCATGTAGCCCTCGCGGGCGATGTATTCCTCGATCTTCAGCGGATCGATCACGCCGCAGTTTCGCAGCACGACCTTGACCTGCCGGGCGAAGAACGTGATATCGCCCATCTCGCGCGCGGGTTCGTGCGTCTTGCGGTCTTGATGAACCAGCCGCTCGACCACGCGCCCCTTGAGCAGGTGCTCTTCGACGATATGTTTGGCGTCCTCGGGTTTGACGTTCTGATAGAACGTGCCCTCGGGATAAATCACCATCACCGGGCCGACGGCGCAGGGGCCGAGGCACCCGGTTTCGATGACCTTGACCTCTTCGGAAAGATCGAACGCGGCAACGGCCTCGCGCATCGCGGCGCTCACCTCGAGCGACCCGCACGCGATACAACCGCCGCCCGCGCAGATCAGACAATGGCTTCTCACGGATTTTGGCATCGTCATGTCCCCCTCACGCCTGGACCAGGAATTTGGCGACCGGTTGGCCGTGCACGACGTGGCTGGTCACGATTTCGTGAACGCGAAACCGATCGAGCCGTCCGTACGTGAACTCGTGGCCTTCCTTGTCCCGGATCGTGAACATCGGCTCCTGATCGCAAAGACCCAGGCACCCCGACTGCCGAACCGTCACGTTGTCGACGTGTTCGGTCTCGAGTTCGTCCATCAGCTTCGCGAGCACGTCACGCGCACCCGCCGCGATTCCGCAGGTCCCCATGTGAACGGTGACCTGCACCTCTTTCGTCCCCGCGCGCAGTTCCAGATCGCGCTTCGCGGCCTCGCGGAGGCGTTTCAGGTCCTCGGCGTTCGTCACGCGCTGGCCCATGGCTGACCTCCTTGTGCCTGCTCGGTCGTGCGCCGTGTCGGCTCGCCGCGGAATCGCGCGAGGATCTCGCCGATACGTCCCGGCTTCACCCGGTGCAAGACCTCCTGATCGATCATGATGGCGGGCGCGAGCCCGCACGCGCCGAAGCACCGCGCGATCTCGAGCGAAAACTGCCGGTTGTCGGTCGTCTGGCCGACGTCGATGCCCAGCTTCGCCTTGAGCGCGTCGAGCACGCCCTTGCCGCCGCGCACGTAGCACGCCGTTCCGAGGCATACGCGCACCAGGTGCTCGCCGCGCGGAACGGTGGAGAAAAACGAATAGAATCCCACGACTCCCGCGACCTCGCTGTAGGGCTTCTTGAGCGCGAGGGCGATGCGACGCAGCGCCGATTCGGGCAGATACCCGAACAGTCCCTGCGCGATCTGCAGGACCGGGATCAGGGCTCCCGGTTTGTCCCGATAGTCGGCCAGCACCGCGTCGAGCCGGGCGAGCAGCTCGGCCTCGGTCGCGGTCTCGCCGCAGGAACAGGAGTGAACGGTTTCGATCATCGAGGACCTCCCAAAATACGTCCAAATTCTCCGGGCAAATCACCGTGCGCCGAGGGTCGCCGAGCCCGTTCCCGGACGTTCCGAAACGGGGCGAGCGGACCATCGGCAATAACGAATATCCGTGTCATGACCGCATCCCCACGCTGGCGAGAGCGGTCTTTACCTCCTGCGAAACCTTGCGGGCGACGGTCAGTCCGGCGGTGCCGCGCTGGCGGGCGTCGTCCAAATCCTTCACGCGCACCTCGCGCTCCTCGCCCTCGACGAGGAACCGAAGCTGAAGATCAAGATCGGGGTTCGTGCACACGACCGACGAGAAAGTGGTCGCCAGATCGCCAAGCGGCGCGCGGTCGATGTGCGTGAGCTGCATCGCGACGTTCACGCGCACCCCGCCGAGCGGCGACGCGCCGAGGGTCAGGTGGCCGCCCGCTCGCTCGGCCGCACCGGCGAACAGCGCGAGACCGAGGCCGACCCGCTTGCCGGGTTTGGTCGTGTAGAACGGATCGAGCGCCTGCTCGGGCGTCACACCAAGACCCGCCCCGTTGTCCTCGATCTCGATTTCCAGCAGATCCCGCGACGGCGATTCGTTCACCGTTACGCGCACGATTGACGCGCGTGCGTTGATGCTGTTCTCGATCAGATCGAGGATGTGAAGGGCGATCTCGATCAATTCACGCCCCCGATCTGAAATCCCCGACCGTCCGCGTCATCGAGCGCGAGCCTCAGTTCCGCGAAATCCGGCTTCGCGAGCGTCCAGATCGTCCGGGCGTCGCCGACCTCGTCCAGGCTGTGCGCGTCGGACGCGGTCACAATCGGACGCCCGGGCGAAATCAGATCCGCCGCCCGGCCGCGCCGCGCGCCGTGCGCCGACACCTCGACCGCGTCGAACGCGATGTCTTCCGGCCAGAATCCAAGTTGACTGAGAACCGAGAACGAGCGGCGATCGACGTGGGCCGCGACGGCGATTCCACCGTGGCGCCGAATCAGTTCCACCGCATTCGCGAGCGACAGCGCGCAGGCCGATTCGTAGGCCACATTGGGCCACTCGACGATCTCACCCAGCGCATCGACGACCGTGGGTTCGCGCAACGCACCTCGCAGGCCGCTTCGCGTCGGCAGCGTCCGGCGCACCACGTCCGCCACCGCGTCGGCCGCGGCGTCGTCGCCGAACCAACCGAGCACGTGCACTTCTTCGATCGTGGTGATCTCGATCCCCGCGATCACCACCAGGTCCCCCGCCGCCGCCTCACGCACAGCGCCCACATTCGCCGCCGCGTTGTGGTCGCAGATCGCGATCATCCCGATCCCGCGCGCCAGCGCCGCCTCGACGATCGCCGGCGGGCGCATCGCCGCGTCCGCGCACGGCGAGAGCACGGTGTGGATATGCAGATCGGCGGCAAACTCCTTCACGCGCGTCGTCCCCGAATGCCGAGTTCGTAAAGCCGTCCAACCAGGTCGAACGCGGGCTCGTTCGCGAGCCACAGCGGCACGCCCTCAACGCTCGCGCGCTCGATCACATCGGCGTCGGGCCGCCGTCCACCCGCGAGGATCACCCCCGCGAGGCCCGCGTGCAGCGCCACGGCCACCATGTTCAGGTGCGCCTGAATGGTGACGAGCACGCCGCCTTCGGGCGCGTGGGCCAGCACGTCGGACAGCAGGTCCGAGACGTAGCCATAGCCGATGTCGCGCTCGGCTTCGGCCGCGAGCTTCGGAGTCAGGCATTCGAGCTTCAGGGTCTTGGCCAGTTCGGCGAGTGTCATGGCGTCACCTCTTGATACGGGCACAGCCCGGCCGGCGCGCGGCCGAGCACGATGTCCTCGGCGTAAGTGGAACAGACCGGAGCGCCGCACTGCGCGCAGTTGCGGCCCGGCAGCGTCTTCGCGATCCGGTCGATCTCGGCGAATTTTTGCATCGCGACCGCCATGTCGGCGTCGAGACGCAGCGCCGCTCGCGCGGCGACAGGCGCCTCGCGGCGCGCGGCCTTGGCGTCTTCGGCATCATTCACGCGTGGCGCGGATCGTCGCGACGCGATCCACGGGTTTTCGACAAGCAGCGGCGAACCGAAGCAGCCGCCGTCGCACAGGGAGAGTTCGAGGATGCGGCAGGGGTCGAGCCGGCCGTCTTCCAGCCGGTCCAGAATTTCGACGACGTGACGCGCGCCCCACGCGACGAAGACGCCGTCGCGATTCGGGTCCCGACCGCTCGCGGGTTCGTCGCTCTGGGGACATTCATTCGCGTCGCGCGTCTTTGCGAGGGCCGGTCGGATCCGGCGGATGATTTCGTCGATGCCCGCGCACTCGATCCGGCCCGTGGGGTCGGCATTCCTCGCGGCGGCGACCTGCGCGGGACACAGCACGGCGACGCGGGACAGCGGCCCCGATTCGAGCGCCGCCGCCTCGACCGGCGTGCGAAAAGGCGACAGGTTCCCGACGAGCGCGGGAAATCGCGCGGCGACGAGGTCGGCGATGGCGGCACAGCGAGCCGAGATCAGCGGTGCGCATTCGGACGCCGCTTCCAACTCGGCGACGCGCAAGGCTGCGACAAATCCGTCGTTCCAGCACGAGTCGCCGCCCATCTCCGAGCGAATCGCTTCCTCGAATCGATCCGCCGAAGTGGAAGTGCCCAACTGCGTGCGCAATTCGGCGGGCAGAATGGTGGCGCGTTCCTCGACGGAACCCGCCTCGCCGACATCGACCTCGATCGCCTTTGGCCGGCACGCCCGCACGCACTCGGCGCAGTCCACGCACAGGTGCGCGAGGATGCTCGGCACGCCGCTTTTCAGGCGCATCGCGTTCGTCGGGCAGGCCGTCACGCACGCCATGCACGACGTGCATCGCTCTGGCCGCAGGCGCAGATGGTGGCGGAAGTACCCATCGGGCGACGCGGGCGAGACGCGGATCGCGAAACGCAGGCGCGTCCCCTGCCCGACGCGGGTGTCGATCTCGAAGGTGTCGCTCATGCGACGGATGTTGGGCAGGCCGAGCCCCGCGCCAAAGCCAAGTTGGCGGGCCTTGTCGGGCGCGGTGGACCAGCCCTCGGTGAGCGCGAGGGTTACGTCGGGAATTCCCGGTCCTTCGTCGGAGATTTCGACCGTGATGCGATCGGCGTCGATCGCCGCTTCCATGCGCCCGCAACGGGCGTGGATGATAACGTTCATCTCGGCTTCGTACGTCGCGATCACCGCGCGACGCACCGCCGCGGCGTCGGCTCCCGAACGCTGCAAGAGGGCCTTGAGCCGGCGCGACGCCTCGCCGCCGTGCTCGAAGTCCCCACCGCCGATCGGGACCGAAAGCGCGTTCACGCCGCTTCTCCTCCCACCACGGTTTCGACGAGCGGCGAGAGCCGCGCGGCAGCCTCGGCCGGGTCGAGGGACGAGCGCGCGACGATCATCCCGGCCGCGCGCGCCGCGTCGATCAGACGGCCGTCGGTCACGAGCGTCCCCAGCACGCACAAGGCGGGGGAGTCGAGCAGTTCGGCCAAGCGAACGAGGTGCGGACCGGACAGCCTTGTGACGATCAACGCCCTCGGCGAGGCCCACTGAAGCAGCTCGCTCATCCGATCGCCGACGTAGACGATGTCGATGGGCAGATCGGCCTTCTCGGGGCCGTCCTCGATCACCAAAACGGCGTCCAACGCACGCAGAATCTCGCCCAGGGTCGTCGACATGGCGCTCACCTCCGGTTCGGGCTTGAGCAATCGCCGTGCCGCGATGGGCGTGACGTCATCCAAAAATTTTGCAGGCGAATCGCGGGGTTATGCGTCGTTCCCCAGGCGGCTGGCGCAAGGCGAAGGGAGCGGACGGGCACAAGTCGCCCACGGGCGAACGGTGCACGCGCAAAGCCGCCTTGCGGACGTTCTCATCGGCTTTTCGCGGGCTTTGTACGGACTTGGCGAGGGAACTCACGGCCACGGCGCTTGATCGCCGGACGTGCATGTGTTAGCGGAGTTGCGATTTGCGTTTTTCCTTGATTCCGGAGTGCTTTTGAATTCCCTGAAGTCCGGTTCCGAACCCCGCGAGGGTTGGCTCGGATTCCTGTCCGGCAACCAACTCGCGATCTACACGCTCATTGCCATCGGTGTCCTCGTCCTCGTCGGCACGATCCTTCCGCAGCGCGGTCCCACGCTCTCGGAGGAGCAGTTTCAGGCATTGGCGAACGCTCCCGGGGCGAAGGGGCTCGCCCACCAACTCGGTTTTTACGACATCTTCCACAGCGTGTGGTTTTACGCGCTCATCATGATCCTGTGCGTGAATCTGGCGCTTTGCACCACATTCAACTTCCAGCGCGTCTACCGCACCAGCGGCGCCAAGCACGCATCGGTTGGTCCGGCGCTATTCGAACAACTCGATGAACTGCGTCGCTTCAAGTCGCGGAGTGTCAAAGCCGAGGTGGTCGAATCGCTGGTGCGCCCGCAGATCAAGGCCGAGAACAATGGCCAGTGGTTTTATCGCGAAACAGGAACGTCGCACCGCTACGGCGCGATCGTCACGCACATCTCGATCATCCTGATGGCGGCGGGCGCGGTGTACGGCAGCCTCTTCGGCATCGACGGTTCGATGTTGATCTCCGAAAAGGACACCGGGAACACGATCGAGCTTCGGCGCGGCGGTGTGATCGAACTGCCCTTCACGGTGCGTTGCAACGATTTCGAGGTCGAATATTACGAGGGCGGCCGTCAACCCAAGACATTCCGATCGGAATTGACGTTTATCCCCGCGACCGGCGCGCCATTCGACACCAAGATCGAGGTCAACGACCCGGCGGCCTACGGCGGATATCGGTTTTTCCAGTCGTCCTACGGGCAGACGCCGCCCAAGGTGCAGATCGTCGCGATCCGGCGATCCGACGGCCAGAGCATCCCGCTGCGACCCGCGTCGGTGCGTCAGTGGGTCGATGTCGAGAACCACATCCACGTCGCCGTCAAGGATGTGGATCCCAACAAGTTCAACGCGGGTCTCGCCGCGCTGCTCGTCGAGGAAGACCACAAAACGCCGCCCAAGGAGTTTTGGGTCTTCCGCGAGAACCCGAAATTCGACGAATCGCGCCCCGGCGATTACACCTACACCCTCAAGGCCTACGAAGCGGGCGGGTGGTACACGGGCCTCATGGTCACACGAAACCCTGGTCTCGCGGTCTTCTGGTTCGGCTGCGCGCTCGGCGGCCTGGGTCTTTTTCTCGCGTTTTTCGTGCCTCACAAGCGGCTTGTGGTGCACGTGCAGAACGATCAGATTACGGTCGGCTACAGCGATTCGCGCGCGGGCGACGTTCCCAAGCGCGAGGCCGATCGGTGGGTCGAGGAACTCAAGGGTCGTACATCCTGACGTGTTGCGAAGGAGTTTTGCCATGAAGCCCTGGAAAATCGCTCTGATGACCATTGCGGTCTGCGCATTGATCCTCGCGGTCGGATGCAAGAGCGCGTCCGAACCGCCCAAGACGGCCGAGCACGATCACGACGACCACGCCGGTCACGATCACGGCGACAAGGACGACGCGCACGGCGACATGCCCGCGATGCCGCCCGAGCACCCGCCGATGGACAAGGCGATGGGTGGCGGCATGCCGGGCGCGATGGGCAAACCGATGATGCCCGAGGGCGGCCGACAGATCGTGATGCCGGACGACGTGAAGGCCATCTTCAAGACGGTGAAGTTGAACTTTGGCAAAAAGGGCGAGCCGCCCGCGGCGATCGAGGCCAAGGTCGGCGAGGAGACCAAGCTCGGCGACACGGGCCTCAGCGTTTTCGTCGAGGCGTTCCTGCCCGCATTTTATATGGATTCGACCCGGATTTCGTCCATCACGACCGAGCCGACGAACCCCGCCGTCCACGTCGTTATCAAGGATAAGGGGCAGGAGATTCACAAAGGCTGGTTGTTCGCCAAAATGCCGACCGTTCACCCCTTCGAGCACGCGACCTACACGCTCACGCTCGTCGAGGGCGTGGCGGACCCGAACGCTCCGAAACCCGCCGCCCCCGCGGTGCCGCCCGCCGCGCCCGCTCCGACAGCGCCGCCCGCGGCGCCTCCCGCGACGAAAGGTTAAGGATCGAACGCGATGGGCAATTTCCTCCGTTCCATGATGGACGCCTTCGCATCGGGCACCGCCGAGGGCGTTTCGATCGCGTTCTTCGATCTCTCGTTCCTGATCTTCGTGATCTCGACGATCGGCTACCTGCTATTCCTGATGAAACGCACCAACGGTCCGTGGTTCGTGGGCTTCGGCGCGCTCGCCGTCGCCAGCGTCACGATGACGCTGGCCCTGATCCTGCGCTGGATCGCGGCGGGCATCGACCATCCGCCATGGACCAACCTTTACGAGTCCCTCGTTTTCTTCTCGTGGGGCATGGTCGTGTCCTACGGCGTCATGGAGATGAAATATCGCGTCAAGATCGTCGGCGCGTTCGTCGTGCCGCTGGTCATGATCGCGATGGGCATGGCGTCGCTGTCGGGCAACAAAGAAATCACGCCGCTCATGCCCGCGCTCAAGAGCGTGTGGCTGCACTTCCACGTCTTCGGCGCGGCGATTTCATACTCGCTTTTCATCGTCGCCTTCGCGTTCGCGGTGCTCTACCTCTATCGCGACAACCTGCCCCTGCCGTGGTTTCACGGGGCGTCGTCGGTGGCGAATATCCTCGCCCTCGTTGCCGTGACCAAGGGCCAGGTCTTCCTGATGCGCTACCCGCTCACGAAGTCCGTCTTCATGAACGGCAAGTGGTACAAGGACATGGTCCCCGGATCGGACCCGCCGGTCTGGATTGATATGGAGTTGCCGGGGCTCGGCGCGTTCGCGTTCCTCGTGTTCGTGCTCTTCGCGGTTTCGGCGGCCATTGCGTTCGCCAAACGCAACGACACGACGGACAAAGGCAAGCGATTCGTCTTCGCCGCTCACCTGTTCCCCACGATCCTGATGACCGTCGTGGTCGGGCAGATCATGTATCAGTCCGGGCGCTTCCCCGACTTCACGATCAGCAACAACGTCTATTCGTTTGCGCTGGTCGCCACCACGTGGTTCTTCTCGGCGACGGTGCTGATTCTGCACTCGGCCAAAGCCGCCCTCGTCGAGCACTTGCCCAAGCCGAAGGACCTCGACAACATCGCGTATAAGGCGATCATCGTCGCCTTCCCGCTTCTGTCGTTCGTCATCATCTCTGGCGCGATCTGGGCGAACAACGCTTGGGGTCGCTACTGGGGTTGGGATCCCAAGGAAACGGCGTCGCTCGTCACGTGGGTGGTGTACCTGCTCTACCTACACACGCGCGTCACCAAGGGATGGATCGGACGCAAGACCGCCTACATCGCCATCATCGGCTTCGCGAGCGTCGTCTTCACCTACCTCGGCGTGAACCTCGTGCTCTCCGGTCTGCATTCTTACGCGACCGGCTGATCAAAACGCATCGCTAAAACATCGGGGACGGCGATTCGCCGTCCCCGATTCGTTTACGCGTTCCGAACGGTCTAAAACTTGATCGCGACCTGCGTCTTGAAGTTGCGACCGGCCTCGAGCGGCCCCGAGCCGTGGAACTTGTACTTGCGGTCAAAGGCGTTCTCGACCGACGTCACCGTCTCGATCCAGTCGTTGACGGTGAGACCGAGCCGGAAATGCCAAACGAGGAACGCCGGCGTGCCGTCGGGGCCGATGCGCACGTCGTCTTTGTCGGCCTGCGAGAGCCGGTCCTGCTTCGACGCCGCCTCCATCGCCGTCTCGAACCAAAGCGGGTCCGCGCCCAGCTTGAGCCAGCCCGTGCCCAGCAGCGGCGGAATGCGTCGCAGGGGCTCGTCGTCGGTTTCGTTCTGGCCGAACGTGGAGTGCGCCGTGCCGCCGAGCGCGATCAGGTCTTCGAGTACCACCAGACGGCTCGACGCCTCCCACCCGTAGATGAATGCCTCGCCCACGTTCTCGTTGTGGTTCACCTCGTCGCCGTTGATCTCGGTCGCGCCGTTGTAGTCGGTCGGCTTGCGCACGATCAGGTCCGTGATTTGCGAGTAATAGCCAAAGAGCGAGAAGAACGCGCGCTTGGCCGCGAGACGATACCCCGCCTCGTATTGAATCATCTTTTCGGGTTCGATGTCGGAGTTCGGAATGTCGTATCGCCCGTCCTCGCTGCCGAGCTTCGACAGGTCGTCGATCCCGGGCGCGCGGAATCCCCGCGACGCGCCGAGGATGAAGTTGTGCGTCTCGGCCGCCGTAAACATCGTGTGCGCGGCCCATGAAACGTCCGTGATCGGCTCATCCACCGTCACATCGCCGAGCACCGGGTCTTCGAGGTCGAAGTCCGGCTGCACATACGTGTAACGCACGCCGGGCACGAGCCGCCACCAGTCCACGGGCGTGAACCGCGCCTCCAGATAGCTCGCCGTCGTGGCGTAGGTCGCGCCGTCGGGAAGCTGCGGATCCTGTTCGGTGGTGTCGCCGGTGACCAGGTCCTCCAGTTCGCGTTCGCTGGAGACGTCGTCGCGATAGTATTCGCTGCCGAAGATGAACCGCGCCCAGCGGCCCGTGGGCATTTCGAGCTGCACGCCCGCGCCCATGGTATCCACGTGATCGAGGTCCTTCGTCTCGAACGCCGGATCGGCCGCGTCGATCTTGCGCCGCCCCTCGGTCTGCCGCTGGAACGAGCCCCAGAGCTCGACGCGGTCCAGGTAGTCGGAAAGATCGTGGAAGATGAGCTTGCTGTACCCGAGGCGTCGCTCCTGCGGGTCGTATTCGTTCTTCGGATTGCCCGGATCGTAGTTCGGAACCTGATTCATGTTCAGAAGCTGCCCCGAAAACAGCCAATCGACCTTGGGTCCGATGTGAAAATCGAGGTTCGCCGACACGTCGTCCTCGACGTAGCCGAAGGGGGCCTGCGTGACTTCGTCCTCGCCACCGGGATCGATGTCGCCGAACGAACGCGAGTTCGCCGACGCCGCGATGCCCATCACCTTGCCCGCGTTCATCTGCGTGGACGCGTGTGCGAGACGCTCGCGATCGGCGGTCGAGAACCGGCCCATGAAACGACCGTCGAGGCCGAATCCCTTCTCGAACTTCTCGCGACGCACCGTGATGACGTTGATCGCGCCGCCCAGCGCATCGGAGCCGTAGAGCACGGAGCTCGGCCCGCGCACGACCTCGATTTGATCGACGA
The DNA here is from genome assembly GCA_964586775.1 of uncultured bacterium. GTDB lineage: Bacteria > Lernaellota > Lernaellaia > JACKCT01 > JACKCT01 > JADLEX01. Next base: position 9,188 of record CAZPJD010000266.1, on the reverse strand, counting down.
AGAGCGGATCGATCGTGTTGAGGTACTGATTCGGGCCGCTGCGATACGTCGAGTTGTTGAGCCGGATGCCGTCGACGAGGTAGAGGACCTGGTTGCCCATCAAGCCGCGGATAAACGGCGCTCCGCCGCCGAGGTTGGTGCGTTGCACCATCACGCCTTCCTCGAAACGCAGCGCCTCGGGCACGGTGCGGCTCATGCGGTCGTAGATCTCCTTACCGGTCACGACCGACACCGCGCGAGGGGCGAGCGCGAACTCCTCGCCGCTCCTCGTCGGGGTCACGAGCACCTCGGCGAGCTCGGTCGTCGGCGAATAATCCATCGCGGGGGATTCGTCCGGATTTGGCATTGCGGGGGGCGGCGACGCGGGCGACAGGGTCGTGGCCGGCGGATCGGCGTCATCTTCCGCAAACGCGACCGGTGTTCCAAGCGCCATGATCGCAACGAGAGCCCAACCGAAAAGGCGTGTCCAGTTCACGTATCGCTCCTGATGCAAAGTTGGTTTTGCGCGAGCGCATTCGATCCTATCGAAGCGCCCCAACCAGCGCAACCGATCAAGCGCGACGAAGCGCGTCGCGACGCGACCGGTCCCACTATTTTCGCGGGTGCGACCGCGAACGGTTGACCCGTTGCGCCGAGGCGTTACGATGAGCCGTTCCGAAATGGGCGGTTTGTTCGTTTCACCTGTGACCTTTGGGAGGTTTGCATGGAAATCGTCGCCTTGTTGATCCAGCTCGCGATTCTGGCGTTCTTCGTCGCCGTCGGTTGGAAGATCTTCGTCAAGGCCGGCGAGCCCGGCTGGGCGGCCATCGTGCCGATCTACAACATCATCGTCTTCCTCAAGATCATCGGAAAGCCGGTGTGGTGGATCGTCCTGTTCCTGATCCCGATCGTCAACTTCGTCATCGCCATCATCGCGTCGATCGAACTGGCGAAGTGCTTCGGCAAGAGCACGGGATTCGGCATCGGGCTCGCGTTCCTGGGCTTCATCTTCGCCCCGATCCTCGCGTTCGGAGATGCGACCTACCAGGGTCCCGCGTCCGCGTAACGCTCGATCACCCCGAAATCTCACGAGGCGTCGGAGACCCCGACGCCTCGTTTGTTTTGCGGCCAGGTGCAATCAAGGGGTCGTCGTCGGCAGCCTCGGCACCAGCTCCGCGCCATGGCGGACCTCGATGCTGGACCCCTCGAAGTCGTCGCCCACCGGTTCGTATCGCCCGCCCAGGCACTTGCCCAAAAACGCATCCGTCACCGCGTAGAACGACATGCGGTTCTTCGGTTTGGCGAAGCCGTGGCCCTCGTCGGGATATACGACGTAGGTCACGCCGATGCCGTTCTTCGCCATCGCCGCAACGATCTGATCGGACTCGGCCTGCTTGACGCGCGGGTCGTTCGCGCCCTGCGCGATCAGCAGCGGGCGGCGGATTTTTTCGGCGTGCGTGAGCGGCGAACGCGCGGTCAGCAGCGCGCGGCCCTCGGGCGTGCGCGGATCTCCCACGCGCGTCGTGAACAGATCCATCATCGGCTTCCAGTAGGGCGGGATCGTCTCGATCAGCGTGATGAGGTTCGACGGGCCGACGATGTCCACGCCGCACGCGAAGGTCTCGGGCGTGAACGTGAGACCCACCAGCGTCGCGTATCCGCCGTAGCTGCCGCCCATGATCGAGACGCGGTCGGGCATGGCGATTTTTTGGTCGATCGCCCAGCGAACCGAATCGATCACGTCGTCGTGCATTTTGCCCGCCCACTCGCCGTCGCCCGCGTTCAAAAACGCCTTGCCGAAACCCGTCGAGCCGCGAAAGTTGACGTCGAGCACGGCATAGCCGCGATTCGCGAGCCACTGGTGCCACGGGTTGTAGCCCCACTCCTCGCGCGCCCACGGCCCGCCGTGCACGGATACGACCATCGGCACGGGCCGGTCGGGTCGTCCGTCGCCATCGGGGTCGGCCTCGCGCGGCAGCGAGAGGTAGTTCACCAGCGTCAAGCCATCGCGCGTCGCCACCCGCACCGGGTGCATGTGCACGAGCGGCAGGGTCTCGAGCGCCTTGCGGTTCGCGAAGAGATAACGGATGTCCCCCGTGTCGCGATCGTAGAGGTAGTAGCGCACCGGGCCGTCATCGGCGAGATCGACGACGATCCACCGCCGGTCGTCGAGGGTGCGGTCGGTGATCTCAATGTCGCCCGTCAACTTTTTTCGCAACCGGTCCATGTCGGGACGAATCGAGTCATCGAGGATCGTCCATTCGGTGCGCTCATAAGTGGACGCCGCGGCCTGAATCGTTTTTTCCGTCGGGTGCGCCATCACGCCGCTCACGTCGGCGCGGGCGTTTTCGTATAGCGTGGTCGCCTCGCCGCTCGCAAGATTCACGCGCGTGAGTGCCGCCGTGTTTCGGCCGCGGCTGTCGAGCAGGTAGATTGAGGTCGCGGCTTTGTCGAATCCGGCGAGGTTCGTGGTGAGCGAGTCCTCGTGCCCGACGGTCATGTATGGCTCGAACCCGCGGTCGTTCGCGATCAGGTAGTCGGTGCCGCCGTCCTCGCGCATCTTCACCGCAAAACGCACTCGGTAGTCGTCGTCGACCGAGAACCCCGCGTAGCCGTCGTTGCGTTGAAGGAGCGTTCGCGCGCCGGTGGCGAGGTCGATCCGGTACAGATCGTGGAGTTCAGGATCGCGATCGTTGAGCCCCACGACGATCTCGCCCGGGTGTTTCGGGCTCACCGCCTCGACCTGCGCCTGCACGTTCTCGAATGGCGTCAGATCGCGGGTTTGGCGGGTCTCCAGATCGACGGCATAGACGCGCCAGTTTTCATCGCCGCCCTGATCCTGCAGGTACAGGATCTGGTCGCCTGCGTACGTCCAGAAATAATTGCGGATTCCGCGATCGCGGTCCTGTGTGACGGGCTGCGCGGACACCGGTGAGTCGGCGGGTCCAACCCAGACGTTGAGCACGCCATCGACGGCGGCAAGGTAGCTGATCCGCTTTCCATCGAAACTCAACTGCACACCCGCGATATCGGGATTGCCGAACAGCGATTCGCGCGCGATGAGCGGCGGTGTTTCGCCGTGCGTCGCCGCGGACGTTGCAATCGGGGCGGTCGCGGCGCACGACACGCAGACAGACATGACCGTGATCGCAGCGACGAAGCGGCAAGATCGCCAAGAATACCCGTGAGCGGTTCGACGCATGGCAGATCCTTTCGCGTGCGGGAGATGCGGGATCGCGTCCTGTTGCCTACCACAGGAAACGCGGACTGAAAACAGATTTTCAGCCGAAGTGGCCCGATGCCCGCGAGCGGTTGATCCCGAGACAGGGTCGAGATGACGCGGCTTCCGTAGAAATACGAGTTCGCGAGGTGAAGTCGGCGTTTTGGGGAATCGAGACGGTATCATACTTCTCAATACTTCTATTTTTTCTCATTATACGTTATTTTAGTTTTTTTCTATTTCCTCAATATTGCGCAAATGCCCACGCATGTTGTGGAAATTCATGGGTTTTTTCTGTTGATATACGCGGGCGTTCCGTCGTAGGATCATCCTGACGGCAAAAGGGTTATCGGCCCGATTGTCGGGAGACTTTAGGGTTTTTTAGAGGCGAGTTTCCCAGGATCCACAGGTTGCGGCGCGAAGCCGCAGCGAACGAGGGGAGGATCGAATATGAAGCGTCTCGAAACTTGGTGGAAAGCCGGTTCCGCCCAAAAGAAGTTCGCTCTCGCGATCGCGCTGTTTTTCGCGTGCGAACTGCTCTTCATGGCCTTCGCCGACTTCCCGACCGCCGGAGAAGCGGTGGTCGACGCATCCAGCGAAGCCGTGATTCAGACCTCAGGCGTCGGCTGGACGGGCATTCTGCCCGCGTGGTTCCTCAACCTGTTTGGCACGGAAGCCATCAACACCGCCGGGGTTGGCTGGACGGGGATTCTTCCCGCCTGGTTCATCAACCTGTTCGGCGCGGAGCCCATCACCACGTCCGGCGTCGGCTGGACGGGCATCCTGCCCACGTGGTTCGTCAACCTGTTCGGTGCGGCGCCCGTCACCACGTCCGGCGTGGGTTGGACCGGCATCGTCCCGATCTGGATCATCAACCTCTTCGGTTGATCGAACGCGCGTTTTGCCCAATCGACGGGGAACCCGCGAAAGCGGGTTCCCTGTTTGTGTTTCGCGCGCGAAGTTGGTGGCGACGTCCGCGGCGACGTTCGCACTTTGGGCCGATGCGGAATTTTCCGTTCCAAGCCCGCGAAAAGGCTTGCCCTTTTTCTCAGCTATTCTATGATAAGTGCCGTTCGCTCATGGATTTTTCCGAAAACCGTCGTTCCTGATCGGAGGATCCCATGCACTCCCCGACCCGCGTCGTCTGGACCGCCTGTTTCGCCTTGGTGATCGCCTTCGCCCTGGCGGGATGCGGCGACAAGGAATACCCGGCCGAATTGACCGCCGCCAAGGCTGCCGTGGCCGACGCCAAGGCCGAGGGCGCCGCCGATTCGTGTCCCGACGAGTACGTCTCGGCCGAGGACGCGTTGAAAAAGGCCGAAGCCCTTTACGACGAAGGCGAAGACGACGAGATGAAGGCCACCGCGCTGGAGTCGTCGAAGCTCGCCCAGATCGCCGAGGACTGCGCCAGCGGCAAGAAGGCCGCCGCGCCCAGCACGCTGCTCGAGGGCGAACTGCCCGAAGAACTCGCGAAGTATCAGGAATCCATCCTGTTCGACTTCAACTCCAACACGATCCGCCCGTCCGAGGCCGCGAAGCTCAAGGGCATTGCGAACTTCATCAAGCAGCAGCAGGACGGCGTGAAGTTCTGGGTCATCCTCACCTGCCACGCCGACCGCCCCGGAAGCCCGCAGGAAAACTTCTTCCTGACCAAGCGGCGCGGCATTGTGGTGCGCGAATTCCTGATTGGTCAGGGCGTCGACAAGGATCGCGTGCTCGTTCAGCCGATGGGCGAGTACCTGGCGGCCACGAAGCAGGGCAAGGACAACATGAATCAGGACTTCCGCAAGGTCGTCTTCACGCTCTATCCCTACAAGCCGCTGCCCGGCCAGGTCGAGGGAAGCCCGTTCATCCCCGGGCCGTACAACTACTACTCGGGCGCGTTCAAGACGTCGAAGTAACCGGCCGGCGACCGAGTCCCAGAGACACCGTCGCCGACTTGTCCGCACGAGCCGGTCCGCATAGAGTGCGGGCCGGTTTTCGTTTGGACCGATCGTCAAATGCTCGTTCTCGGCATCGAATCCAGTTGCGACGACACCAGCGCCGCCGTCGTCGAAGACGGCACGCGGGTGCGTTCGTGCGTCGTCGCGCGGCAGGATGAGTTTCACGCCAAGTACGGCGGCGTGGTCCCCGAAATCGCGTCGCGAAAGCACATCGAGGTGATCGCCGCCGTCGTTCGTGAGGCCCACGAGCAGGCGGGGGTGGAACGACGCGACATCTCCGGCGTGGCGGTCAGCCAAGGCCCGGGCCTCGTCGGTTCGCTGCTCGTCGGCCTCAACTTCGCCAAAGCCTACGCCTATGCTTCCGCCCTGCCCTTCGTCGGCGTCAACCACGTCGAGGGACACCTGTGGGCGTCGCGGCTTGGCGATCGACCGGCCGAACCGCCATTCGTCGGCCTCGTCGTCAGCGGCGGCCACACGAATCTGTACTTCGTCGACACCGACCGTTCGATGCGCCTCGTGGGCCGCACGGTGGACGACGCCGCCGGCGAGTGCTTCGACAAGGTCGCGAAAATGCTCGACCTTGGATTCCCCGGCGGTGCGCGGATCGATCAACTCGCCTCGACCGGCGACGCGAAGGCGGTGGATCTGCCCCGCCCGATGATCCGCTCGGGCGACTTCCGATTCAGTTTTTCGGGCCTCAAGACGGCCGTGCGAACGCACGTCCAGGCGCGCGGCACCCCGCCCATCGGCAACGATCTCGCCGATCTGTGCGCATCGCTCAACGCGGCGGTCGTGGATGTGCTTCTGGAAAAGCTTCACTTGGCGGCGCGGGAATTTGGCGCGCGCCAGGTCGTCGTCGCGGGCGGCGTGGCGGCCAATCACATGCTGCGCGACCGGGCCGCGAGTCGCTTCGCCGATGCCGGTATCGAGCTGTTCATCCCCGATTTTCTTTTCTGCACCGACAACGCCGCGATGATCGCCGCGGCGGGCGACGCGCTGGTCGCGGCTGGGGTGCGTTCGCCGTGGAACGCCAACGCTTACGCATCGATCAAGAAGGTGTCGCGCGATGCCGCTTCGTAAGGCGTGGGCGCGGTTTCGCGAGACCTTCCTGTCGCTTCGCGGATCGCCGAACTACATCGCGTTCAGTTTTTCCGTCGGAATGTTGGTCGCGTTCTGTCCGTTTTTCGGTTTGCACACGGTCCTCAGCGCCATCGTCGCCCTCGTTTTTCGGCTCAATTTTCCGGCAACCTATCTCGCCGCCTGGCTTTCGAATCCGCTCACGATCGCGTTCTTTCTCGCGGCGGAGTACGAGACCGGACGCGTGTTTCTGGGATGGGAGCGCATTGGCGTCCCGCATTCCGAGATCACGTTCGAGGTGCTCAAATCCACCGGTTGGTCGCTTCTCGCGCCCATGCTGATCGGGTGGGTGGTTCTCGGTCTGCTCTCGGGCGTCGCGTCGTTCCCGCTCGTGCGCGGCGCCATCGTCAAGGCCAGATCGCGCAATGCGGCGTCAAACTCGTGATCGGACGTGTAACATGACGTCGCACCTCGAACTCCTGCGCGCGCGCGACATCCGGCTCAAGCAGTCCCTCGGACAGAACCTGCTGATGGATGCGAACCTGTGCGAGAAGATCGTGCGCGAGGCGCGGCTCGAACCCGACGTACCCGTGTTGGAGATCGGCCCCGGCACCGGAGCGCTGACCGAAAAACTGCTCGAGGCGAGAGCGCGCGTGCTGGCGGTCGAGACCGATGGCCGGCTCATTCCCGTGCTCGCCGAGCGGTTCGGGCACGACGAAAACTTCCGGCTTGTCCACGACGACATCCTTGGATTTCTCCGCGAGACGCTCGACGAATGGCGCGCGGGGCGGCCCGCGACCATCGTCGCCAACCTGCCCTACTACAACTCGTCGCAGATCATCTTTCGGCTGCTCGATTGGCGAGATGCGCTCTCGCGTGCCGTGCTGACGCTGCAACTGGAGCTGGCCGAGCGCGTCGTCGCCCCGCCCGGCGGAAAGGACTACGGCATCCTCTCGGTTCGCGTGCAGGCGCTGGCCGACGCGCAGCGGCTCTTCAACCTGCCGGCGCACGTCTTCTTTCCGCAGCCCAAGGTGGCGAGCGCCGTGATTCGACTCGATTTCTCCCGGCGCGGCCTTCCCGCCGATGTGGACGAGCCGCAATTCGCCCGGTGCGTGAAAACGGCCTTCGGCGCCAGGCGCAAGACGCTGGCCAACGCGCTTGCGCAGGGCTACGACCGCGCCGAAGTCCAGCGCGCCCTCGCGGCCTGCGGAATCGACCCCAAGAGGCGGGCGGAGACGCTTTCGCTGGCCGAGTTTTTTGCGCTTTCGCGGGCGCTTGGGGCTTTGCGCGACGGGAAAATCCTGACAAATTCGGGCGCGGCACAAGACGAGTCTTGACGGAAGCGCGGGCGCATGGTTATTGGAATGCCGTCACACGCAACCCCGTGGATAAAAACGTGAATTTCTCGCAGTGCCATGTTGTGTTCGCGCGGTGGTCGCGGTATCCTTGGGCGGTTGCGAGGACGGGGGCGGTCCCCTCGTTCCAGGTCTTTGACGGCGAACAAAACGTTCTGAGCGGGAACCACCGATGACGCAACCGCGCTACATCGTGGTCGAAGGACCGATCGGCGTCGGCAAGTCGAGTCTGGTTCGTATGCTCGGCGAGCGTCTCGACGCGCGCATGATTTTCGAGCAGGTCGAGGAGAACCCCTTTCTCGAAGGGTTCTACCGCGATCCGCGCAAGTACGCGTTTCAGGCGCAGCTCTTCTTCCTGCTCTCCCGCTACGGCCAGCAGCGCGAACTCGTTCAACAGGAACTCTTCGCGCAGCACACCGTCAGCGACTATTTGTTCGCCAAAGATCGGATCTTTGCGTATTTGAACCTGACCGAGCACGAACTGGCGCTCTATGAGCGCATCTACCGTCTGCTCGAGATCGAGGTGGCGAAGCCGGATCTGGTGGTCTTTCTGGTGGCGGACCCCAAGGTCCTGCTCAAGCGGATCCGGATTCGCAATCACCCCTACGAGCAGCGGTTGGGCCTGGAGTATCTGGAGCAGCTCACCAACGCGTACAGCAAATTCTTTTTTGCGTACGACGAGAGCCCGCTCCTGGTGGTCAATACCTCGAGGATGGACTTCGTCAACAACCCGAGGGATTTCGACGCGCTCATGAGCGAGATCGAAAACCACACGAAGGGGACGAAACATTTTATTCCGCTTGGATCCCGCTGAACGCCGGACCGAGACGGGACGAACGACGCGACGAGGACCTGAACTCGTCCCGGTAAGTCCATCTCGCCCTCCGGCAGCCAGCCGGAGGGTTTTTCGTTGAGCGAGACACCGACAATCCGGGTGATCCGAACCGCGCGCGAGATGCAACGCGCGGCGGATGAGATCCGTGCTTCCGGCCGGCGAATCGCGTTCATCCCCACCATGGGATTTCTGCACGAGGGGCACGCGGCTCTGCTTCGCCGGGGCCGCGAGTTGGGCGACGTGCTCGTGCTGTCGATCTTCGTGAATCCCACGCAGTTTGGCGCCGGCGAAGACCTCGACCGCTACCCCCGAGACTTCGAGCGCGATCACGCCATCGCCGCCCGCGAACTCACGGACATCATTTTTTATCCCGATACCAAGGATATGTATCCCGTCGGTTACCAGACCGAGGTGCGCGTGCGGAAGGTCAGCGAGCCCTTGTGCGGGCTGTCGCGACCTGTGCACTTCGCGGGCGTCGCCACCGTCTGCACCAAGCTCTTCAACCTCGTCAAACCGCACGTGGCGGTTTTCGGCGAAAAGGATTTCCAGCAGTACCTCGTCATCGACCGCCTCGTGAGGGATCTGAACCTCGACCTCGAAATCGTCCCCCACCCCACGGTGCGCGAGCCCGACGGCCTCGCCATGAGCAGCCGCAACGTCCACCTGACTCCCGAAGAGCGAGAGCAAGCGACGGCGCTCCACGCCGCCCTGCAGGGGGCGAAAAAGCTGGTGGATTCGGGCGAACGGCGCACGGCGGCGGTGATGGCGGCGATCGACGA
>CAZPJD010000265.1:0-3661 GCA_964586775.1 uncultured bacterium | reverse complement strand
CCCCGCGCGGGCGTGATGCCGTTGAGAGCGGAGGGCACCGCGTGCCGTGATGTAGCGGATTACGAGCGCGTTGAATCGACCAACCGAAAGAACCTCATCCACTCGCCGTTTAGCATTCCGAAAACAGCGTGTAAAGGATTTTTTCACGAGTCATGAAAAAAGCGAAAGCGCGCCGGGACATCATGATCGCCGGTCACGATGGTTTCGAATAGACGTTCAACTTGGCCGCGAATCGTCGAACCGGGCGATTTTCGGCGGAAATTCGGCCGTTCCCCGTTGCCAAAGCGTCCTCGTTCCCGCTAAATGGCGCGCGGACGCGTGTGATCTTTTTGGAGCTGGCCATGTCCTTGGTTTGTCGGGTTGCCGTGATGTTTTGGGTGACGTGCTTCGGCGTTTTCGCCATCGCCCTTGGTGCGGACGCGAGCGACGAATGGGCCGACGACCTCGCACTTTGGAGCGTCGTTGCACCGGATGCCGCGATGCGAACCGAATTGTTGGAGCTGGGCGCCGATCTGGTCGATGTGGACCCGATCGCGGGCGTCGCGACGATCCTCGCCACCGGCGAAGACGCCGCGAGGTTTGGGGCGGCGGGTTTCGCGGCCACGCTGCTGGGCGCGATTCCCCGCGACATGCCAAACGGTTACGACGCCTACCACGACTACGACGAGTCCACCGCCGAGATCGAAGCGCTGCACGACCTCGCGCCGGACATCACCCGCCTGTTCAGCATCGGGACGACGCACGAGGGGCGCGAACTCCACGCCCTGCTCATCAGCGACAACCCGGACGTCGACGAAGCCGACGAGCCCGCGTTCGTGCTCGTCGCGCAGCACCACGCCCGCGAGATCCTGACCGTCGAAGTCGCGCTGGGCGCGGCGCGGCGCATCGTCGAGGGGTACGGCGTGGACGAGCGTCTCACCGCGCTCGTGGATTCGCGCGAGATCATCGTCATCCCGACGATCAATCCCGATGGCGCGCTCTTCGATCAAAGCGCGGCGACGTTTTTACTCTGGCGCAAAAATCGACGACCCAGCGCCGCGCCGGAGGCGTGCTGGGGTGTGGACCTGAATCGCAACTACAGCATGGGGTGGGGTGGACCGGGCGCCAGCGCAATTCCCTGCATGCTCACGTATCGCGGACCGAGCGCGTTTTCCGAACCGGAAACCATGGCGATGCGCGACCTGATCACCGCGCGCGGCGATGTGGGAACGCTCATCACGTTGCACACGTACAGCGAACTGATCCTGTGGCCGTGGAGCCACCAATCCGATCCCATCGACGACCCCGTCGCGAGCGAGTCGTTCGAGACTCTCGCGAACACCTTCGCCGGTTTCAACGGATACACGCCGCAGCGGGGTTCGGAATTGTATCTGGCTTCCGGCGACACCATCGACTGGGCCTGGGGAACGCAGGGCATTTTCGCGTTTACGTTTGAACTGAGCCCCGCTTCGCCGCTCGGCGGCGCGTTTTATCCCGATGCGTCGATCATCGCGCCGACCATCGACGCCAATTTCGAGCCGATCGTGCTGGCGGCGGGGCTCGCCGCCGAACCGCGGCGGGTGCTCTCGACCGATCTGTGGAAGCTGCGCATCGAGGGCGTCGGCGAGTCTCTGCGTCTCGTATGGGCGCCGTGGGTCGAAACCGCGCCGGCGGGTTGGAACGTGTATCGCCGCGATCCCGATGGCGATCGAACGAAGCTGAACGACGAGCCGGTCGCGTCGGGGCAGGGCGACTACGCGTGGGATCTCGACGCGCCCGCCGATCCCGGGACGTATGAGTACATCGTCGAGTACGTCTCCGCGGTTTCCCCGGATCGAAACGTCGAATTCGCCGTTACTTTCGAAGTGGGCGACGATGACGCGGACGACGATTCCGGCAACGACGACACGGACGACGACTCCGCCGCCGATGACGAGACGGATGACGACGCCGAGGATGAGCCCGCCGAGGAATCCGGCGGCGACGGATCCGAGGGTGGGTGTTCGTGCTGACGCTTTCGCGGCAAGTCCATCACGCGCATTGACGCCGCGCCGTCCGGCGCGAGACAATTTCCGCATGCGTGGCATTCGCCGACATCTTGCGACGGTTCTCGTCGCGTTCGCCCTCGCCATTCCGCGCGCGGTGCTCGCGCTGCCGGGTTACTGGCCGGCCGACAACGACAACCGCCCCTCGAACTTCACCGCGCCGCGTTCGCCCGCGCGGTTTCACGTGAAACTGACCGCCGAATTCCTGATCCGCGCGAATCCCGGCCTCGATCCCATCCTCGTGACGCTCCCGCTGCCGCCGGACCTGGTGTCGCAAAAAGTTCTCGATTGGCGCACGGACCCCGCGCCGACGCGGGAGATCGTCAGCGTGTACGGTTATCGGTTCGCCGAGTTCGCTCTCGGTCCGGGCGTGCCCGGGCAGGCGCTATACATGACCTACGAAGCCGACGTGGAACTTCGCGCGGTGCGTTACGCGGTCGATCCCGCGCGCATTCTGACGGCCGCCGCCATTCCCGAGCGCATCCGGCTCGATTACACGGGCGACGGACCGTGCTATCGGCTCGATTCGCCCATCGTTTCGCACGCGGCGATGCTCGCGACGCGCGGCGAGGCGGGGCTTTTGGAGCGGATGCTCGGCATCTGGCGCGACGTGCGTCGTCGGCTTTACTTCAAAGGCGACCGGCGCAAGGTCGACGCCGCGCGAACGCTGGAAGACGGCTCGGGGAGCTGCTCGGAGTATTCCTTCGCGATGATCGCCATGTGCCGCGCCGCGGGGATTCCCGCCCGGTACACGGCGGGGTCGAGGCCGCGTATCGCCAAGGGGAAGACCCGCGGGCACGACAGCGCGATGCACAAGACGCTGGAGGTATACCTGCCGCCCGACGGATGGATTCCCGTGGAGCCGTCGAACCTCGATCGCGACGACGGCGTGGATCGCTCCGGTGAACTCATCGGCACGCAGACCGGTCGGCACTTCTTTTTCGTGATCGAGCCGGAACCGGGGCTCGTGGATCTCGATCCCCGGCGCAACGCGGTCACGGATCGCGCGGGCGGCACGGGGACGGTGCGTTATCGGTCGAAGATCTGGGCGGATTGGACGCTCATCGAGAGAGGCCGGGAGATCGCGCCCGACGAGTTCGACGTTATTCCGGAAAACGACGAAGACGATGCGCCCGGGGGATTGAACCCGCCGCCGGTCGGCCCGCCGGGCGCTTCGGTAAAATCAAATTGAGATCGAGGGCTTGTTTTCGGTATCGTCCCGTTATTCGGGCGGATTTCGCTCAGCCGTTCACGGTTTGGGCGAAGGGCTCGACGCCGACATCGCCGCGCGCCGTGATCCACGCGTTGAGCAGGTGCTTGCTCGCGTGCGGCGTGCAACGCAGCCCGGCGGGGTGAAACACGGGCATCCCCCGCGTCGCCGCCCACCGCTGCACGGTGCGCACACTTTTGTCCATGTACGTGGCAATGTCCTTCCAGCCCGAAATCAAGTCGTCGTTTTTCGCGGTCATCGGAGCCTCCGTGGGTGTGGTTGTCCCATAATGGGGGGACAAACGAAATGAGAGTAAAATTAAGGCCGATTTGAGCGCGCGAAGTAGTGTAACTACATGATATTGCTAGGCATTTAACAATTCTCGCGCAACTCGCATTTGGTTTGGCATTTCCGACTTCCGGGGCGT